>SUTQ01000026.1 GCA_015062805.1 Methanosphaera stadtmanae
AAATGGTCTTCAATGGATCTTTTGTGTCTTCCTGTGACTATGATGATGTCATTGATTCCTGAAGCCACTGCCTCTTCGACAACATACTGGATGGTTGGCTTGTCATAGACTGGTAACATTTCCTTTGGTTGAGCTTTAGTTGCGGGAAGGAACCTGGTTCCTAATCCTGCTGCTGGAATAATTGCTTTCATAATTTCACTTCAATTTATCTGTTAAATGTTTGTTGTTTGAATTTTCTTCATTTATTATTTAAAATTCCTAATGTAATAAACTTTTCATGTTATTACTTGTTTATTAGGATATCTTTGGTATTGTCATTTTTAATTTTTCGTTACTTTTTCAAATTTCCTCAGACCCAATTTCACCATATGTTCAAATAGAAATATATTTTATATATAAATCTTAAAATAATATTAACGCATTAAAAATATGGTGCGTATATTAAATAGATGTAAATCAATCTATAAAGTTTAGGGGTCAAATTCACAACACTTTAATTTTATTCTCATAGTATCATTTTCATCAAGTTTGACTCCTTAAATTACTTTTTACCTTATCTCTTTTTAGTAACAATATTTTCAAAATAAATTATTTTCTGCTTAAAAAAAATAGAATGTGGAGCTTAAACTCCACTGATTGTCTTGACATAAGGAATCTTGCTTAAAATGTACGGCATCAGCCAGGACAGGAATATTATGAGCACAAACATCACCGGAAACATCAGGTGAGTGTGAGGATTGTAGTCTGACAGGAATTTCACCACCAGAACATGTGAGAAGTACATTCCGTAGCTGCACACACTCAATGAGATTATTGCCTTGCCGATGAAGTTATTTTTAATTGAATCGAACTTGTGAAGCTTATCCAGATATTCTACAAACAGGAACAGTCCGGATCCCATGAAGATTATAGGAATGTTTTGATAAATCAGACTGATCCAGTCGCTTCCGAGATAGTTCAGGTAAACGAACACGCTTAGGGATATGATTAATGTGACAAGACCCATGATGCACACCTTTGCGTCGCTCATGTTGAACTTTTTGGTTGAAAGCCAGTATCCGAGGATCGGATATCCGATGTATCCCGCAAACATGTTTAGGTCAAAGTATTGCCATAACGGGTATGAATTGAATGTCTTGAGAACCATTGTGATGAACCATATCGCCAGGAAGTACTTGATTCCCTTCTCCCCGTATTCCTTGATGAATGAGTTTATCACAGGAATGAAGAGATAGATTCCAATCAGTGTCCAGAAATACCATGTGATTGAAGGCTCACCTATAAACACTTTCCAAAGGTATGACGGATAGTAATGATAAAGGTATAATTGGCCTAAAATCAGGATTATCCAAAAGATGAACGGATAGATGATTCTTGCAAAACGTTTTTTAAGGAACTGCCTCAAATCAGGATAGTCCCTGTTCAGGAGAAGAGCACCGCTGATCATTAGAAAAATAGGTACACCAATCCTTCCGATGTCATGGAAAGTCATCTGTGCGATTACTTGAGTCTGGCTTGTTAGCGGGCCGAAAAACATGTCCACGTGACATATTATGACTGCAATAATAGCGAATGCCCTTAAAGCATCGTAGTAAAATATTCTCTCTTTTTTAGCTGTCATATTCTCACTAATTTTTTCCTAAAATCTCTTTAATTACGTATTTGTCATCATCATCGAATAATCTGAATAGAAAATATGTGTTGGATGATTTTGCATAAGTTTTTATTAAGATATTGTTTAGGGGTTATTAAGATTTTATTAAGTTATTATTAAGAGGTTGCCATGTTAGGTTAAGTAATCTAATAAAAGAATATATGACAATTAAATGTCATATTTATCGTAAATTATTGTCATTCCTTTCAGGTTTAATTCATCTTTAGGAAATATCATTTCCTCTCCATCAAAGACCATATGTATTAATGCATTTTCAAAGGACTCAAACTCATCAACAGTAATGTCCTCAGTAATTTGACTCATTTTTCTTGTAAACGAATTCATTATCTCTTCAGGTGCATTAATGTTTAAAAGACCTTTATCATAGTATTTTTTTATTGAATTAACAGTCTTTTTGGCTGCATTTCCTTTGCCATATGGGTTTGGTGCATTTTTCATTTTTTCTGCAAATTTTTCATCATTCAGTATCCTATTCGTATTTTTCAAGATTGTATGCTTATTTGATCCGACCAAAATATTTCCTCCGGCGGTTACGGTCTCCGGTCTTTCGGTATTGTATCTTAAGGTTAGTGCAGGTACATTCAGGGTGATTGCCTCTTCTTGCAGGCCTCCGGAATCTGTCAGTATCAATGTGGATTTTGAAGTTAAAAGAAGGAAATCCAGATATCCAATTGGCTTTATGATATGGATGTGGTCAAGTTTATTTAACTCATCAAATAATCCGAATTTTTCAAGCATGTTTTTTGTTCTTGGATGTATTGGAAAAATAATATTCATATCTTGTAATTCCTTTAATGCTTCAATGATGCTTTTAACTCTTTCTTTGTTATCCACATTTTCTGCCCTATGCATCGTCAATGTCAAAATATTGTCCATATCATTTATATTTAAGTCTTTAAGTGATTTCTCTTCAAAACCTCGTTTTTTAGCTATTTCCAAATGTCTAAAGCATGCATCAACAACAGTGTTTCCGGTTATTATCAGGTTTTTTCTTGAAAATCCTTCGGCTAATAAGTTGATTGCGGAGTTTTCAGTTGGAATAAAGTACATTGAAGAGCAAATATCTGCAACTCTTCTGTTGATTTCTTCAGGCATTGTCATGTCAAATGACCTGAGTCCCGCTTCAACATGCCCTACTGCAATATGCAATTTGCTACAAACTAGTGCTCCTGAAAGCACTGCATTAGTATCTCCTTGAACAAGGACAATGTCAGGTTTTTCTTTTAGCAATATTTTTTCAATACCTTCCATCATATGTCCGGTTTGCTTTCCATGAGTTCCTGAACCTACATGAATGTTATAATCAGGGGTTTGAATTTCAAGGTCTCTAAAAAAATTATCTGACATTTCCTGATCATAATGTTGGCCGGTATGTATAATTATCTGGTCAATATTGTTTTCTTTAATTTCATCAATAATTGGAGCCATTTTAATGATTTCAGGTCGTGTTCCTAAAATTGTTGCAATTTTCATAATAATCACTTATATATTACTTAATTTTCTTTGATATATTTTAATATTAAACATTTAATTTTAAAAGTGGGGTGAATAAAGTTTTCATTATATCTTTAAGTTAATTTTTACCTAAAATTTCTTTAACTATGTATTTGTCATCATCATCAAAGAATCTAATTAGATACAGGGCTGCAAGATAAATGATAATTCCAACTGGAAGAGCTACCCACATGTTTAGGTTTAAGAAGTATAGTGCAATTCCCAAAACTGCTGATCCAGCTATTATTTTTAAAACATCAAAGTATAGTTTTCTATTTGGTCTGTGACCCATTTTATACATTACATATGCGAAAATGATTAGAATTAAAAAGTCGCTTAATACTGTTGTTATTGCGGCACCCTCTGCGGAAAAATGTGGAATCATGAAAAAGTTTAAAACAATATTAAATGCCGCTGCAATTCCATAAACTTTTAATGTAGTTGTCTCTTTGTGGGATGCGAGTAGTAAGTTATTGCATGCACCATTTACAAATAATAAGCAAACTGTCCAAATTAAAATGGACAATACTGATGATGCAGCATCATATTCATGACCATAAATTAATTGGATTATATCCAATGAATAAAACATGGTTGCAACGGCAATTGGAATCATTACTAACATTAAATATTTCACTGATTTCTCAAAACTTATGAGAAGTAATTTTTCATCATCTTTATAAAATTTACTCATTATAGGGAAAAAAACTGCTCCGTAAACTGAGTAAAATAATGTTAAAACTGAAATTAATTTATATGTTGCATTATATATTCCAGTAGGATAACTTCCAACCAGATTTGTAAGCATAACAACATCAATAGAGTAATAAATATTATATAGTATTCCTCCAATTGCAAAAGGAATGGATGCTAATGTTATGGCCTTGCAAAATGATATGTCCAGCTCATATTTTGGACGGGTAATATGTTTATTTAAAACATAATATTCGTAAACTAATGTGATGACATTGGCAAGGATATAGGAAATTGCAATTCCGAAGATTCCCAAATCTGTAAAAATTGAAATCAAAATAAAAACTAGCAATATTGAGTTTAATAATGTATTTCCAATACCTTGATATTTTCCTTCTTCAAATGCTTGAAAAGTTCCATTAAATAAACCTATAAATGATTTAATAATCATTTCAATTGTGAAAAGTAATGTAACAGTGATTGTCAATTCATTTGAATTCAAAAGTATTAAAATTATTAATGTTAAAACAAATGTTCCAACTGCAAAAACTGACTTAAGGGGTATTGCATTTCCCAGATATTTAGGAGCAACGCTGTATTCAGTTGCAATATGTCGAACAATATGGCCGCTTATTCCTAAGTCAACAGTAATTGCAAGTATTCCAGATATTGAAATAGCAAATCCTAAAATACCATAATCGCTAACTCCAAGATATCTGGCTATTAATACTGTCCAAATAAAAGCGCAAATGCTTGCTACTACTTGGGATATTAATAACCAACTCATATTTTTAAATATTGTTTGTATTTTGCTCATATTTTACCGTGATGTCATTTGATTATTTTTTAAATTTTTTTTAGATTATATTAAATTTATCATCCGTTATATAAAATGTTGTTTATTAGATTGCCAATATGTAAATTTAGAAATTTTCATGACTTTTGGTTTATTTTTTTTCATTATTGTTTTTTTGCTTAGGATATTATTATTAAATGATAAATCTTATATTCAATTGTCAAATAATAATATTTATAAATGTATCAAATAGAAGATATAATAAAGATAAAATATGTTTTTTGATAAAATATAAATAAAAGACTTTATTGGTTAGGTAATAAAATGTATTTTTTAACAATGATAATTCCAGCATTTAATTGTGAAGACTGTTTAAGTGATGCAATCAATTCTATTATGAATCAAACAATAGGATTTGAAAATATTGAATTAATTATTGTTGACGATTGTTCCACAGACACTACCAGGGATGTAATTAAAGAGTATGAAAAAAAATATTCTAATATTAAAGGAATTTTTTTACCTAAAAATAATGGTGTTGCCGGTATTCCGAGGAATATTGGAATAAAACATGCTACCTCTAAATATCTAATGTTTTTAGATGCAGATGATGAATATGAAACAGATGCATGTGAAATATTTTACAACAAAATTGTTGAGACCGGTGCTGATTATGTGTTTTCTGGATGGCTATCTGTAAGAGGTGATAACTTTACAAAATCTTCACACAAATATTTAAATGAAACTAAAGAATTTACTTTTACTAATGGGGAAAATATTAGAGAATGGTACAAATATTTCCAATGGTCTGGTATGAGTGCTTGTATATATAATAAAGAATTTGTTTTAAAGCATAATATAGAATGTCATAAAGAACTTGGTGAAGATGGTTATTTTTCATTAAAATCATTGTTTAATGCTAAAAAGATAGTTTTTATTAAATATTGGAGTTATCATAATAAACTGCGAGATACTAAAGAAAAACGTTCAATTACTAATATTAGAAACGAAAAAATGTTCAAATCTAGAGAAAAATCAATATATTATTTTAGTGATTTAATGGATGAGTATGGAGCACCTAATAAAAAATTACTTTTAAATCCTGAAGTTAATTTGTTATTGTGGATTGCTTATACTCTCGCACCAAGCATACCTAATAAAATAAGAAAGGAATTTTTTATAGATTTAAATAATCTAGAGAAAAAATTGGATATAATGAAATTAAAAAGTTTTAATTCCAATTTTTTAAATTATTTTGTTGTTAATCAGCATTATACTATTGCTATACTAATTTCAAGGGTTTTAGGATATATTTTTAACAATTCCTTCCTTCTTAATATTTTTCGATAATGAATATGTAGGTTATTAAAAATTGTAAAGTTTAATAGTCAGTCAATTCTTGGATTAAAGAGATATTGCAGTACTAGATTATGTTAATTATCGTACATGGAATCATCATGTTTTCATGATGATCATTTTTCTATATGTTAATGGATTATGAAAAAAGAAATAATTGTAGCATAATTAATTCTAGACGGGGAATAGAAACCAATTGGCTGTTTTAAATAGGTGTTTGATTTAATAGATTGTTCAAGTGTTTATCACTTAAAGAGAGTATCAGAATAACATATGAATCTTTTTTAGAAATTTATGGATTTATTCTTTCATATTTCTAGTTATTTTTCTTAAAATTGTTATTTTCCTAAGTTTTTGGAGTGATTTTAATAGTATCTTAGCTATGTCATATTGTTTATTTAAAATGAAATAATTGATTATATCCTGCCATTTTGATTCTAAATTTATATCATAATTAATTTTCTTTTCAAAGGTTCTTAAATCATCTAAAATCTTATTAAATTCTTCATTACTTGAGTCTAAATAAGAACATTGCAATATTGCATATGAAATCTTACCGACCATATAATGATTAACATATTCTTCTTTATTCGCATTTTTTAAGCTATTGTACATATAATTGTAGGTATATAATAATCGGTCCATGTAGTTTGTTGATACGGTATGTGAAAGTGAATCATCGTATACCTTCCAGTATATTCCATGATAATTTTTTAAAAAAATCATATCCTTAATTTTTAAAGTGTAATCCAATGTAAATGCTAAATCATCGGCGTGTGTGTCCTCTAAAAATTTAATATTGTTTTTGGTTATTATTTCTTTTTTGAATATTTTGCTCCAGACGGCAGTACTGTCAAAAAAGAGGATGTCATCATTTTCGATAAGCACATAATCATCATATTCCGTTCCATTTTTGTATGTAAGATGTTGTTTGATTTCACTTATGGAATCAACAGTGATTTTATTGCATCCTACGTAATCCACATCCTTGGATGTGATGGTTTCATATAATTTTTCACAAATGTCTTCTTTATATTCATCATCATTGTCCAAAAACATTATGTAATTGCTGCTTGCAAGTTTTAAACCGACATTTCTGCCGTATCCAGGAAAACCATGATTTGCATCTGAATAATAGGGAACTATATTATTCGGATATTTTTTCTGATATGATTTTATTATATTTCTGGAATTGTCTGTTGAATTATCATCTATTAAAATTAATTCTATATTTTCGAATCCTATGGTTTGATTAATAACAGATTTAATTGCATTTTCAAGATTTTCCTCTGCATTATAAACCGGTATTATTACACTGACTTTATAATTCACAACAATCACTTATTCGGTCATTTTTAAAAAATCAATTGCTCTTTTAAATCCTTCCTCAATGGAATATTTTGGATTCCATTTCAGTTCTTCCCTAATTCTTTCAGAAGAAATTAAACAAAATTTAAAAGTGGCATAGTCATATCCTTCTTTTTCTTCTTCAATGTCAAAAACCACTTTGGAATTAGTTTCAGGATATAAACTGACTATCATTTCAGCCAATTCTTTAATTGTGATTTCATTTTCATTATTTACTGCATTATAGACGATGGCTGTGCTTTCTAACATAATTTTAAACATTGCACTAATGGCATCACTGATATAAGTGTAGGTTCTTGGAGAAGATCCGTCGCTTTTCAATACGATGTCCTCGTTATTAAGCAACATTTTAATGAATTCAGTATGAACCATTCCACCATTGATGTTCATTCCAGGACCAAAAGTCTGTCCTAACCTAATGATTTTTGTATCTAATCCATATTCTTCATTAAATCCTAAACACATATTTTCTGCTGCTTTTTTACTTTCAGCATAGGAATTTCTAGGGATTAATTGATTAATTATGCCTAAGTCATCTTCTTTGAAATATTTTTTGTCTGAAATATTTTGACCATAGACTTCCCTTGATGATATGAATAAGAATTTTTCTGTATTATGTTCCTTTGCAAATAGCAGGGCATTTGCTGTTCCTACAGTATTTGCTAAATTTGTTTCAACAGGTTTTTCTCTCATTAATGGTGGGCTTGCAGGACTAGCTGCATGAATAACATAATCCACATTTCCATCATAGGTTATTGGTTGGATAATATCCTGAACAACGGGAGTAACATATTTTTTATTTACAATTTCCTTGTCTAATTTATTTAAATTTCGAAGTAATGGGATAATTTGTATTTTAGCATCATAGTCTTCATTTAATTTGACTAGTGTATTAATCAGATAACTTCCAATCAGTCCAGATGCTCCTGTAACCATTACGGTTTTTCCGTATAATTCTTCCAATCCATTGTTTTCATCTATGATTTGTTGTAAATCTTCATTGATTATGTTATTGAATATCATGTTTTCACAAAATAAATATTAAAATTCCATATCTTTCAGTAATAATTCAGCTATTCTCAAATCAGAATCCGTGGTGATTTTAAAATTCAGATTACTTCCTTTTATCATCTTAATTGGTATATTATAGAATAAACATATATCAGAAGTTCCAGTAATTTTTCTCTTTTGTTCTTCACTAAGGCCATTAATCATTTCTATAAATTTTCTTAAGTTAAAGGCGTCAGGGGATTGTCCGCAAAAGAGTGTGCTTCTAACTGGTATGTTATCAACTGTGTCTCCATCTTCAGATTGGAAAATTGTGTCATTAACCGGTTGGGAAGTGGCACATGTACCATATTTTTTTGCACATTCTATACTGTTTAAAATTATCTCTTCACTTACAAATGGCCTAACTCCATCTTGAACAACAATTATGTCATCATCGGTAATGTTTTCTTTTTCGATTTGAGCAATTGCATTACAGATTGAATCTATACGCTCCGCTCCACCCTCAACTAGGGTGATTTGTTCGTAATTTTCAATATGTTTCTTTAATAGTTGGGTCATTAAATCTTTATAATTTGCATCTACAGTGAGATAGATGTTGTCAAAACGATTTACATCCATAAATTTTTTGATGGTATACATAATTATTGGGATGCCGTTAATTTCGTAATATTGTTTTGGAATATCAAGATTTTTTATTCTAGTTCCAAACCCTGCGGCTAAAATTATTACATAATTCATAAAATCACTTATTATTTTTTTATAATTGATTATTTTTTTATTTTTAAAATTATTTAAATATTAGTAATCTTTTTTTTAAAATAATAAATGGTTTATGGTTGAATAGGAATCATGTATGTAAGATGTATTTTTTTTAAAAAACTTATTAATATTTACCAAAATCAATTTTTTCCGGTGCGGGGCGGAATCTTTTATCTTCTGGCGGTAATTCAATATAATTTCCATATAATCTAGTTAATATTTTATCATAGTTATTAGGAATATTCACAGTAAGGTCTTCAAATTTTGCCTTTTTCAAAGGTAAAAAATCGTTTTTATTATAAATAGGCATAAAATGCATAGATGGAAAATCACAATATTCTCCACAGTCAATGTTTTCATATTTTTCATAGGATTCTATACATTTTTTTTTAATAGAGTATCTGGAAACAGGAAGTATTTTTATAAAGTAATATATAAATTTTTGAATAATTTCCTTTAATTTTGATGAATTTTTAAATTTGATGAATGAATGGATTGTTAATTGATTAAGTGTAAAACAGGACCATCTATGGATAAATCTTTTAAATTTATTTTTGGGAATGTTGTCCATGATAAAAATATCAATATAAATGTTTGGAGTATAATCTACTTGATCAGCCCACCAATCTTTTAAAACAGTACCTTTTAATCGGAATTGTGGCCAAGTATGATGGTAATCTTTTTCATTTAAAACATTGAAAAGAGCATATTTGTCATTTTTATTATGTTGCATGATTGTGTCCAATTTTTTGAAGTCTTTCCTAAACATTATGACATCAATATCATCGTCCCATGGTATAAATCCTTCATGTCTAACTGCTCCAAGCAAACTACCACCAATTAGAAAGTATAATATATCATTTTCTTCGCAAATTTTAATAAAATCAGATAACATCATTTTTTGAACTTTTTGTAAATGTTTTAGTGTTTCATCATCATATCTTTTTGAATTAACCATATTTTTACTATATATTTTTTTTACTATTAAATTATTATTAATGCACAAATATATTTTTTCTAAGGTAATTTATTAATCATAAATTATTTAATTGCTAATAAACATATCATTATTATAATAACTTTTATTGGATTTGATATTTATGTTAAATTTTGCATTGGGACCCGTAATGAGTAGTGATTTGATTATAGAAATAGGTGCTCAACAGACTCCGTACTTCAGAACTCCTGAATTTTCCCAAGTTACTCTTGAGAATGAACGTTTGATGAAGGAGCTTTTAGGAGCCGATGAAAAGTCTAGAGTTATATTTTTAACCGGATCTGGAACTGCAGGTATGGAAGCTACTGTAATGAATGTATTCAATAAAGATGATAATGTTTTAGTTGTCAATGGTGGAGGTTTTGGTCAAAGATTCGTTGATTTGTGTGAACTTCATGAAATTCCTTGCGAATCACTTGATATTCAATTTGGACATTGCCTAACTCAAGAAATGTTGGATGAATACAATAATAAAGAGTTTACAGCATTTTTAGTAAATATTTGTGAAACCAGTTCTGGAGTTTATTATGATTTGGACATGATTAGCAAGTTTTGTAAGGAAAATAATCTTTTATTGGTTGTTGATGCGGTCAGTTCATTTTTAGCTGACCCCTTAAATATGGTCGAACAGAATGTAGATGTTGTGATTACTGGTTCTCAAAAGGCACTTGCTTGCCCTCCTGGAATTTCTATCATTACATTATCCGAAGCAGCGATTAAAAGAGTTGAAAGTACTAAATGCAAATCAATGTATTTTGATTTAAATGATATGTTGATTAACGGGATTCGTGGACAAACTCCTTACACTCCTGCAATAACTATTTTATTACAGATTAATGCAAGATTAAATCAACTTAAAGATGATGGTGGAATTGATACAGAAATTAAAAGAATTTCTGATTTGGCAAATGATTTTAGAGCAAAAATCAAAGAATTCCCATTTGAAATTAAATGTCCGTGCTTATCAAATGCAGTAACAACCGTACACTCTAATGAAATTATTGAAACTAATTTAGTTGAAGTTTTGAAAAATGAATATGACATTTGGGTAAGTACTGCTCGTGATGACCTTTCTAAATCCATGATTTTTAGAGTGGGGCATATGGGTGATTTAACCCCAGAGGATAATGATAAATTAATTGACGCTTTAAGAGACATGCAAAAAAGAGGATTATTCTAATGGTTAAAGTTATAACATACGGGACATATGATTTATTTCATTATGGACATCAAAGATTATTGGAAAGAGCTAAAAATTTAGGAGATTACTTGATTGTCGGCGTCACTGCTGATGATTTTGATAAACAACGTGGTAAAATTAATGTTAAACAGTCATTAATGGAAAGAATAGAGTCTGTTCGTGCAACAGGCCTTGCTGATGAGATAATCATTGAAGAGTACGAAGGTCAAAAAATTGATGATATTAAACGTTATGGGGTAGATATTTTCACTGTTGGCTCTGATTGGGTTGGCCATTTTGATTATTTGAATGAATATTGTGATGTGGTTTATTTAGATCGGACTGAAGGTGTTTCAAGTTCAGATATTCGATCAGAATATCGAAGTCTAAATTTAGGACTTGTTGGTGAGGGAAATATCCTAAAAAAGTTTTATAATGAATCTAAATTTGTCAACGGTATAGATGTGAATGCTGTATGTATTAACAATCCTGATGAAAAGAAATTTTATGGCGATGAGGAATTAATTTTAGTTGATGATTATAAAAAGTTATTAGAACTTGTTGATGCGGTTTTTATCATATCTAATCCTTCAAAGCATTATATGCAAGTTAAAAAAGCATTAGAATTAGGTAAACATGTATTATGTGAATCTCCTATTGCTTTAAATGAAAATGAATGTTTGGAACTGGAGAAAATTGCACTTGAAAATAATTTGATCCTAATGGATTCCATAAAGACAGCTTATTCTACTGCATATAATAGGTTATTATTATTAATCAAAGGTGGTAACATAGGTGAGGTTTATTCTGTTGATGCTACCTGTACAAGTTTAAGGGAATTTGATGAGAATTCTTGGAATAGTATTACATCTTGGGGGCCTACCGCATTATTGCCTATTTTTCAAATTTTAGGCACAAACTATGATGAAAAACATATCAATTCATTATTTTTAAATGAAAATTCCAATTTCGATTTATTTACTAAAATAGACTTTCGATATAAAGATGCTGTAGCATCTATAAAAGTAGGAAATAATATTAAATCAGAAGGTGAATTAATTATATCTGGTACTAAAGGTTATGTATATGTTCCAGCGCCTTGGTGGAAAACGGATTATTTTGAATTAAGATTTGAAAATCTAGAGGAAAATAAAAAATATTTCTATCAATTAGATGGTGAAGGTATAAGATATGAATTGGTGGCTTTTGCAAAATCAATTGAATTAGGAAAAAATAATGCTTATATAGATTTTAATGTTTCAAAAGCTATCTGTAAAGTTATGGAAGATTTCGAAAATAATAAATTGAATGTTATACAAAAAAAAATAGTTAAATTATAAGGTGATTCTATGGGTGCTGATGATGAAACGCTTAACCATTTAAAACAAGTTGAACTTTTAATATTAAAAGACTTCATTGATATTTGTGAAGAAAATAATTTAGAGTACTATTTGTGGTTTGGGACTGAAATCGGTGCTGTTAGGCATCAAGGTTTTATCCCCTGGGATGATGACATTGATGTAGTAATCTTTAGAGAGGACTATGAAAAATTCCTTAAAATCATGGAAGAAAAAAATTGGGATAAATATACTGTTTTAGATTGTCGTTATGATGAAGAATATTTCTTTCAATTTGGCAGATTATCTTTAAATGGTACTTATTGGTCTGAATTTTGGGATAAATATGTTTCTTTTAAATTGGGGATGCATGTTGATTTATTTATTTTAGATAAAGTTCCAAAAAATAAAATTAAAAGATTTTTATTTATGAGGCTTTGTTTAATATTTTGTAAAATGCAAGCAATGTCTGTGATAAAATTTGATGAAGGGTCAAAAATTGTTAAAACAATTGTCAATGTTTCACATTCTGTTTTTAATGTAGTGGGATTAACTCCTAAATTTTTCCAAAAAAGATTAACAAACTTCTTAAGAAGGTATGAAAATGATAATTCTGAATTTTATGCTGATTTAACAATGAATGAACAACCATACTTTAAAATTACAGATTTTAAACCTTCTAAAAAAGTAAAATTTGAAAATCTTGATGTTTCTATAGCTAATAATCAGGAAGCGACCCTTGGTCAGATCTTTGGCGATTACATGCAGCTTCCTCCTGAAGAGGATCGTGTAGCACATATCCTGAACGAAATAGATTTCGGCAAATACTAATTATATTTTTTTATTAATATTTCGTGGGCTTGAATCATTGC
>SUTQ01000004.1:0-2182 GCA_015062805.1 Methanosphaera stadtmanae
GGAGGTGGAGTATTCTAATGAATACTTCATTTCATGATTATATCTATATTTTCATCACAATTAGGACATTTTTTATCTGAAGTAATGTTATTAATTACTTCATAATATTCTCTTTTTATTAAAATTTCATTGCAATATTCACAGTACGTATTGTCGTCTAAAGAGGGATATGTATTTTCAGGGTAAACATACTTTAATCCATTATTTTTGGCAATTTTACAGGCATTTATGACAGTTTCATCAGGTGTTGGTGGAATGTGTATTAATTTAAATTGTGGATAAAATGCTGAAAAATGAAGAACTATCTTTTTAGATATACATTTTATAATGTCCACAACATTATTGATGGAAGATAAATTATCATTATAACCTGGAATAAGCAGTGTTGTTACCTCTGTATGAATATGATTTTCATAATAAGTTCTAATACTGTTTATTATGGGTTCTATTCTTCCTTTACAAACTTCTCTATAAAATGTATCCGCACTACTTTTTAAATCTATGTTGACAGCATCAACATAATTGATTAAATCATCTAAAGTTTTCTGGGAAGTATAACCATTACTTACCAATATGGTTTTAATATTATAATCTTGGGCTATTTTTGCAGTATTAATAATCCATTCCGGATAAATTGTAGGTTCATTGTATGTCCATGAAATACTTTCTAAGTTATTTTCAACAGCAACGTTAACTATGGATTCTGGAGTTATTTTTTTAGTAGGAACCAATGGGGGGTTTGTAGGTTGGGCTATACTGTGATTTTGACAGTTTAGGCATTTTAAATTACATCCTAGCGTGCCTATTGACAAGGTTTTAGTTCCGGGTAAGAAATGATATAATGGTTTTTTTTCTATAGGATCTACTGCAATTGCCGTGGTTTCAACAACATTTTCATTTATGTCTGGTTTTCGTCCACATATTGTATTTCGCTCTAATATACAATTGTTTGGGCATATTTGACATCTGTTCATCTAATCATCTTTTAAGTGTTCATAACCTTTAACTGGTATTATTTCTACTGAATCTTCTCTAATTAGTGTAATTTTACCTGAAGAGTTTGTTTTACCAATAACATATATATTGTTAAGTTTATCTTGATGTTTGTAATATTCGTTATCATTTAAAGTAATTAAAAGTTCAAATTCTTCACCAAAATGTAATAAATAATCTTTTAAATCTTTATTATTTAGTTTTGCTACTTTTTCAATATTTTTATTATAAGGAATTTTATCAAAGAATATTTCAAAACCTATATCTTTGTTTTTATCATTCAAATGTCCTAATTCAATGGCTAATCCATCAGTTATGTCAGTAATACTGGTGGTTAATGAAGGAAATTGTTGGAATATTTTTGATTCATTTATAGGTAATGTGGGTTCATATAATGTTTTTAATATTTCCTTTTTTTCTTCTTCAGGAATATCATTATTTCCATATATTAAGTCCAGTGCTGCTGCGGGGCTTCCAAGTTCTCCAGTAACTGCAATTAGATTATCTGAATTAATATCCTTTTGGAGTCTAAATTCTTCATTAACTTTTCCTATACTTGTTCCACAAAGTATAATTTCAGTATTTTGGTTTATATCTCCACCAATCAAATTTATGTCATATTCATCACACTTATCCAAAATTCCATCAGTTAATTCTTCATATTCGTTTAATGTCATTTGAGGAGGAAGACCCATTGAAATAAGAATTGAATCAGGATTTGCATTCATGGCAAGAATATCACTAACATTAACTGTTACAACTTTTTCTCCCATTTGATATGGAGTCATATTCTTTGGAAAATGAGTATGTTGAATTAGCATATCTGTAGATATAACAGTATATTTTGAAGAGTTATCTACTAAAGCCGCATCATCATGATAACTTTCCTTTATTTTATCATGAATACTCTTAAGTTTAGAATCTCGCTTGTCTAGGAGAATTCTGATTAAATTTCTTTCTCCAATTTCGGATATTAATTTTTTATTCATGTTATCATATTTATTAAAAAAAGTATATTAAAAAAATGTTTGAGGAGGTTAATATGTAGATTTGATTATAAATGTGGATTTACTCTTTCAGCTATGATTTCTACAATAGCGTCATCTGCACCTATAGGTTCTGTATATACTATTTCACCATTGAATTCAATTTTTTCTGCTTCTTCATCATGGTGGTGGTGATGTCCATG
>SUTQ01000004.1:2282-59528 GCA_015062805.1 Methanosphaera stadtmanae
TGATGATGGTGTCCATGTCCTCCAACATACTGTTCTACTTCAGGTGAAGGTTCTAACCCAAGAATGGTAGGAATATCACGTTTTGTGTGTAAGCCATGTGCTAAAAATACAGGAGTTACAATAATTTTTTTTACACCGGTAGATGCTAACTTATTGAAAGCTGAAGGTATGTTAGGTTCTGCTAATTCCATGAAACCTACTTCAATATTGTACTCTGGTTTTGTTTCTGAATATTTAGCTGCTATTGCCTGTACAACTTCTTTGTTGTAAGGTAATCTACTTCCATGCCCTATTAATAAAATTCCTGTATCATTCTTTGAGTTTGAATTTGAATCCATATGATATTACTCCATCTTTTCCTTCTTCACGTATTTTTCTAAATACGACTTCTACTTCGTCTCCTATGTTTATTTCATCTAAATCACAGTCAACAATTTGTGCAGTTACTTTTGCACCTTCATCTAATTCTATTATTCCAACAGCGTAAGGGGAATTGTTTTTGAATTCATCGGTTGCTGCATGAATTATAGAATATGTGTAAATTTTTCCAGTTCCTTTAAATTGGAGGTCTTCTATATCACCATGGCTTCTACAATTTGGACAAACTACTTTTTTTGGGAAAAATGTTTCGTTACAGTTGTTACATTTTGTTCCTATTAAATTATATCTTTGGTCGTTATGACGCCATCCTTTGATAATGTCACTCATATTATTTCCTCCGTAATAATAAATATTAATTATAAAATTATTCTTAATTAATATATTTACTTAACCTCTATTTATTATTAATTATTAAAAATCTTGAACTCACGTATATATTTCTAAATTATTAAAACTATTTAAAATTGATTTAAAATATTATATATTTGTATTATATTATAGATTTTAATAAAAAAAAGTTATTAACATGAAATATTAAGGGATAGGACTTTAATTTTTTTATTATCATCGTTTTGAAAAAATAACAATGTTTATATCTTTAAAAAAGCATATTATTATTTAGTTTTATAAATTAAGGAAGTGGTAGTATGGATAAGATAGTTCATTATTCAATCAAAGATAAATTATCCTGTGATGATGTAATTTCAGTATCTATAAGAATAACAGTTAAGAATTTCCCTGTTTCTGAAGTATTAGAATATCATAATGAAGGAAAATGGTCTAAAGATATATCCTTAATAAGTAGAACGTATAATGATACTAAAATTCAAGAACAATGGGGTAATTTCCAGTCTAGGCTGTTATCATTCTTAGATGATGGGAATATGAGGGTCATAATGGATATTATGTCTGCTGATGATAAATACTATTCCAGTAAATATGACTTGGAAGTAGTAGTTACATCATATGAAAGATTAGATTAATATTTATCTTCTTTTAAATTACTTTTTTTAATATGTTTATATATTTGGTTAAATTTATAAACAATGTTTTACATATCCATCATTATTAAGTATATTATGAAAATTATTAATGATGAAAATGGTTATATTACCAGTATATTGTTGTTAATTATATTGATTCCAGTACTACTATTACTGGTAATTACAATAGATGAATATAGCGATAATGTAAACAATACTGTTGAAACTTTAGAATCAAATCAAATTATAAGTATAAGTGAAGATTTTGAAAATGAAATCATGCTTATTACTAAAGACTCATTGCACAACATTACATATGATATTGTTACTTCAAGAAGATCAATCACAAATAGAGATACGATAAAAAAATATATTCAACATAAAATTGATGATAGAAAAATTAGTTACAATAATACGGATTTTTTAATAGAATGTAAAATAAATGACTTGAAACCCTCAAATAATCCATTTAAAGTTGAAATAGATTATACTTTTGAAGTTACAACAAAGAATAACAAAATCAAAAACACTAAAAATGAACAAAAACTTGTAGAGATTACAGATAAGAAATTCCCAGTATATGATCCGCTACCAACACTTAAAACTGGAGCGACATTTAATGTCAATAACATTAATTTTGGAAAAAAGTTATCTGATTACATAAATTTAGACAATGCAGATGTATATTTGAATACAATTCAAACAATAATTATTAGGGAATGTCCCTTAAATGATTATACTCAGCACGGAAATAGTAATGAAACAATTTTTTCCTGTTTAAACAATCATTATTATCATAATAGTCATGATGGTATGTGTATCTTTTGTCGATTAGAAAATAAGACAGATTGTAATCATTACGGATTTGAAACATTTATTTTACCAACAAAACTTGTCGATGAGGCACCAGTATCAATAGACCACGTATTATTAAATGATAGAAATAATCAATATTCGGGAAACTTAATTACAATAGAAAATGATACCTTTATCTATTTGGATAATGGACATAAGTCAAAATACGGATTATGAACAATAAAGGACAAATAATAATTACCGACATATTACTTTACTTAATACTTTTATTAGTGATATTCTCGTTGGTTATATATGCAACAGAAACATTAAACGATAATCAAGTTACAAAAATAAACAATAAACAAGCTAATCAGTTTTTGAAAGATAGTTTATCAACATTAACAAAAACAAGCGGAACTCCAAGTAATTGGGAATATTCAAGCAGTAACAATATCCAAACTATTGGTTTAAAATCCAATAAAGGTCAATTATTAAGTTATGATAAATTAATTAAGTTAAAAACTAACCCTAATCTCTTGGATGGATATTTTCCAGATTCTTTGGATTATTCTTTAACACTATATCCTCGGGATAATGTCAATAGCAAGGAATTGATTGCAGGAAAAAACTCTTTTACTAATAATAAACAAGTTCAGTCAAAAAGTGTATTGGTGTTGTTTGATTATGAATTTAATACATTATCCTTCAATAAGGAAAATTCAAGTGAATCTTGTCCATATAAACATGATAACCAATGGGTTTGCAAAGCAATAAACATTAATGAATTATCATTATCTTCAGGTAAATATTATATTATATCAGATTCAAATGTTGAATACATATTTTCTAATACATATTCTCAAAATGCAACTGGTCAAACAAATAAATTATGTATTAACAATCATTTTGAACGGTTAAGAAAAAATACTAATCAAACCATATATTTACATATTAAAGCTGATAATAACAACACTTATTTAGTTTATGATACAAAAAATAGGGAAAAGTTTTTAGAAGAAGTAATTAAACCAAGAACATATGTATTAAACATGAAAATAGCTAATAGCTAATGAGGAATAATAAAATGAAAAATAAGGAAGTACTTGAAGCATTTAATAAAGCATCAAATGATTATGATAAGTTTAGAAAACAGGCAATACCTAATATGGACATCTATTATGATACAGTGGTAAATTTAACAAATAATTATATAAATCCACAAATATTGGATTTAGGTGCAGGAACAGGAATATTAACAGAATTACTGTACAAAAAGCATCCTAATGCAGACGTAACATTGGTTGATTTGTCAACAAAAATGTTAAACATAGCAAAAAAGAAATTTGCTAACCTTAATTTCAAGTATGTAGAAGCTGATTATTTAACATACGATTTTAAAGAGAAGTATGATATAATAGTTTCATCGTTATCTATCCATCATTTAACCGATGAAGAAAAAAAACTTTTATACAAAAGAATCTACAATTACTTGAAAGATGGAGGTATATTCATAAATGCAGATCAAGTTTATGGTGCTACAGAATCTACCGAGAAGATATACAAAGAACAAGATTCCACTTATTTAAATAAACAAAATATTCCCGAAGAGGAAAAGGAAATTTTAAGACAAAGAAGGTTACTGGATAAGCCAGCAAAGTTATTGGATACAATACAATGGTATAATAAGATTGGCTATAAAAATGTGGATGTTTACTATAAGTATTACAGATACTTTGTAATAGCTGGTGAAAAATAGTAACTATTTTTTTTGGTTCAAAAGAAATTCTATTTTTTAGTTCTGAAATATCTTATAAAAGTAAAAAAATGCTGGCAATGTATAAAAACCATGTCGGCGTTTATAGAAAAATATTTTAAAAAAGTGGATTGAATTTAATATTTAAGAACATTTTATTCTTAAATATTTCAAAAAACAATATAATAATAGAGAACATGAACAAAAACAATGATATAATGAATAATAAATCAAAGGATATTAATTGGAAAGAAATATTAAAAAACTATTCTATATTACTTATTGGACTATTTATAATGTCTTTTGGTGTAGCACTATCCGTAAAATCAGATTTAGGTACAACACCAATATCCTGCATTCCAAACGTACTTAAATATGCACTACCTTTATCGTTAGGTACAATAACCATAATATTCAACTTTTTGTTAGTAATTATACAAGTAATAATTCTTAAAAATGAATTTCAAAGAAAACAGTGGTTGCAAGTAATATTGACTATATTCTTTGGATATTTCATTGATTTGGCCTTATATATTTTAACTCCATTACAAGCAACAGGTTATATTTCAAAATGGATACTATGTATCATCAGTTGTTTCATAATTGCCTTTGGAGTCTATTTGGAAGTGGTCTCAAATGCTATAGTACTTCCGGGAGAAGGTGTTTCATTGGCGGTTCGGCACGTTACTAAGATAGAATTTGGAAAATTAAAAACTGCTTTTGATTCCTCAAATGTTATTATTGGTGGAATATTGTCTTTAGCATTATATGGTACATTTCAGGGAATAGGTCTGGGAACCATTTTTGCAGGTATAGTTGTGGGCTATATTGTAAGATTTTATCGAACAATTATCGAAAAAATTATAAGTTAATAAAAAAAGTAAGGGAGTTGAATTTATTCAAACTCCAAAGCCATTTGGTATAAATCTTCTGCTTCTTCTTCAGCTGAATAGTAAACTTTATCGTTTTGTGGACTGTAATAAGGGTAATTTTCTCTTACAGCTACATTTTTACCTTTATAAACAATGTCAACAAAATCTCCAGCTTCATCTACAGAATATATTTTTTCATCTACTTCTACTAGTTTTAATAAAATAATTTCACCCGTTTCTGCATTAATTGTAGCATTACCCGTGATGTTTTTATTTGAACTTTCATTTAAAGCATTGAATGTAATATTGTAAAAGTCTGTGTTATTTTCACTAAATGTACTTATGACGTAAGTAGGATTTTTGATTGAATAGTTTCTTTCTAGTTCACTGTTCATCTTTTCTTTTATTTCATCTTCCGGTAATAAAGTTACTTCAGTAGTGTTTAAGCCATTTTTCTCAGTTTCATTAGAATTATTAGTTGTAGTTTTAGTAGTTCCTTCATCATTTACTTCATCTCTAAATGCTCCTCCATTAAAGGAGTATCCTAATTGATCATTTCCAATTGGACCGTTTTCAGCATCTACTTCTAAGTAACCATACCAACCTTGATTATCATAAATGTCTATGACATAAATCGGTTTATTTTCAATGTAAACTAATGTTGTTTCGGTAGTAAAGTCAACATTTGGATTTTCACTTTTTAAAATATTGATAATCTGTTTTTCAATGTCTACTTTTGAAATTTTTGGTTGTGTGGTACTGGTACTTTGTTGTTTTTCTTTAATAGCTTTTGAAGTGGATTCGTTAGCTATTTTTATGTTTCCTGTTTTATTGACTTTAGCTATCGTTGTCTTCTTAACACTATCTTGTGTATTTTTTGCATCAGAGTTTGAAGAGTCATCTCCTTGCAATATGTCCATAGGATTATCATTTCCAATAACATTGCTTATTGATGGGGAATCCCCTCCATCTACATAATGTATACACCCTGATACGGATACTACTCCAATAGTAAGAAGTAGTATTAGAATAGGCGTATATTTATTCATATTTAATCTCCTATTTAATTCTATTTCTAGGCGTATATTACTTTTATTTTCTATTTCTAGGCTTCTTATTAATAAAATGACTATAATCTTAATGTATGATATTTGTTTTAATTATATAATCATCTACTAATGAATTGTATTAAGAAGTATAAATACTTTTTTTAATATATGAAAATTAATTTTTTAAGAAATTTATATAAAACATAATATTATAACTGATTTTTTTATAATTTTTGTGTTTTTAACAATATTTTAATAATTTTTGGTTAAATTCACAATATTATTATAATATGTAACATAGATAATAATATAATAAGATATGAGATGACACTATGGATGAAACCGATAAAAAGATATTAAATGTTCTGTCTGAAAATGCCAGAACAGCAATATCGTCTATTTCTAAAAAAACAGGAATACCCAACTCTACGATATCAAATAGAATACATAAACTCGAAAAAAATAATGTAATTGAACAATACACCACTATTTTAAATCCTGAAAAAATTGGTGTAAATGTTACCTCATTAATAATTATTCAAACAGAAACTGAAAAGCATGAACACGTTGAGATTGAGTTACCGAAACTTGAACAGGTATCACAAGTTTATAGTATTTCCGGGGAATATGATATTCTAATAAAAGTATGGGCAAAAAATTTGGAAGAATTAAATGAAATAATCAATTCACAGATTAGAACAATTGATGGAATTGAAGAATTAAGAGAATTAATTGTAATGGAAAGATTAAAAGATGAACCCTTAAAAATAAAACTGGATTAACCATTACAAAGGTGGTGATACTGTGTACTTAACAGAACTACTAACAAAGATAGTATATGATAGTAATAAAGAAAAATTGGGAAAAATAAAGGATGTAGTAATTTCTCCTGATAAAGCTTATCCCAAAATAGAGGCAATAAAAATAAAAGCTAATGGTGAATTTTATTTCATACCCTCTTCATATATTAAAGAAATAACTGGTAATAAAGTACTGCTGACAACACCACTGGAAGATATTAAACAATACCCTAAACAAGACTCTCAAATAAAATTATCTAGAGATATTTTAGATCGTCAAGTAGTAGATATGGAAGGCAGTAAAATTAGAAGGGTCAATGATGTAGAAATCTCATATAAAATGGGTGACTATTATATTATTGGAGTAGACATAGGGGTAAACGGATTATTTAGAAGACTAGGTATGGGTGGATTATCTAAGAAAATAAAACATCAAGATAATATAATTTCTTGGAAAGATATTGATTCTTTGGATTTTTCTAACTTAAAGCTTAAAGTTTCAAAGAAAAAATTAAGAAAATTACATCCTGCAGATATTGCAGAAATAGTTGATGATTTAGGAATATCAGATTCAATGAGTATACTTAATTCACTGGATGATGAATCAGCTGCAGATGCTTTTGAAGAAATATCCCCAGAAAAACAAAAAACCATACTTACAGAAATGGAAGAAAAAGAGGCAGCAGATCTTGTAGATGAGATGTCACCGGATGATGCGGCCGATCTATTGGCAACAATATCTGATGAGAAAAAAGAGGAAATTCTGGAATTAATGGATCCGGAAGAATCACAAGAATTAAGGGAATTGTTGGAATATCCAGAAAACACTGCTGGCGGGGTAATGACAACAGAATATGCATCAGTAATAGGTAATATATCAACAAAAGAGGTAATGAATGAAATAAGACAAATTGCTGATGAAGTGGAAACCTTGTATTATATTTATATTTTATCGGCTGAAGAAAAATTAGAAGGTGTAGTAACAATAAGGGAATTACTCCTAAATGATGATGAAACAATGATTTATGATTATATGATAAAGGATGTTGTTTCAGTTGATGTAAATGAAGAAGAAACTGAAGTAGCAAAAATTATTGCAAAATATAATCTAATTGCCCTTCCGGTTGTTGATGAAAGAGAAAAAATGAAAGGGATAATCACTGTGGATGATGCGATAGACATAATTCTACCTACTGCTTGGAAGAAAAGATTACCTAAAATGTTTAGATAAAATGGAGGCTTATTGTGACATTTAAAGATGCCTTTAAAAATCGTTTAAAGAAATATCCTTCAATAGTTTCTATATTAATATTTATATCGGTCTTGGGACCTGGCTTAATAACGGCAATGGTTGATAATGACTGTGCAGGAATATTGACATATTCGTTGGCAGGAGCTCAATATGGATATAATTTAATCTGGACTTTTATTCCAATGATCTTTTCACTCATGGTTGCTCAAGAAATGGGAGTTAGGATGGGAATAATATCAGGAAAAGGACTAGCAAGTCTAATAAGAGAAAAAGTTGGAGTAAAGCTAACCATGTTTATCATGATAGGTTTACTCTTAGCGAATCTTGGAAACACTCTTGCAGAATTTTCAGGTATAGTCGTATCTTCTGAAATATTTGGAATTCCACCATTTATATCTGTAATACTTGCAGCAATATTAATATGGTTGCTTGTAATTAAAGGAAGCTACAAGAACGTTGAAAAGATATTTATAGTATTGTCCCTGGTTTATATTTCATATATAATAGCCGGATTAATGGCAAATCCTGATTGGGGACAAGTAACTACTTCTGTAGTACCGAAAATACATTGGGAAAAGGATTATATAGTGATGGTAGTAGGACTTATAGGAACAACAATAGCACCATGGATGCAGTTTTACCTTCAATCCTCGGTAGTGGAAAAAGGAGTAAGTCGTGATGAATTAAAATACTCAAGAGCAGAATCAATAATTGGACCAATGTTTACAGGAATAGTGGCTTTGTTTATCCTGATTGCTTGTGCAGCAACAATAAATATTTCAGGAACTCCCGTTACTGATGTTCAAGACATAGCTCATGCACTCATTCCCGTAGCCGGGGAATATGCAGGATTTTTATTTGGTTTGGGATTTCTTAATGCATCATTATTCAGTGCAATAATACTGCCGTTGTCAACAGCTTATTATGTATGTGAAAGTCTTGGTTTTGAAACGGGAATATCAAAAGACTTTAAGGAAGCACCAGTTTTCCATGGATTATATGCGGGGATGATTTTCGTATGTGCAATATTAATATTAATACCTAATATTCCTTTGATGGAGATATTACTGTTTTCACAGGTAATCAATGGTATTTTATTACCAGTAATATTGGTACTGATGCTTTTAATAATAAATGATAAACGTATAATGGGAGATTATGTCAATTCTAAATGGTATAACATTATTGCATGGTTGATAACTGTTATTATCACAATATTGGTAATAATTTTAGTAGTATCAAGTTTTATCTAATTTAGATAAAATTATTATAATTTTACATTCGGAGAGGATTAATTTGACAGTAATTAAGCTTATAAAAGAAATTACTTCACATGATACGGTAAAGATTATTTCTGAATCTTTTACTGGCGATTTAAAACCAATTACTTTTGGTAAATTAGCATGTATAATGGATAATAATATTTTGGTGGATATTCAGGAAGTAACAACTGGAAAGAATACATTTAGTTTCGATGTTTCGGATATTTTTGAAAATAACAAGGAACATGTTCTTCGATTTGAATATTCTGGCTCATATCAAGCAGAAAAAAAGTCGGTTTCAACAATAATATCTGTTAATAAAACAGACAATCAAAAAATAAAAGCTAAGATAGTTGCCGATGATTATTTTGCAGATAGAGGTGTAAAATTTAAATTTACGTCTTATTTGGATACAGTTGATGAAATACTTATTGAAGGTAAAGCAGTATTAAAAATGGATAATAAAACCATTAATCAAACTGAAATCGTTGATAATAAGGCAGAAATAGAACATGAAATAACAAACATGATTTTAGATGAGCATGTCATGTCCTGGAAGTATGAAACTAATCAGGGTACCTTTTCAACCTCTTCTGTACTATATTTATCACCAAAAACTTCAGTTCTTTCTACAGAATATTATGAAAACAATGGAGTTACAGATGAAGTTAGAAAACTATTGAACGAGGATAACATCAAAACTAACAATAAATCCGAAAAAAACTTTTTTAATAAGATTAAACAGATGTTTGGGGAATAATAATGTCTTTTGATGATTTAGATTTAACTGTAGAAAAATTTGAGATGATAAAATGTGTAGGGTTGGATAATTATTTGTTTTTAACAAATGATTCCAATTATGAGTTAATTCAACATTACTCAGAGAATTTTCAAAATAATTTTGATGAAAAGCGTTTTAGGGAAAGTTACAATTCCAAAAAAGAATATTGTAATGAAAAGGGAATTGATTATAGGTTCTATATTGTACCAGATAAAAGTGTAATATGTAAGGAATATCTTCCAATAACTCCAAAAGTTTTAAAAAGAAATTTTGATTCTGTTAGTGACTTAGTAAATGATTATAAAGATATACTGGATCCAACGGATTATTATAAAAGTGATTCCCATATAAATTTTAAAGGTGCTTTAAAATATTCTGCAGAGATAATGCATGATATAAGAAGCCAAGTAAGTAGTGAAAAGTATTTAGAAACATTAAAGGAGAATCTGGTTCATAAAAAAATTAGTGTTGATGGAGATTTATATAAGTTTAAAAATCCTGATAGTTCAAAAAGAGAAGTAATAGATTTCTATGAGTTTCCATTAATGGAGTATTCTAATCAATATAGGTATTTTGATGATCCTTTTACGATGCCTGAAGAATTTTCTAAAGTTGGTAAAAGAGAATCTTTTTACATTAGAAATAGATTTAGTTTAACTGATTTAAACTGTTTATTTTTACGGGATTCAACATTAATTCGTTTTTTAAATCCATTGAACGTGTTTTTTAAAAGCATGTTTGCATATTGGGATCATTGGTATTTTAACACGGATTTAATTGAATGGTATAAACCGGATGTTATTATTGAAATAAGAACCGAAAGATTCTTGGAAAATATGAAGTATGAAAAAGTTGAATGACTTATTTGAAGGCGGTTATTAGTGTTATATCTTCAAAGAAAATATGTTCTATAGCCGTAATTTCAGCTTCAAAACCCATTTTTTCAAACATTTCCAGGGTTTTTTCATTATCTGATAATGATGATTGGACCAACTGGATAATTCCATCTTTTTTTAAGTAACCAGGAGCCTGTTTAATGAATTTGTCAATGACGTCGCGTCCACTTTCTCCACCATCCCATGCCTTGGAATAATCATCATCAACATGTTCTTCTTCAATTACAGGTAGATAAGGTGTGTTAAAAAGTATTAAATCATATTTATCATTAATATTTTCAAATAAATCACTTAAAAAAACAGTAATATTTTCTCTTTTGTTAAGTTTAATATTATTTTTAGCACATTTAATTGCATGAGGATTAATATCAGTACTGGTTACTTCATGACATTTCAATGATGCAGTTATACTTACAATCCCACTTCCAGTTCCAATTTCCAATACTTTATCTGAAGATTTGATTTTTAGGTTATCTATTAATAGGAAAGTATCCTCTGCAGGCGGATAAACCTCTTCACATTCATTATATTCTACACCATTATAATTCATAGTTTATCTCCTAAAATTGTAGATATTTCAAGTATTTCTTCTGGACTAAGTTTGAACACTTTATTTTCAAGCAATTCAGAATCAATATCCTCTAAAATATTTTTTAATTCTTTTTTATCATAATTGATTTCATGAGAAGATTGAATAAGTGCTTTTTTAGCCTTTTTGTTTCTATGTTGGAATAGGGCTCTTGTTACATCATCAAATAATTTATTAAGGGTTACTTCTTTTTTTGGGATTAATTCGATGACTGCACTATTGACTTTGGGTTGTGGTAAAAATGCTTTGGGAGGTAAAGTGTCAATAATTTCAATGTCAGCTCTAAAATATAATGCCACAGAAAGTCTAGAGTACTCTTTTGTATCGTATTTTGCATTCATTCTTTTAGCAAATTCCAGTTGATACATCAGAACAGCTTTTTTAAAGTCATATTCTAATAATTTAAACGTAATTGGTGATGATATCTGGTATGGTAAATTAGAAACCACCTTGTCAAAATGTGGAAAATCAATTTTTAATGCATCTTCATTAATAACTTCAATGTTTGTAATGTTCTCTTGAACTATTCTGTCCCTCAAAATCTCTGATATTATAGGATCCTTTTCTATAGCAATCACTTTTAATGCTTTTTTTGCCATAGGGATAGTTAAAGTACCGATACCTGCCCCAATTTCCAGAATTGTTTCATTTGATTGAATGTCTGCATGATTAAGGATATTATTTAACTTATTATTATCTATAAGGTAGTTTTGACTTTTATTCTTATCTAATCTTATGTTGTATTTATTTAAAATGTCTCTGGTATTGTTAGGCATATCAATATCTCAATTAAGTTTTTAATAGAAAAGTAAGTATATAAATTTGGGAGGTCAGTTCTTAAAGATAAGAAGTAGAGGATTGATTTATCGGTATTGGTCCAATAAATCTAAAATATTTTGCAAAACATCTGTTTCGTAGTTTCCTCTTTCTTTTGCAAATATTAATCTTAAGTCATCAAGATCTTCAGGCATTAAATCCACTACTTTCACTGCTTGAGCAGGTGTTAAATATTCTTCAAGTTTTGTTACTAACTCTCTAGCATCATCCGCATCAAGTAGTGCAAACTTACTGACATAGTCAATAGTTAAGTTTTGTTCATATGTAAATTGGCGGCCATCGACTTCGTTATTTTCATCAGCTTTTTCTTCTACTTTTTTCATTAGAATTTCTTTTGCTTCAGATATTGTAATAGGTTTAGTATCAATGACTTTTTTTCCAATCATCATAATCACTCTTGTACTTGTAATTTGAGATGTTCTGGTCTAATAATTAATTCTTTAGCTTTGTTTCCATCTTTAATAGCAACAAGGTATGCTCTTCCTTTTTGTCCTACAATTTCACCGGTTTTTCCGTGGAATCTAGGGTGTGGTTGTCCTTTTTGGAAACTTGAATCTGTAATTATATGTACTTTTTGACCATTTTCAAATACTTGTATTTTTTTACTTATAATATTAGCTCGTTTAGGTCTGATACTTTTTTTAAGTTTATATCTTGATCGACTTTTAAATCCTTTTGATTTTTTCATCTTTTATCATCTCATTTATGTTATAGAATTTATTTTTATAGGTTTTTTTGTGAGTTATAGGTTTTTCACAAATAATAAGGTTTTTTAGTCTTATAGGTTTAGACTATAGCTAATTATTAGTATAACTAATTATTTTGAATACTAAATTCTAATTATCCTGTAATGAGTTATTTCTTCGATTAATTTCTTTAGAGCTAAGAAAGAAATTAAAAAAATTTATTATAAACATATTCTTGCATATAATGTTTTATAAAACAAGAGTATCCTATGTTCTAATATTATATTATATATATAATTTTTATTCTTTATATATCTTACATTCTTTTATTTATGATATTTAATAAAACAAAATTTTATTTTCAATTAGAGTAATATACATAATAAAGAGTAATTATAAAAATTGTGTGTTTTGTCATGATTTGGAAATAATATTGGGGGGGATATTATTAAATATATAAAATATTCTATTTTTGCAATATGTCTATTATTATTTATGGGAGCTTCGTTTGCTACAAATATTGGAGAAAATCATAGTTTTGAAAATAATGAACAAGTTTTTATCCAAAAAACCAGTCAAATAGATGATACTTCTAAAGTTAACAACGAATTTTCTAATGATTTGATGTCTACAAATAATTCTTTAAAAAAAACTAATACTTCTTCAATAGATATTATGAAAAAAGGTATTAATCAACCTAATCAAGAATCAACTGGTTTGGGGATGATTAAAAAGATTTATGTTGATCAAAAATTTAATAATTCAAAACAATTAGGAACAAGAGAAAATCCTTATTATACGTTAGATTTAGCTTTAAACAGCACTTTAAATAAATATAATAATATAATTTATTTAAACGAAGGAACATATAAACTTTCGAATACTCACAATATATTAAAAAATATTTCACTGATAGGAAGTAATAGGGGAAAAACAATAATCAATTGTAATTCAAAACAGGGTTTCAGAGTTTATAAAGGATCTATATTAACCTTTGAAAATTTAACAGTCACAAATGCAAATTATTCACAGGGAGGTGCAGTATTATTATCTTCAAATTCTAAATTAATTATTAATAATTGTACCTTTAAGAAAAATAAAGGAAATAACGGGGCAGTACTGTTTGGTTCAGGAGCAAATATTAGTGCAAACATTACTAATTCAAGTTTTGAATCAAATACTGCTGTTAAATTTGGGGCAGCATTACAATTGGGTGGATATGATTCAATATATAATGTGATAAACTGTACCTTTATTAAAAATATTCTTACCGATACAAATTATTCACACAGTACAGGAGGTGCAGCGATATATGCTTCAGCATATGCTTCAGTAAATGTGGATAATTCTGTTTTTAAAAATAATGAAGCAATATGGGGAAATGCAATATTAAATGGTAATCATGCTACTTTAAGAGTTTATAATTCAAAATTTACAAGCAATATTGCAGTAAAAAATATTGAAGGTTCAAATAGGACAAAAGGGGGTGCAATAGCTGTTGGTAGTGGATATGCAGAGATAAACAACTGTTATTTTGAAAATAATATGGCAGATATAGGTGGAGCTATTTCAATAAATAGTGGAGAGAAAGCTTTAATCACTTCATGTCTGTTCCAAAAAAATATTGCTTATTATGAGGCAGGAGCAATAAATAATTATGGTTTATTGACTTTAAAAAACACTTCATTCATTAAAAATAGTGCAGAAAGATTTGGCGGAGCATTACTGGATAAAGGTGTTAATAATATTCTTATCGACAAATGTACTTTTAAAGATAATAGAGTTTCAACATGTAAAAACGTTTCAGGGGTAACTCCAAAAGGTGGAGCAATTTATATTGTAAGTGGTGTTCCACAGTTTACTATAAAAAATACGGTATTTGATCATAACAGTGCGTATTATGGAGGAGCAATTTTTTCATATTCCAATGTTCAATGGATAACCATTAAAAATTCCAAATTCAATAATAATACCGCTTGTTATGCGGGAGCATTATATATTTCTGGAGAAACCACTATAGATATTGATAAATGTACTTTCACTTATAATCGTGCTTTAAGAAAAGGTGGATCCATAGTAATTACGAACATGGTTCAAGGAAATTTCGTTAACACAAAATTTAACTATAATGTTGCAAATCAATCAAATGATGGTTATGGTGGAGTAATTTATTTAGATTCTTACTCAAGATTGGGATTTAACTATTGTCATTTTGCTTCTAATTATGCAAATATTAAAGGTGGAGTAATATACTCATCTTCAGTAGTGAATATTAGAATAGTTTTCTCTAATATGACTAAAAACACAGCAACAATTGGAAGTACTATATATTTGAATAACTCAAAAAATTATAAAAAATATAAAAGTCAGATAATTTTAGATGGATCTTCATTTATAGCTAATCAAGGAAAATATGTGATGTACTCCTCTGAAGAGTATAATTCAACATATAATTATAATTTAATCAGAACTAGTTGGTGGGGAACAAACAATGTTCCAGGCAACATGACTTATAACTTTAAATTATTAAACTATCATCTTTTAACTGTTGCTCTAAATGACATTGCCCTAAATACTAATTGGATTAAAGATGAAATTAACATAGTAGTAAACAGAACAAAAAATGCCGATAAAAATTTAATTATTACTATGAATACTATTAAAGAAAACAATGCTATCAGATATACTGATGCTTTTATACTTCCTAGAAAAGTAAGTCTTAGAGAAAATAATCAAAAAGTAGTCACAAAAGATTTCTATGTATATTATCATTTGGATATGAGTTTAGACAATATTATTGTAAAATTAGATTATCAAAGAATTACAATAAAAATAGTGGATTAATAGAAAATCTTTATTTTTCTATTTTTGAAAAGTTATTCAGGTATATGAACTTTTAAAACATCTAATTGTGTACATAATGCTTTATTATTTGTAATACTACTTACACTAGGTACAGTTCTACCTTCATCACCCGATATTAATTCTTTAATATACAATCCACCCTCACATTTAATTTTCAAACGAAGTTTTTTACTGTTTATTCTTTCAACTTCGAGTTCTTTGATTTTTCTTGTTCTAATTTTGTCTGCTCTTCTATGTGAGACTCTTATTGGTGTTCTTTGATCAATGACATTTAATTTTTCTATTTTTTTCAAATCAACACTGGTTACACCATTTTCAAATTCGGCTATTGCAGAGTAGATTTTATAACTTTCCACAGAACTGTTCTTGATAGCGGCACGCCTATTATTATCCACAAATTTCAAGTCATTAATTTCTATTTTTCCATCGCTATGACTATTAACAACTCTTCGTAATAGTTTTAAATCTATTTTTCTTACAAATGGGTGTTTAACTTCAATTACAAAAGGCCTTCCTTCTCCAAGCATTAATACATCTATATCTTCTCTTCCGGAACCATGAAATTTAATGTTTTTTCCTTTTGCCATTGGTAATAAATGTTCTCCTATTAATCCTTCAACAGTTTCTTTATATTGTTGTCCAGTTCCATCACAGGATTCACATCCTTTACCTTTACATTCTGTACAAGGCCATTTAGTTTGAGGTATACCTCTTACTAATTTACGATATTTACCCTCTATAAACAAGGGATTGGTATCGATAAACACGGTTAAATTTTTAATTTCAGGGTAAGGGGTGTGGGGGAATGCTTTTTTTCTTATTTTAATATTGATAATCACTTCAGGATTTTTATAGTCAATAGTTTTACCCATTTTTTCAACAATCATAGAAGATAATTCTTTTCTTAATTGTTTTTTTAATCCGTTGTTGCCCTTATAATTTACATATTCATGTATCTTCTTCTCATTTATATTCAGCTCATCGTAATTTACTTGGCAAGCTATATGAAAAGTATCAAATTCTATACCGAACTTGTGTATCTTGTTATATATAACTTTGTAAATTTTATCCACGTGTAATAATAGATTATCACAAAGGCTACACTTTTCATTGGGTAAAGTTTTAGGGAATTTTCTACTAATTCTTGTTAAACATCTAGAACAAAGTTTGTAGTCATTAATTTCTGACATGATAATTTCCTTTAAAAATTTGTTAATAATAAAAATAGTGCAAAAAATATATTAGATAAGAGTTTATCTTATCTATTCATCCGTCTCATGAGTTTACCCATAGGTCCGCCCATATTACGTTTGCCCATACCTTTTAGTGCTTTTTTGGTAACACTGTAATATTTAAGTAATTCTTTTACATCATCATTGGTTAATCCTGAACCTCTACTAATACGGTTAATTCTTGATTTTTTGATGACTTCCGGATTTTCTAATTCATACTCGGTCATTGAGTTCATTAATATTTTGTATGTTGCAAGTTTTTCTTCTGTTACTTTTGATGCATTTGCAGGAAGTTGATTACCAAGACCTGGAATTAGTTTCATAATTTGTTGCATCGGTCCCATTTTATTCATCATGTTTAACTGGTTTTCCATGTCTTTTAATGTGAATTTTCCACTGATAATAGAATCAATCATTTCTTTGTCTGATTTTTCAGAGGTAACTTCTGCAGCTTTTTCAATTAAGGTTTCAAGGTCACCCATTCCAAGAAGTCTTGAAATAAATCTATTCGGATCAAATGCTTCGAAATCATCTACTCTTTCACCAGTACCAATGAATTTAATAGGTGCTCCTATTTCTGCAACTGCAGATAACGCACCCCCACCTTTTGCTGAACCATCTAATTTACTTACTATAATTGAACCAATGTCTGTGGTTTGTTTGAATGACTCTGCTTGACTTTTTGCTTGTTGACCTATTGTTCCATCAATTACTAATATTACTTCATCAGGTTCAACTACAGTACTTAATTCTTTCATTTCATCAAGTAGGTACTGTTCTTCTTTATGACGACCAGCAGTATCTACTAAAATAATATCATATTTATTTTCGAATTTTTCAAGACCTTTTTTAGCTAAATCAATTGCATCAGGATTTTCTGGATCTCCATATACTGGAGTGTCTAAAGGTTCACATAATTGTTTTAATTGTTCGTATGCAGCAGGTCTCCACGTGTCTGTACATACTATTGCACAAGAATGTCCTCGTTTTTTCAGTAATTTTACAAGTTTTGCTGTTGTGGTTGTTTTACCACTACCTTGTAAACCTAACATCATTATTTTGAAAGGTTTATGGGTAATTTTTAATTCTTCTGGTTCTTCACCAACGAGGTTTACTAATTCTTCGTAAACTATACGCATTACATGTTCTTTTGGACTTAAACCCTTTGGTAGTTCTTCTTCAAGAGCTCTTTTTTCAATCTTTTTTGTCAATGCAAAGACTACTTTAACGTTTACGTCTGACTGTATAAGTGCACGTTGAATATCTTTAGTGACTTCTTTGAGTGTCTGTTTGTCTATTATGGACATTCCTGCTAGTTTTTTCATAGTTTGGGATAAACTATCACTTAATCCTTCTAACATTTTTAACCTCCCTATCGTTTTATTGGTAAAAAGTCTATTATTATATAATCTATATCCAATAACATTAATAATTAAGTATTTTACTAAAATCGAAGTAATATATTTATAAGTAAAGACACTATAAAGGAGTCCTTTGTTATGTTAGAAGAGTTAAAAAAATCTTTAGTTGAATGTCCAGTTGTTAAAAAAGGAGAATATTTTTATTTTGTACATCCTATTAGTGATGGAGTACCATTAGTTGAAAGTAAATTATTAAATAATATAATGGATTATATCATAGATAATTTTGATTTATCAAAAATTGATAAAATTGTAGGTGTAGAATCAATGGGTATTCCATTAGCAACGGCTTTATCATTGAAAACAGATATTCCTTTTGTGATAATTAGAAAAAGATCTTATGGATTAGAAGGGGAACGTAAAGTTCATCAACAAACAGGTTATGGAAAAAGTGAACTATTTATAAATAATATAAAAGAAGAAGATAATCTTCTATTAATAGATGATGTTGTAAGTACTGGCGGTACTTTAACCAGTGTTATCAATGCTATTGATGAGATAGGTGCTAACCTTGAACATATTATCATTCCTATAGAAAAAGATGATGGTAGAAAAATAGTTGAAGAAGCTACCAATAAAAAAATTAGTACATTAGTGAAAATTAAAATGGTTGATGGAAAAGTAACTATTGTTGAAGATTAGGTTATTATTATGTCTACACTGGATTATGACTATAAATTTGATGTTATAATAGATAAAATTAGGGAAATTAATGCACAAAATATTATTTTACAATTTCCGGAAGGATTAAAAATTGATGCTGTACATGTTTCAAATACTCTTCAAGAAAGTGTACCTAATGTAAATATTATCATTGATGCTGATCCATGTTTTGGGGCATGTGATTTGGCAGATGTAAAAGTAAACAAACACATTGATTTGGTCGTACACTTTGCTCATACTCCTCTTCCAATAAAAACTGACTGTCCTGTGCTGTTTATTGAGGCACATTCTACTGCTGATGTTGAAGCTCCAATATTGGATGCTTTAAGTAAATTACGTGCGGATGTAAAAACTGTTGGGCTCGTTACGACTACACAACATATACATAAATTAGATGAAATGATTGATTTAATTGAAAGTAGTGGGTATAACGTAAAGCTTGACAATGGAAAAGGTACTTCCAAAGGACAAGTATTGGGTTGCAACTTCACTTCTATAAAAAACTTGGATGTTGATGTAATAATATATGTTGGTAGTGGAGATTTTCATGCATTAGGTGTAAAACTATTTACACAGAAACCGGTCATACTGGCTGATCCATTTATTGGAAAGTCAAGGGATATTGAAGAATTTTATGATAGAATTATTAGGGTTCGTTTTGCAAGAATAACAAAAGCTAGCAGTGCAAAGTCTTTTGGAATTATAATGTCTTCTAAAAAAGGTCAACTAAGATTTGATTTGGCATTACATCTAAAAAAATTGATTAAGGAACATGGATTTGATGCACAGATATTAAATATGGATTATATATCCCCTGATTTATTGTTGCCTTATGATTTGGATGCATTTGTTATGACCGCATGTCCAAGGATTGCCATAGATGACAGTGCCATGTATAAAAAACCAGTGCTTACTCCAGATGAATTGGAGATAGTATTGGGTCTAAGAGATTGGGAAGATTATCAAATGGATGAAATAGTCATACATGATGAGCAAATATGAAAAGATAGTTACATTTAATATTTATAAAGTAAATAAATTATATATTATATAATTCTGAAAATACTTTGGTTATGTAATTATGAATCATAAAGATAATGACTTGGTGCTACTTGGAGAAGTTTTATGTACTTATGAAGAGTATATTCCATCAGATTGGACTTATGTTGAGGATGGAAATATTAAAGCAAGTATTACTGGGAGAATTAAGATTGATAATGAAGAAAAAACTATTTCAATATCCTCTATTAATGCTCCAAGCTCTATTAAAATAGATGATTATGTAATAGGTCATATTACTGAAGTAAAACAGAATAAAGCATTAGTAACAATTAAGATGATTAAAGATAATCCTCGTGAAATAGTAACAGGTTATAAAGGATTTATTCATATATCAAAAGCTAATGAAAATTTTGTTTCTTCACTTCACGAATTATTTAAAATAGGAGATATAGTTGAGGCAAAAGTAGTGAATATATATGGATTAGAATATATTGACTTGAGTACATCTGAAAAAGAAACGGGCGTAATTAAGGCAATGTGTGTTAATTGTCGTAAATTTATGAAAATGGATGATATGACTCATAAATTAATCTGTGAATGTGGAAAAGTTGATTCACGAAACATATCAAGTAACTATGGAGGTTTTTAAACAATGAAATATTTAAGAAAAGATGAAGAACATGTAGTATTAGAAATAACTGGGGAAAGCCACACAATTTGTAACATCTTAAGAAAAAGATTAATGTCACAAGATGAAGTTAGTGCAGCAGCATATGATATTACTCATCCTCTTATCGGACAACCTGAATTTGAAGTAGTAAGTTCAAATCCTAAAGAATCATTAATAACAGCTTCAGAAACAGTTAAATCAGAAGCAAATGAATTTAAAGAAGCATTAGTTGAAGCATTCAACGAATAAAATGGATGTTTTATTCTATTCAAACTATTTTTTTAACACTTTTTTTCAAAAATTAAATAAATTATTACTAATAAACCTAATTCTATGACAAAGTATAAAAATCCTGCATTAACAGTAGATACCCTAATTTTAGAAGACAATAAAATAATATTAATTAAACGTCTTAACAATCCATTTAAAGACTATTGGGCAATACCTGGAGGTTTTGTTGAATATGGAGAAAAAGTCGAGGATGCAGCAGTTAGAGAAGCAAAAGAAGAGACAGGATTAGATATTGAACTGACTAAGTTAGTGGGAGTATATTCAGATCCCGATAGGGATCCAAGAGGACATACCGTTACTATCGCATTTTTATCTAAAATAATCGGTGGAACACTTAAAAGTGATTCAGATGCCAAAGATGCAAAATTTTTAGATATTAATGAGTTGAAAAATATGAAACTTGCCTTTGATCATAAAGAAATTTTGAAAGATTCGGGAATATTGTAATTAACTTTATTTGATATTATTAACAAATAAGTATATAATATATAATAATAAAACAAATTTTTAGGAGATAACGATTATAAATGGAATTTTGTCCGGAGTGTGGAAAAGTATTATTTCCAAAAGATGGTAAATTCTCATGTGATGCATGTGGATATGAGAAAGCAGTAACTGAAGAATCTAAAAAACAATATGAAGTATCAGAAAAACTTGATAAAGAAGATACAATAATTGTTACAGATGGTAATGTTAAAACTTTACCAACAATAAAAGTAATATGTCCAAAATGTGCTAATAAATTAGCATTTTGGTGGTTACAACAAACAAGAAGTGCTGATGAATCTGAAACTCGTTTCTTTAGATGTACTGAATGTGATTATACATGGCGTGAATACGATTAATTTCTAATCGTATGAACATTTTTTATTAATCTATTTTTGAAATTATTTTAGAATAGTAAATTATTTATTATTTGAAAATAAAAATAATATCATTAGTAAATATTTGTTTTGAAAATTTCGGTTAAGTGACTTGTCATGGCAGAAAAAAATAAAAAATCTAATACTTTTGATGAAAAAGAAGTAGATCCTTTTGATGAATTAAACGTGTTTGATGAAGATTTTACAAGCATAGAAACCGAAAAAGACTTTTTTGATGAAATTGAACAATCTGATTTAGAAACTGTTCCTGAATATGATAGTACTAGTGGTAAAATTATAGAAGGTTCAGATCCTGTTTCTCAAGCAAATTCTAATTTAAATAGGCTTGGCAATGATAAAAATTCATTGATGGAAACTATTGATGAAGTTGATGTTAATAACGTTAAAAATTCTGTTGAAAGTAATGATACTAAAAAAACAAATAAAAACGGGAAAAAATTAGATTTTGTATCTAAATTGAAATTATCTAAATCAAAAACTTCAAAAAAATCAAAACCTGCAAAACCTACAATTAAAAAGCCAGCTTACAAATCAAAAGTTCAAAAGACAATTGATGAAGATACTAAAATTATTGATAATGTAAAAGTGGATAGTGATGGTGTACCATTGCTCAATCAATTTGACACAGAAAAAATCAAAGAGTCTACTTTCTTCCCTAAAATTAAAATTAGCAAAATTTCTATCTCTAGAATTATCATGATTGTTTTAGGTCTTATTGTATCTATAATTGGAATCATACAAGCAATGAATGATGTTGTTAAGGTTTCAGATCATGTTATGTATGGTGAACATGGATCATTTGCATATGGTTTAATATTTTTAGGTATAATTATAATCATTTTAGCTTTCTACAAGGAACTTATGAAAATGGTAGGTTTAAATAATTTATCTAATGTAATGGATGAAGTAGAAGATTCTGTTTCTGATAAAAAGCATAAAAAGAATAAATGATTATTGTTTAATAGTTATATTATTTAAATTAAAAGAATGACCCTCAATTAAAATCTGATTTTATATTCAAACAGTTGTTTAGAACTTTTTTTATGATAAACTTTGAAGTTGAAAAAATTTATTACTTACCTTTACTAAAACATTAACTATAATAAAAATTCATTTTTAAGGAGAGTATGGCATAGTGTTCAAACTAGTATTAAGTGACCCAAGCATATTTAAAACAAGTTTTGATGCAATATCATCAATCGTTGACGAAGTACAAATTGAAGTAGATTCAGATGGACTAAGATTGAATGCAATAGATAGAAGCCACATTACATATGTACATTTAGAATTAAAAGAAAGTTTATTCGATATTTATGAATGTGATAAACCAATCAAATTAAATTTAGATACTGAAGAATTAATGAAAGTACTCAAAAGATCTAAATCTGATGATGTAATGGAATTAACAGTTGATGCAGGAAGTCTTATAATAACATTTGAAGGTGCAATTAAGAAAACATTCAAAGTAAAACTCATAGATTTAGAATATGATACACCAGCACAACCGCAAATAGAATATCCAGTAAACCTTTCAATACCTATTTCAACCTTAAAAGAAGCAATTCAGGATATTGAAATAGTTGCAGATAGGGTATCATTTAATGTTGATGAAGATAATCTTACATTAGAAGCAGTAGGTGATTTTGCTGATGCGAAAGTAGAATATTTACATGGTGAAAAAATATCTGAAACCGCAAAAGCAATATATGCAATTGAGAATATTAAAGAAATGTTAAAAGCAGAAAAATTTGCTGACAAAACCTATGTACAGTTAGGGGATGACATGCCATTAACTTTAGTTTTAGAATTATTAAATGATGAAGGAGAACTATCATTTTTATTAGCTCCTAGAATAGAAGAAGAATAATACTCTCTCTATTATTTTTTTTAAATATTGATTTAACTTAGGGGAAATATAATTGGATACTTTTTTTCAAAAATTAAGGGATATTCAGAAGAAGGAAAGGACTACAGGTACTTTATCTGAAATTGATGATTCTTTCTATAGTGATGCTTCTAATTATCTTCAAGAATTGTTAAAAAAGGTAAATAATAATCCTCTATCATTAGAAGCATACCAATTGCGTGATGCTCAAAGAATCACAACGGAAATATGTGAAAGACGTGAGTTTAAGATAGTTAGTACAGCTGCAACCAACATTCAAAAATCTCATGATATTTTTAAGGGACATAAAAATGACTCTGAATTATATGATGTAATACCTTACAATACTACTCCTGAAGAGGAGGAGTTTTATAGAAAACTCGTAGATATGATGATTGATCATCGAGAACATTTAATGGAAAAAATCATCATAAATAATAAGTCCAATGAAACTAAAATAGGTTTTAAACCTCATAAAAAGGAAATCAAGGAAGAAAAAACAGAACATGTTGATGTTTCACCTGCTGATGAAAAAACTTCTGAAATTGAGAATAAAGAAGAGCTAACTAAATCTAAAGAATCATCAAAACCTAAACCTCCAATTCTTGATGAAAGTCAAATTGCGATGATGTTTGGTCAAGCACCCGATGATACATTGCTGGATGAAAATAATAATCCAGTTAAACCAGTAAAAAGAGATATAACAACACCATTTAAAGGTCCTAAACCTCCTAAAGAGGATTCGGTAACCTTACAGAACATACCTGAAAAAGAGTCTGAAACTAAAGTTGAAACTGAGTTAGAATTTAAGGAAGAAATTGTTGATACAAATATTGAAACAGAAACTGAAGAACTTGAGTTGAATGATGTTGAATTAGTTGAGTTCAAGCAGGAAATTAGCACGGACATTCTTGATGAGAATGAAAAAACTTATGGTCCCTTTTTTGAAGATGATATTGTTTTACTTCCTAAATCTATTGTTAAAATATTAAGTAAAAATGATGTAATTGAAATCATAGAATAATATTTTATCATTTCTTTTTTTTAAAATACTAAATTATAAATATAGATGATTAATATATTATAATATAGATAAATTATTGATTGTTCTTTCTTTAACGAACAATTAGGATTAACTAGTTATACACAAGCTAAGTCATAGAATCAGTTATGTGGCTTATATAAAGCTTAAAGTGTAAATAATACAATTATTTGTATTAATATTTTTAAAGAATAAATTTTTAAGGAAATAATTTATTCAAATATTTTATCGAATTTTAAAGTATTTTACTTTAAGAATAATTAAATTTATAATTTAATTTCATAAATAACGAGGTGAAAAGATGAAAATACCACGAGAAAGAAGGACTTACTGTCCAAAATGTAAAAAACATACAGTACATGAAGTACACACATCCAAAAGAAGAAAAGCAAGCGAATTAAAATGGGGTCAACGTCAGTTCAGACGTGTAACTGCTGGTTACAGAGGTTACCCAAGGCCATTACCATCCGGAAGTAAACCTGTTAAAAAATTAGACTTAAGATACAAATGTAAAGAATGTGGAAAAGCACACATCAAAGGTTCAGGTTTCCGTGCAGGAAAAGTTGAATTCGTATCAAACTAATCTTATAATTATTAACGGAGGTTCTTTCAATGGCTAAACAACAAAGTAATTTTTTAAAAGTCAAATGTGGTGACTGTGAAAACCATCAAGTAATATTTGATCACGCTGCATCAACAGTAAAATGTGTCATCTGTGGTAAAACATTAGTTGAACCAAAAGGTGGACGTTCTAAAATTTGTGCACAAATTGTAGAAGTTTTAAACTACTAGATTTAACTCAACAAGATTACTATTCCAGGTGATTATATGGTTAGAATGAACAAAGAATGGCCTGAAGAAGGTGATCTAATTGTTGGAACAGTTCATAAAGTATTAGGTTACGGTGCATTTGCAAAATTAGAAGAATATGAAGGAAAAGAAGCTTTTATTCATATTTCTGAAGTTTCTTCTGGTTGGGTAAAAAATATAAGAGATTATGTGAGAGAAAACCAAAAAATTGTAGCACGTGTACTTAGAGTAAATCCTAAAAAAGGTCATGTTGATGCTTCATTAAAACGTATTCGTGAAGATCAAAGGACCAGAAGAATTCAACAATGGAAAATAGAACAAAAAGCTGAAAAATTATTAGAAATTTCTGCTAAATCTATTAACAAAACATTAGATGAAGCATACGAAGAAGTTGGATATCTAATAATGGATGAATTCGGAGATTTATATGAAGGATTTGAGTTAGCGTCTGATGAGGGTGAAGAAGTTTTATTAGCAATAGATGTCGATGAAATATGGGCAAAAACTATAACTGATGTAGCTAAGAAAAATATTTCAACTCCAGAAGTGCAAATCACTGGTTATGTAGATATAACCTCATATAAACCAAATGGTGTAGAGATAATCATTGAAGCTTTAGAATCTATAGAATCAGAGAACGTTGAAGTTCAATGTGTGGGAGCACCTAAATACAGAGTGATGGTAACAGCACAAGATTACCCAACAGCTGAAAAAATATTAAGAGAATCAGCTGAAAAATGTATAGAAATGATTGAAGAAAATGATGGTGAAGGTAGTTTCCATCGTGAATTAGATGATTAATTTCATTTCTATAAACACTTTTTTTTAAAATATTTTATCATTAATTTAACTTATTTTGAGGAATTTTATGCAAATAGAATCTATTAATCCCGATTATTATACTTTAGATAATTTTACTTTTATAAATGGTACAACTTTAGAAAATTTGACTGTTGAATATTTGACTTTTGGAACTCCCACTTATGATGATGAAGGTAATATAAACAATGCAATAATTTATTTCCATGGAACAAGCGGTAATTATGCATCAATTAAGCGAATTTCAGAAGCAGTAGGTCAAGGATTACCATTTGATACTGATAAGTTTTTCTTTGTATCATTATCAACTCTTGGAACTCCAGGCAGTAACAGTCCAAGTACTTCAAAATTATTTAATGAATATCCGGATTATACTGTTTTGGATATGGTAAACTTTAATAAAAAGTTTTTAAAACGAGCACTTAAAATTAAAAAACCATTAGGTCTTATTGGTAACTCTATGGGGGGTTTTGAAGCATTAACATGGGCATCAAAATATCCTGATGATATAAGTTTTTTAATATCTTTGGTAAGTAGTTACAAGGTTGGAGGTCAGAATTACATTTTAGGTAAAGTGATGAATGATATCATAGAATCTGATCCAGATTTTGATAGTCCTGATAAAGAACTTAAACGTTCACTTAAATTATCAAGTAAGGCCATGTACTCCTTTGGTTTATCAAGACAGTATTATATGGATTTATCTAAAGAAGAAATAGATAATTTCATGGATGAGTTTGCACTTGAAGATTCTGAAGAAAATGTTTATGATGCATATTATAGAAATAAAGCATCAATTGATTATGATTTATCTAATGAAGTTTCTAAAATAACAGTACCAACTTTGATAGTTGCAATATATGAAGATCAGTATTTCCCTCCAGAATTGGATGCTATTCCAATGAGTGGATTAATTAATGATTCAAAATTAGTAATATATAATTCCTATATTGGTCATATAGGTTCAAGTCAATTAAATAAAATCAAGGATGAACTTGAAGAATTCATGTCACAGTTTAAATAGTTAATACTGTTTAGACATATATTGCAAGTGTAACTTTGATAAAAATAGTACAAATTTAAGTTTATAATAATTAAATATAATATTATGAAATTTCAGATGAGACGTTGCAACAATTGTAAAGAATACACATTACAAGAGATATGTCCTGATTGTAATGAAAAAACTGGAGTAATTTTTCCAGCAAGATATTCTCCTCAGGATAAGTATGGAAAATATAGGAGAATATTGAAGAAACAACAAGAAGAGGGTGAGAAATAATATGACACTAGAAAATAAAATAAAAGAAATTACAGACTTTGACTTAAAGGATCCAATAGTTTTGGAAGGATTGCCTGGTATAGGATTTGTAGGTAAATTTGTAGTAGACCAGATTATCAAACAGGCAGACGCAACAAAATTTGCTGAATTAAAATCAGATTATTTCCCACCACAAGTTACTATGAAAGCAGATGGTTTAATAGAACATATGAAGAATGAATTTTATTACTTAAAAGATTTTGGTGAAGATAAGCTAGATCTAATATTGCTCACCGGAAATACTCAAGGTGCAGATTTTATAGGACAAACAGAAATTTGTAAAGTATTGATTGATTATTTTGAAGACCTTGGATCTAAAAAATTATTTACTCTTGGTGGATTAGGTACTGGAGAATTAGTAAAAGAAAATAGAGTATTTGTTGCAGCCAATAATAAAGAATCTCTTGATGAAGTTCTCGAATTAGACAACACTTCCGTCAGAAAAGATGATGGTGGAGCAATTTTAGGAGCATCAGGATTATTATTATATTATGCAGAAGAAAGGGACATACCTGCCACATGTTTGATGGGAGAAACACCAGGATTCTATGTAGATGCTAGTGCTGCTAAAGCAGTTTTATCAGTACTTTTTGATTTATTAAAATTTACGATTCCACTTGATGAGATTGAAGAACAAATTGATTTAATTAATCAAAGGATAGAAGCATCTCAAAAAGTACCACCTTATGTAATGGAACAACAAGTTCAAAATCAGGATGATTTACAATACATAGGATAATTATTCCCCTCCCTTTTTTAACTATTTTTGTGATTATATGATAATTAATGCAGATTTACATGTTCATAGTAAATACTCAATGGCAACATCTAAAAACATGAACCCTGAAACAATGGCTAAGGAATCTATGAAAAAAGGATTAAACCTTATAGCTACGGGGGATGCTTTTCATTCTAAATGGCTTGAAGAACTAGAAAAACATTTAACACAATTGGATGACAGTGGTATATATAAGACCAATCTGGAGGGTGTTTCAACAAATTTTGTCACAACTACTGAAGTAGAGGACAATGAAAGAATTCATCATTTACTGATTATACCCTCATTGGAAGTTGCATGGCAAATGAGAGATGAATTCATAGTAAAAAATATGGATGCTGATGGTAGACCAAAGATTAGAATGAATGCTTCGGAAATAATTGATATAGCTAAAGAGTATGACTGTATTGTTGGACCAGCACATATATTTACACCTTGGACTGGAATATTCAAATCTTACGATTCAATTTATGAATGTTATGGTCAAAAAGTGGACTTTGTAGAATTGGGATTGTCAAGCGATACAATTCTTGCAGATACTATTGAGGAATTGCATGATTATCCATTCTTAACAAATTCCGATTCACATTCGCCATGGCCTCACAGGATAGGAAGGGAGTTTAACAAAATTGAATTGAATGAATTTTCATTTAATGGACTAAAAGAAGCTATAAAAAACAATAAAATCCTGGAAAATTATGGATTTAATCCACGTATGGGAAAGTATCATGAAACCGGTTGCATAAAGTGTTATAAGATGTATGACATAAATGTTGCATTAGAAAGAAATATGAAATGTAACTGTGGAGGACAGATAAAAAAAGGTGTAAAATCAAGAATTGATGAATTATCCACAATTGAGGAGGGTCATCATCCAGAAAATAGGCCACCATACCAATATATTCTTCCCTTAGCTGAATTGTTAAGTGTTGTTCATAACAAAGGTGTAACAACAAAATATGTCCAAACAAGGTATAATAACTTAATAAGTGAATTTTCAAATGAAATAGAAGTTTTACTTAATACACCTATAGAAAAAATAGAACTTATCGATGAAAAGTTAGCAAAGGTTATTGAATCATATAGAACAAATAATTTGGATGTAATTCCGGGGCGTGGCGGACAATATGGTATAGTTAAATATTAAAAAAGTGTTATTGAAGTTAAATGTTAACTTCTTCATAAACTATGTCTAGTGCTTTTGGAATTGCTTCGGCTACACTATCAGATACTCCGTATTCAACAAATGGTGAAGATACTTTTTCTGGTTGACATGCAATAATTACTATTTCAACTTCTCCTAATTCATCCAGAGGATCTGCAACAGACACTGAATGTGGGTCTTGATATTTTCCTTGAGGTACATCCTCTTTGCTTAAAATTTTAATGTCTCCCGGTTTTCCACCGAAATCTGCAATATCCAATATTATTATTTTTTTCCACATGGGATTTGGTAATGAGAATATATAGTGAGGAGCACTTGTACCTGCATCAACTGTCATTACATTGGATGGTAAAGGTCTTTCTTCTAATTGTTCTTCAAGTTTGTTTATTGCAGCTGGACCAAAACCATCATCTTTAAATAGAACGTTTCCACATCCTATTACTAAAACTTCTGCATCATATGCCATTTATTATCACCATTTTTTTGTTAGATATATTAATTTAAGTTTTTCATTGTTTTTAATTATTTGTACTGGGTATATAACAGCTAATCATTTTTTTCTCTTCAATCTCATCTAAGGGTTTTTCAAGCTCTGAGTGGTACCATGCCAATTCATATTCATGAGTGTTCGGATTTTTATACAATGCATAACCCTCATAATCATCTTTCATTAACATGATCCATCTATCTAATCCAAATGATGTTTTGTAAATTTTACAAGTGAATTTATTATTATTAATATCACTATTAAAATAAGCATAACAATTTGGAATAATACTCATTTCTTTAGACATTAAATCAATATTTTTATATTCTGATAACAGTTCTTCAACTTGAATAAGACTAAGTTTGGAAAAACATTTACCATCAATACAAATATCAATAAAAATATTTTCATCTTTAAAAATCATTGAATCACATAATAAATAAAATATTAAAAAAAGGGAATGAAGGCTTATTTATTTAAAAGATTCTTTTACCTTATCAAAGAGGCCTTGTTTTACGTGAGAAATTTCTTCACCACTAACACTAGCAAATTCTTCCAGTATTTCTTTCTGTTTATCAGATAACTTTTTAGGCACTACTACATGTGATTTGACATATAAGTTTCCTTTACCTGACCAATTCACATGTTTAATACCTTCTCCTCTGAGTTTAAATGTTGTTCCACTTTGTGTACCTGCAGGGATTTTTAGTTTGGCACTACTTCCATCAATCGTTGGAACTTCTACTTCTGAACCTAAACAAGCCTGAACATAGCTTATAGGTAAATCATAGTATAAATGTTGACCGTCACGTCTGAATAAGTCGTGAGGTAAAACTTTTATTGTAATATATAAGTCTCCTGGAGGAGCACCATTGATTCCGTCATCACCTTCTCCAGATACCCTAAGTTTACTGCCTGTTTCAACACCAGCTGGAATAGGGATTGAAATTTTGTTGGTTGTAGTGGTTAAACCTCTACCGTTACATTCAGAACAAGGAGTTTCAATAATTTTTCCCTCTCCATTACATTGTGGACATGCAGATACTGTGGAAAATTGTCCAAGAGGAGTATTTTGAACTTGACGTACCTGTCCAGAACCATTACAGTTACTACATGTTGTCACATTACTACCCGGTTCTGCCCTACTACCGTTACAGTGTGGACATGATTTTTGATGTCTAACATCCAAATCCTTGGTAACACCACTGGCAACTTCTTCTAATGTTACCTCAATGGTATTCATAATGTCTCTGCCTGCATAAGCATTTCTTGGAGATCCTCCAAATCCGCCACCGAATAAATCTTCAAAAATACTTCCAAATCCGCCTTGACTTCCACCAAAGGAGAAACCTCTGAATATGTCTTCAAAGTTTATATTGTTGAAGATATCTTCTTGACTAAATCCTTCCATACCTGCATGTCCGAATTGATCATATCTTTGTCTTTTATCATCGTCAGATAAAACACCGTAAGCTTCACTTAATTCTTTAAATTTTTCTTCAGCATCCGGGTCATCTTTATTGACATCTGGGTGATATTTCATTGCAAGCTTTCTGTAAGCTTTTTTAATAGTTTTTTTATCAGCGTTTTTGTCAACGCCCAAAACATCATAATAGTCTCGTTTATCTGCCATCTCATTTCCCCTTTTAATTTAATATTTCGATAAAAAAAAATTAGTTAAGGTACTTTCCTTAACTAATGGTCCTTACTTGTCATAGGGTTTTTCTTGTATAAAAGTATGTAGCTAATTAGTATTTACTTATTTTTTTTCGAAGTCAACATCGATGGTGTCATCATCATCAGTTGGTTGTTGGCCAGCATTACCTGCAGCCTGTTCTGCTTCTTGTTGGGCTTGTGCAGCTTGAGCTGCTTGTTGATAAATTTCAGCTCCGATTTCCTGGATGGTTTTATCTAATTGTTCTGATTTTTCTTTAATTAAATCGATGTCATCTTTTTCTATTGCATCTTTAAGTTCAGCTTGTTGATCTTTGAGTAATTTTTGTTTGTCTTCAGATAATTGGTCTTTTAATTCTTCTAAAGTTTTATCTGTGGTGTATACTAAACTGTCAGCATTGTTTCTGATTTCAATTTCTTGTTGACGTTTTTTGTCTTCTTCTGCGTGAGCTTCTGCTTCTTTAACTTTTTGTTCAATTTCTTCATCGGATAATTTGTTGCTTGAAGTAATTGTTATTTGTTGTTCTTTACCGGTACCTTTGTCTTTTGCAGATACGTTAATAATACCGTTTGCATCGATATCAAATGTTACTTCAATTTGTGGGGTTCCTCTAGGTGCGGATGGGATACCGACTAATTGGAATCTACCAAGAGTGGTGTTATCGTTAGCCATTGGTCTTTCACCTTGTACTACGTGGATGTCTACACTGGTTTGACCATCTGCTGCAGTTGTGAATATTTGACTTTTCTTGGTAGGGATAGTTGTGTTTCTTTCGATGAGTTTTGTAGCTACTCCACCCATTGTTTCAATACCTAATGATAATGGTGTAACATCTAATAATACTAAGTCATCGATTTCTCCAGCTAATACTCCACCTTGGATGGATGCACCACTTGCTACACATTCCATTGGATCAATTCCACGTTCTACTTTCTGACCAACATAGTCTTCCACATATTTTTGAATTACTGGCATTCTTGTAGGTCCACCTACTAAGATTATTTTATCAATGTCACCGTTTGCCATTTTTGCATCGCTGATTGCTTGTTTAATAGGTGCTCCACATTTTTGTACAATAGGGTCTACAAGTTCTTCTAGTTTAGCTCTGGATAAGGACATGTTTAAGTGTAAAGGTCCTGCTTGTGTTGCTGTAATGAAAGGTAAGTTGATGTCTGTTGTTAATGTTGTTGATAATTCGATTTTTGCTTTTTCTGCTGCTTCTCTTAATCTTTGTGCTGCTTGATCATCGTTTAATAAGTCAACACCATTTTCTTTTTTGAATTCTTCAGCTAAGTATTTCATTAAAGCAGTATCCATATCTGTTCCACCAAGGTTTGTGTCACCGCTGGTTGATTTTACTTCAAAGATTCCATCTCCGAATTCCATTATGGTTACGTCTAACGTTCCTCCACCAAGGTCGAATACTAATATGTTAACGTCTTCTTCATCACTTTTATCTAAACCATATGCTAAACTTGCTGCTGTAGGTTCGTTAACTAATCTTAATACTTCTAAACCTGCAATTTTACCTGCATCTTTGGTTGCAGTCCTTTGATTGTCATCAAAGTATGCTGGTACGGTAATAACTGCTTTTTGTACAGGTTCTCCAAGGAATGCTTCAGCGTCTTTTTTAATTTTTTGTAATATTAATGCTGAAATTTCTTGAGGAGTGTAATCTTTTCCCTTAATGTTTACTTTGTAGTCTGATCCCATGTGTCTTTTGATTGCACTGATTGTGTTTTCAGGGTTTGTAACTGCCTGTCTTCTTGCAGGTTCTCCTACTAATACTTCACCTTCGTCGGTAAAAGCAACATAACTTGGGAATGATTTTCCGTATTGTGTTGCTCCTTCTGCACTAGGAATGATTGTTGGTTTTCCACCAATCAATGCTGCTGCTGCTGAGTTACTTGTTCCTAAGTCTATTCCAATTACTTTTTCTTCTGCCATAAATATCACCTAATTTATTTTTTTAATTATTATATTATCGTAATTATTTTTTACATACTTTAACTTTAGAGTATCTAATAACTTTTGAATTTAATGTATAACCTTTTTGAAGATCTTGTATTATTTCATTATTCTCATAGTCTTCATTGTTTTCGGTCATTAGAGCTTCGTGTTTATATGGGTCAAATTTTTGGTGTTCTGTTTCTATCTCTTCTACACCTTCATCTTCTAAGATTTTTGTCATTTTTTTGTATATTAATTCTACACCTTCTCTTAGATTTTTATCTTCTTTGACTTCTAATGCTCTTTCTAAATCTTCATATGCCTCCAGCACTTTAAGTATTAAACCTTCATTGGCATACTTGACAAATTCTCCTTTTTCTTTTTCGGATCGTTTTTTATAATTTTCGAAATCAGCTTGCATTCTTTGCATTTTGTCTTTGTATTGAGAAATTGTTTCTTCTAACTGTTTAACTGTATCATCATCTGATTCTTCTTCTTCAGGTTCTTGAATTTCCTCTTTTTTTTCTTCATTTTCTTGAATTTCTTCTTCTTTGATTTCTTGTTCTTCAATATCTTCCTGTTCTATTTTTTTTTCATCTTTCATTTATTCACCCTTATTTTTTGATAATCTTTACTTATTTTAAGGGCTTTAACTATTATAGTAACCCTAAGTTATAAAAGTATTTTTTGTTAATTATAGATTAATTATTAAAGTATATATACTTAACGGTCTTTTAGTAACCTAAGGTTATATTTATATAATAGATGACAATATAATATTATATAGGAAATTATCAATAAAATTCGAAAGGTGATAATATGGACTTAGAGGCTATACTAGATGTAATAGGATGTAAAACTAGAAGAGATATATTAGGTTTATTGACAGAAGAGCCTTGCTTTGTTAGTCAAATTTCACAAGAATTAAATGTTGGACAAAAAGCAATTATAGGTCACTTGAAAGCTATGGAAGATTTAGGTTTAATTTACCCTTCATTTCAAAAAATAGAACGAGGACGACCTAGAAAATACTATGAAATAGCACAAGATATTGAAATAAAAATCTTCATTAAACCTGATTCTATTAATATGCACATGATGGGAGAGGAATTTACTGAATTATTTAATATCGAAGAAAGATTATATATGGGTGATCATGCAGCAATTGATGATTTAAAAACTGCAATAACAAAATATAAAAATGCTCTCACGTATGCTGAAGAGTTATTAAATCAAGTAGAAAACCCAGAAAAACGTAAAACTAGAACAATCATCACAGATATCACTAAAACAAAAGCTATTCCTGAATTTAATTTGGATGAGTAAAAAATCTTATATATTACAGATAAACAAATAATATATTATATAAAATGTTGAGTATTATAAAAATACTTGATATTGTAGTGATACTGCTAACGAAATAAAATAAGGTGAAATGATGGATAAAAAGATAATATTGTCCGTCTTAATAGTAGCTCTTATAGGAATCGTAGCAGCTACCTACCAAATAAATAATGGGGAAGATATATTAAACCCTTTAGCTAGTGTTGAAACAGAAGAATCTCCTGTTACTGAGGTTTTAACAGCACCTGAAACTGCGGAAGATGCTCAAGCTCAAGCTGATGCTCAAGCTCAGGCCGATGCTCAAAAAGCTGCACAGGCTCAGGCTGAAGCCGACGCTCAAGCTCAGGCGGAGGCTCAAGCTCAGGCTGACTCCCAATCTCAATCTGTTCAAGCAGGCCAAACAACTCCACGAAGTTCATTAGTGGATGCAAATAATGGAATAACTGTACAGTCCACACCTTCTGGTGATAGTTCTGGAAGTAATCCATCTTCTGGAGAAAGTTCATCTTCTGATAGTGGTTCTGCTAATAATCCATCTTCAAGTGGTAGTTCAGATTCAAATAATGGTCAATCTTCTGATAACAATCCAAGCAACAATCCTAGTGATCAACAACAATCAAATTCAGGATTTTCTGATGATATCAGACAGCAAATAGAATCAGTTATTCAATCTAATTATGATTCAAATATCTTGGTTTTAGATTGGGATGATACAGAAGTTCAAGAAGATTATTATGTTGTTCCAGCATATTACAGAGATAATAATAATTATGCAGGAAAATTCTATATTCCTAAAGATAACTTCTCTGGATGGAGATTCGTTGCTGCAGATTTAACAGTATACACTCAAGAAACTCCAATACCTGGAAGTCCAAATCTTGGAGAATTAGATACTAGTGAATAATTATTTTTTGGGTAGCGAAGATAAATATAAGACAATTAAGACAATAAAGTCTATTTTTGATTAAATGGTATGAGATATTATTCTCACAAACCTTTTTTTCATTGTAAACATAATCGTTTTTTAACTTTAAAAAAAAATATATACTATTTTGATTATATATTATACTATAAATTAATTAAGGATTACAATAAGTATTGAGGTAATATTATGGATTATGTACCAATAATAGCAATTATTATAGTCGGAATGATTATAGTAACTTTAGTCGGTGAAATATTAGGACGTTCTATTGAATAAGTATGTTCTAATTTAAATTTCTTTTTTTAACAATTTTATTTTAAAACATTTTAATTCTATTTTAAGTACTCTTTTTGAAAAATTATTATACGGATTTGAGGGGATTTGAACCCCTGACCTTCAGATTAGGAGTCTGATGCCCTATCCAGACTAGGCTACAAACCCATATTAAAAAATATTTTCTAATAAAATTAAATAATTTTAAAAATTCTTTAAAAATAGTCATTAGTAAAATATACGGACCTGGTGGGAATTGAACCCACGGTCTCTGGATTAGAAGTCCAGCGCCCTATCCAGGCTAGGCTACAGGCCCATATCATATGTTACTATTATAATGTTTTATAGTTTATCCTTTTTATACTTTATGGTTTTATCCTTTGTAATCACCAAAATATAGCTAATATTATTAATTTTATTCTAAATTTCTATTTATTAATAAAATAAATATTTTATATAATAATCGATAAATCTATTCATTAATAAAGAATTAAATATAATTATTATGGGAGATTTCATGTTACAAACATTACCAGTAATATTGCTTTTTATTTTGTCTCTACTTTTTTTCAATAATAAAACTATGGGATTGGATAAAAAAGTAAGTGTAGTTATTCCCGCTTTCAATGAAGAAAAATCCATTATCCACGTTATTGACACGGTAAAAAAAGTTAAAGCAATTACAGATATTATTGTTGTAGATGATGGTTCTACAGATAACACATATAATCTTGTTTCAGAATGTGAAGACGTAATATTACTTAGACATTTATCCAATAAAGGTAAAGGTTCTGCAATGAAGACAGGATTAAAAAAGGTTTCAAATGACATAGTGTTATTTTTGGATGCAGATCTTTCTGAAATTAATCAATATCAAATTGAAGCCATAATTCAACCAATTTTGGATGGTGAAGCAGATATTACAAAAACTAAATTTAAACGTGAAGCTGGTAGAGTAACAGAATTGACAGCAAAACCATTACTTCAGTTTTTCTTCCCAGAATTAAATTTTGATCAACCTTTAAGCGGACAATTTGCATCTATTAAAAGTTTTTTAGATCGTATTGATTTAGAACATGATTATGGGGTAGACATAGGTATAGTTTTGGATGCTGATGCAAGGGGTATGAGAATTCAGGAGGTAGACATTGGAGATATAGTTCACGAAATGTCTACTTTAAAAGAATTAAATATTATGGCTAATGAGGTTGTAAGAACAATTGTTGATCGTGCAATAACTTATGGTAGATTAACAATGGTTGATGACTTAGGTAATGCAATACGAATGGAAATAATGGGGTTATCCATAGTTACCTTTGGAATATTTGGATTGTTCTTCATAAAATATATGGGTCCTATCATATCAGCAATTACAATAGTGATTGGTTTAATAATTTCATTTTATTATTTGTACAAAATAATTAAAATGTCCTTTAAGGTTTATAATCAAACAAAAATACCTACAAGGCAAATCATTAAATCTTTTATTCACATGCATTTTCCAGTTGTTATCTCTATAATAATTATATTGGCAATTGTAGCTTCATTATTGGGATCAGTTTCTATTTCCCCAAACGAAATATCATTAGAACCCACAACTAAAAATCTTGTAATTTCCACAGTTTCACAACCAAGAAATACTGTGGATGTTAGGGGTCCATATACTATTGAAAGTGCATTAGAAAATGAGCCTCATTTGATTAGGTTACCGAATTCGGCATTAAATACATTACATGCCCAGTATGGTGATTATATTTACATAGGTGGGGAGCGTTATCAGTTAGAACAAGTGGTAAATAACGAAAACGATCTTATACGAATTCCTGAATCTGCTAGAACAGTTTTAAATCTGAAACCTGATGCAGTAATTCGTGATACGGATTTAAGAAGCGTATTTGAAGAATGTTATATTGTTAACAACATCCATAATGATGATGGTTCAATTATTGAGGCTAATGAAAATCAAACAAAACTAGAAGTTCTTAATGCAACGACAGTAAATATTGTATCACAGATATTAACTGAATCACATCCTTCAAAGAAATTGAATGTTTATGTAAATGATACTAAAGTGTCTCAATCAGCAGGTATAATGGAAAACGGTACATATATTCTTAGTATAAACAATGTAACCATGAAAAAACTATTGTTAAATGAATCAAGTGTGGGATTAATATATAATTCAACTTATGACTCATCAACTGTAAAAGTTATTCTAGAAGAGAATGATGCTAATTCAACAAATTTATTCGTAGGAAATTCATATTTAAATCAGTTCTTAAATATTAATTTTTAAACATTTTCTATTTTTTTTATTAATTTTTATTATTTTTTATAAAATAATTGTCTATTTTAGTTTTTTATTTAATTTTTTTATATTTTATTACAAAACATTTAAATACTATGTAATATATAATATTGATTGTAACATGAATAGTATTATACAATATTCATAAAAACATATACCTCTCTGAAAAATTTATAAAAATACTTTCATGTTATAATAAACTGGATATAAATGAATAATGTTCAGTATGGAGGAAATATTATTAAAATATGAATTATCACCCATTAACCCATAAGTGTAGAATTTATCCTAAAGATAGACAAATTAAACAGTTTGAGATGACATTTGACTCTTGTCAATTCTTATACAACGAACTATTAAAACAATACAAAATCGACTATAAAAATAACAATATTCCCTACAATTTAAAAAATTATTTTAAAAGTTTAACAGAACAATACAAAACAATGTATAGTTCAATATCTAAATTAAATGATTCAACAATTGATGATGTATTAAATAACATAATTCGTGCAATAAGATTTAGTAACAATCCCTACAATTTAAAAACTAAAAATGACAAAATAAGAGTTCATTCATTTCTACTCAATAATAATGAAGATATAGAGTTAACAGGAAATATTTTACATTTAGAAAAGTATGGAAAACTAAAGCTATATTACGGAAAAACTATTGAATATCACAGAGTAATATCTTATAAAGTTTTAAATCAGAATATGAAATGGTTCATCTTAATCACAATCAGATCCAATAACATTAAACCTTTTCCCAAAACGGGTAAAAAAATAGGAATAGATCTAGGGTTAAAAAATTTGATAGTGCTGTCAAATGGACAAAAATACGACCCTCCAAACATTTCATATTCCAATAACAAACTTGATAGATTAAATCATAAATTATCATCAAAAGAAGATCACAGCCGAAATTATAACATAATCATAAATAAACAAAATTCAGAACATTTTCATAGAAAAAACATAATCAACGATTATTTCCATAAAATTAGTACAAAAATAGTTAAAGAATATGATATAATTGCAATGGAAAGCTTAGATATCCAGGATATGCTAAAAAATCGCAATTATAGTAAAAACATATTCCATGCCAATTGGCATAAACTAGTGTATATGATAAAATACAAATGTGAACTCTATGATAAAATCTTCATTCAAGTAAACAGAAGATTTCCTTCAACAAAACTCTGTAGTAAATGTGGTTATAAATACGATGATATCACTATAGACGTGAGAACATGGCAATGTCCCAAATGTGGAGAAATACATGATAGGGACGTTAATGCCGCAAAAAACATATTAAATAGGGCATTAATAAATAATTAACCATTATCCAAAACTTCATTTATTAAATAAAAAAGTGAACCTAGGGAACCTGGGGGATAGCTTTGTCGAAAGACATGGAATCTTGCAAAAGAAGTTCAAGATCTCGCGGGTTGAAGGGTGATATCATCCATAACCTATGGGACATGGGAGATAGCTTTGTTAATAGTTATAAATGTTAACATAGAATCATAGTAAAATATGAAGTCCATTCCACTCTATTATTATAGAGATGTTTTTTAATAAATTTTTTTCAAGAAAAATAATTTATAAAATCTAGACGTATATTGCAAGTGAAAAAACTTGCATATTCCCATCTAGATTTTTTCTAATTTTAATCTTCAAGAGTAAAACTTACTCTTTCATAATCATCGATGTTATGGAAAGATTTAGTAGCGTCTACACCAATTTTGGTTGTAGTTCCATCAATTTCTGCAACAGGATCCAAAGAAGAACCTCTGGCTTTAGGAATAATGAATATGTCGTCATCACCCTTTACACGGGTAGCAATGGCATACTCAACATCAACAGGGTCAAAAATATTTATGTCCTCATCGACAATTACACAATGTTTTAAAGAGGGATGTGCAGATAAAGCTGCCATCATAACATTCTTGGCATCGCCTTCAGTTTGTTTTTTTATGGAAACTACAGCATGCAACCAACAACATCCACCTTCTGTCAATACAACATTTTGTACTGTAGGCAACGTATTTTTAACGCTATTGTATATACGAGGTTCTTGAGGTAAACCCTGTAAAAGTTTATGTTCGTTACCTGCTGGAAGGATTGCATGATAGTAAGGATTATCCTTGTAATGCATTTTTGTCAATGATATAACCGGTTCATCTCTTATTTTATCGTAGGTGTCTGTCAAGTCAACAAACGGTCCTTCACTCTTTCTTTCGTTAGGTAAAATTTTACCTTCAAGTAAAATTTCGCATTCAGGAGCTTCAATATCCACAGTTTCACATTTAACTAATGTCAAGTCACCATCTTTAAAAGTATTTGCAACTTCCAACTCATTTTCGGTAACAGGGATACTTGTTGTACTGGCAAGCATAGTTGAAGGACTTAAACCAATTGCAATTGCAATCTCCAATGGCTTACCTAACTCTTCAGCTCTCTTATAATAAGTATATAAATGTCTAGGAACAATCCTAATACCCAGTTCATTATCTGAATGAACCAACATTCTATGGATGGAAGCATTAGTCAGGCCCGTATCCGGGTCTTTAGCAATAACAATTCCGGCCGTAATGTACTTGCCCTTATCCTTAGGGTAATGCTTTAGTATAGGTAGTTTACTTAAGTCAGCAGATTCATTGTTTTGATATATTTCATCAAAATTTTTTATGTTCTTGATAGGTGTTGGATTGTTGGTAGCATTAATAATATTTTCAGTAATCTTATCTACACTAGTACCGATGGATTTGGCAATTTTTTCCCTGGTGTTACAAATTCCTGAAATAATATTCATTTCAGAACCTTTAACATTGGTAAAAATCAATGTGTCATAAGGATGTTTCTTTAAGATTGAAGTAATTTCATATTCTGTAGATATTTCGTCAGTTATTTCAATAATATCATCATTAATTTCATCAATTAAACGGGACATAATATTCACCTTTTAATCATAATAAACATTTCTATGTAAGGTTTTCATAAATTTAACAAGTTCGTTTCTAATATTCTTATCATAAATTGCAAAGATTCTACCAACAAATAAAGCTGCATTTTCTCCAGCATCCAATCCCATGGTAGCAGTTGGTACGCCAGGAGGCATTTCAATCATACTAAGAAGTGAATCAATTCCGAATAGTCTGGTAGTGCATGGAACACCTATTACCGGTTTGGTTGTGTGAGAAACGACAGCTCCTGTCAGAATAGTGGATAAACTGGAAACAGTAATGTATAAATCAACATCATCGTCAATATCTTCAATACATTTCTCTAGTAGGAGTGGATTTCTGGTAGCTGAAATAACTTTATATTCGCTTTTAATTTTTAAAGTATCCAAAGTTTGAATGATTCTTTTTACTACTTCCATATTGGAATAATTACCTGAAATAATCAGTACCTTGGTATCAGAATTAAGTTTTATTGTTTCAGTGATTTCTTCGCTTTCTACAGGGAAATATTCGGTTCTTCTATAATTCTTTCCTGCAATTTTTTCAATAAGTTCATCCTCAGATTTTTGAATTTTGGCATTATAAGCAAGACGTTTCTCTTTAAGAGTATTCTTCAAATCAGCATCGTTGCATGCAATAATCTGACAAGCTAACCATGCAGCATTATCTCCTCTATCAATTCCCATAGTGGCTACAGGAGTTCCCAATTGCATTTCGGTTGAAGACAATAATGAATCAATACCACCTAACTTAACATCTACGGGAACTGCTATAACCGGTTTGGTTGTTAGTGAAGCAGTTACACCAGGTAAATGTGCAGCTAATCCTGCAATAGTTATAATTACTTCAATATCCTCAGTTTCATTCTGAATGATTTCTTTTAAACGTTCGGATGTTCTATGGGCTGAAGCAACACGTAAATCATAATTAATGTCCATTTCTTCAAAGACATTAACAGCTTTTTGTGCAACTTTATAATCAGATGCACTGCCCAATAAAATCATTACTTTTGTTTGGCTTATTGTTATGCCCCCTCTTTATATTGTGTAAGATTAATTGTTGTTATTATTATATTGTGTTTTTATTTCTATTTAATTAATTGTAAATAATAAGGTTTTTCCAATCAACATTTAATATCCTTATTAAAGCATTAATAATAATAAAAGATAATATTTATAATAAACAAACTACCTTTATAAGAAAATATATAGGGATGATAATCATGGACATGATTTTTACTGCAGATCAAATATTCTTATTGATATTAGCCGTAATATTTTTAATAGCAATAATAACAATTGTAGTCGAATGGCGTAAAAGTAATGTTTCTAAAAATGAAATCATATTACTGGAAAAACAAGCAGAACTTAAAAAGATTGAGTTAGTTGAGAAGGATTTGGACAGTAAACAAAGAAAAGAAAATTTGGCTGATTTATCTGAAGAAGATCAAAATAAATTAAAAGAAATTAGAACAAACACTTCAGAAATCACAGCAAAAGTTGGTTTATTAACTACACAAGTAAATGAAAGAGTTGAACAATTAGAAGCAAAAAATGAATTGGTTAAATTATTAAAATTATCTAATGAATTAGATAAAAAAGAAAAAGAACTCAACGATTTATTAAATAAATAGGAGTTGGTCAAATGGAACCTGCTACTACTCTAGCAATAATCATATTAGTTGTAGCTATATTAATTTTATTATACTACTATTTAGAATCCACAAATAATCCAGTTTATCAAGATATTCATGCACGAGCTTCAGGTTTTTCTACTCGTGTAGGTCAGGAGGAATATATTTCCAACATAGCTGAAAGAGTAAATGGATTCAGTGATAAATTTAAGGATAGGATACAAGATGACGAAGAGGAACATGTTTCAAAAACGGATATCATGTCTAAGAAAATAACTCAATTTATTGATGAACAAAGTGAACAAGTTATTGAAGATTGGGATCTTGCTACTCATAAAGATTTAGATAGTGTCATTGAAAAATACGAAAGTCTCCAATTGGAACTTGATTCTTATAAAGAATCAAATGACACCCGCGTTTCTGATTTGGAAGAACGTGTTAACAAAATTGATGAAGAACTTAAAAATTTAAAGAAATAGTTTTTCATTTACACTTTTTTTATAATTTTTCTTAAGAAATATTTACTGTTCTATATATTGACTTTTTTTAATGCAGTTTAAACTCCTCTTTTTTTAATTTGAAATGGTATATTTTGTCAACTATATGAAACGCTTTTTTGAAGTTTATTGAAAAATATGTAATGGGAAAACACAAATCTGCATATAAAAAAAGGATATTATGGATATTAGTTCTTTAGATTAATCTGGAAAAATGCTACCAACATGAATCAAAAGGAAAGTCAAAGTATCAATAAAAACTATTTAGAAATTAAAGACAACATACAGCACAATACAATCCACCTTTGACGAACTAAAAGGAATGAAATTGATCAATAGCAACAAAACCTGGAAATAAATGGTATGCTATCTCATTGAAAATAAAAGATTAGAATGAAAGTTCAAAGGCTATAATTGTATTTTCATAATAAAAACAAGAGTTTTAATTTTTTAAAAATTAATGTCTGTAAAATAAGATTTGATTATTTAAAATGGTATGCTAAGAGTAATCCACTTCATGTTTTATCACAGCATTTATCTAAGCAAGTCACCTTTGTTTTAAACAATGTTTACTTTTGCACCACATGGATTGTTCGTTTCATCGGTTACTAAAGTCAAGCTAATCAACCCAATTGTATCATTTATTATCGCTTAATTATAGTCTACTGTATCGTTTCTATGACAGTGTCACACCTCTCGATGTATGTCAATTAAGAGCATCATGTTTCAATATGGTGTGTGGAATTTCCTCAGTAAAAAATTTACCGTAAACTGTGCTTTAGCTTACCAAAAATAATCATTAATTAAAATAATAATAGCGGGGCCTAGATTTGAACTAGGGCTCTCGGGGTTATGAGCCCCGCGGGATCACCAGACTACCCCACCCCGCTATATGAAAAATAATTACTCTATAACAGAGTTATTACTATTTATGCCTAAACTTATATATATACTTATCTATTAATTATTAGTTTTAATTATATAAGTTGTGTAAATAAATATAATTATTAGTGATATAAAATGTTGGAAAAATATGAGAAAGCTGGGAAAATAGCATCTAAAGTACGTAAACAGGCAGCTAAAAAAGCTACTGCCGGTATGAAAGTAATCGATTTGATTGATTGGATTGAATCAGAGATTAAAAGTACTGGTGCTGGACTCTCTTTTCCTTGTAATGTTTCAATAAATCAAATTGCAGCTCATTATACTTCTCCACCTAATGATGATACTGTATTTTGTGAAGGAGATATTGTTAAAATTGATTTAGGGGCTGAAGTTGATGGTTATGTGTCTGATACTGCAGTTACTGTGATTATTGAGGGGGATAATGCTGATCTCGTTGATGAAGAGGGTAATCCTTTAAAAATGCCGGGTCGTCTTGATGATGGTAATCCTGTTGTTACTGAGGATGAGTTGGAGGAAAGGCGTGCTATTATTGATGCTTCTAGCAGTGCTTTAGAAAATGTTATTAGTATTATTAAGGATGGTGTTAGTTTAGAGGAAATTGGTCGTGTGGTTCAGGAAACTATGAACAGTAAGGGTTATAATCCTATTGTTAATTTAAGTGGTCATAGTTTGGAACAATATAATTTGCATGCTGGTTTATCTATTCCTAATTATCCTGAAAAGAGTTCGGTTGTCCTTAAAGAGGGTGATCATGTTGCTATTGAACCATTTGCAACTAATGGTGTAGGTATGGTTAATGATATTCCTAACCATTATATTTATTCATATTTGAGAACTCGTCCTTTAAGGCAGCCTGATGCTACCAAGTTGTTGAAAAGGATTAGGGATGATTTTACTTATTTCCCTTTTGCTCAGAGACATTTGTTGGATGGTTATGATGAGCATTCATTGAATAGGGCTATGCGTCCTTTAATTACTTCCCGTTCTATTTATCCATATAATGCTTTGAAGGAAAAGACGGATGGTATGGTTGCTCAAACTGAACATACTATAATTGTTGAAAAAGATGGTTGTAATGTTACAACTTTATAGTTTTTATTAAGAATCTTTATTTATTAGGAAACTTATAGATTTAATTAGATTTAAATTATTTTTTATTATATGAAAAGGACTAACGTGATTCGAATGAATGAGACAGTAGGTATGATTTTATGTGGTGGTTTTGGTAAAAGGCTTAGACCAGTTACTGAGACTGTTCCTAAACCATTAGTTGAACTTAAAGAAGATTATACTATTTTAGATAAGCAGTTATTTGACTTTAAGAGTGCAGGTATTTCAAAAGTAATTCTTTTAACTGGGTTTTTAGGAGAGAAAATCGAGGAACGGTATGGTGACAATTATATGGGAGTGGATATTGAGTATGTTCGTGAAGAACAGCCTCTTGGTACTCTTAATGCTATCCGTTTGGGTATGGAACATATGGATGATGGTGTCCAGTGTGTTATACGTAATGGAGATGTTGTTGCTGATTTAAGTATTAAGAAAATGGTGGAAGATGGTGAAAAATCTCCATTTGACTTTTCTATATTTGTTACGCAGATGACTTCACCTTATGGTATTGTTGAGTTAAGTGGGGATAAGATAGTTTCATTTAAGGAAAAGCCTTTGCTTGACTATTATATTAATGGTGGAGTTTATTTCTCTAAAGGTAAATTGGATTTTGGTAATTATAAGACGGGTGATATTGAGAAAACTATCTTCCCTGAACTTGCCAAGGATAAGAAGTTAGGATATTATAAGGAGAATGGTCTTTTCTGGATGGCTGTTGATACCAGTAAGGAGTTGCAACAGGTTCAGGAAGAGTATGAAAACAGGGAGGATAAGCCTTGGGGTTATGAGAAAGTTCTTATTTATACTGAAAAGTATTTGACTAAGGAGTTGTTTATCAAGGAGGGTTATCAGACCAGTTTCCATTATCATCCTAATAAGGATGAAACTATGTATATTGTCAGTGGTAAGGGTTACATAGAATTTGAGGATAGTAAGGAATATTTTGGTGCCAAGGATACTGTTAGGATTGAACCTAATACTCCTCATACTATTGTTGCCATTGAGAATACGGTTTTACATGAAGTTTCTACTCCTGATTTGGATGATACTATCAGAATCAAGGATTATTATGATTCTCAAACTCCATCGGGTTCTCGATAATTCTTTTTTTTCTATTTTTTTTAGGTTGTGTTATTATTAGTGATATAGTTGTTGTTGATTATGGTAGTGGAAATTTACGTAGTATTCATAATGCATTTACTCGTATTGGTAAGGATGTGGTAGTGTCCTCTGATAAGGATGTTTTGGCTGATGCTGATGCTCTTGTTATTCCGGGGGTTGGTGCTTTTGGTGTTGCTATGAATAATTTGTCTGATTTTGTGGATGTTATCAGGTCTCATGTGGAATCGGATAAGCCGTTGCTTGGTATTTGTCTTGGTTTGCAGCTTTTGTTTGAGTCAAGTGAGGAAACTCCTGGTGTTAGAGGTTTGGGCTTTTTTGAAGGTTCCTGTAGGCATTTTGATTTGGATACTTCCTTTAAGATTCCTCATATGGGCTGGAATCAGATTAGGGTTAATGATACTGATTTGAATAATGTTAGCATTCTTGAGGGTGCAGATAATAAGTATATGTATTTTGTTCATTCGTATTTTATTGATCCTGTATGTAGGGATTATGTTACCGCTTATTGTGATTATGGTATGGATGTTCCCGTTGCTGTCGGAAGGGATAACCTTTTTGCTCTTCAGTTTCATCCTGAAAAGAGTGGTAAGGTTGGTCTTGGCATTTTGAAGAATTTTGTTGATTTGATTTAATTGTCTTTTTTTGGGAAATTTTATTAATGGTGTATGATATAAATTTTATCATACTTTTTTAGTTATTTGTATTAACAGTGATTTTTATGGATATGGAAAGTTATGTAAAAAAGTGTATTAGCGAGTCTGAATCTGAGGACGATATTGTAGAAAAACTCAGCTCCATTATCAGGTTCTACAAGGATATGAGTGTTTCCGATTCTGATAGGCTTTCTAAGGCCGTTTTTGATGAGGTCAGATTAGTATCCGATATCGGTGAGAGTAAAGTCATGTCTTATCCACGTTCCAATATTCACATGGGTGAATTCGGTGTGGGTTCCAGGGGTAAGGGCGACTTTTTTGTTCATAGTAAAATCGCTGAGATAATTGGAAATACCTCTGTAGGCGCTCTTGTCAACCCCACTGCCCAGGATGATGGTGGTGTTGTGGCCATTGACGAAGATTCCCGTTTTGTAACAACAGCCATTGACGGTATCCATTCCCGTTTGGGTGACTACCCCTTTTTGGCCGGTTTCCATACTGCCAGGGCTACTCTTCGTGACGTCTGTGTTATGGGCGCCAAACCTGTTAGTCTCATAAGCGATATTCATTTGGCAGATGATGGTGATGTGGCCAAGATATTGGATTTTACTGCAGGAATCTGTGCTGTTAGTGAGTTGACAGGAGTTCCACTGGTTTCCGGAAGTACTCTTCGTGTAGGTGGAGACATGGTCCTGGGTGACAGGCTTGTCGGTGCCGTTGGTGCTGTCGGTACTTCATCTGATGTACCTACTGCCAGAAGTGAAGCCGAAGCGGGGGATGTTATCATTATGACTGAAGGTTCCGGTGGAGGTACCATCACTACCACGGCAATTTACAACAATTATCCTGAGGTCATTGAAGAGACGTTGAACGTTCAGTTTGTCAAGGCTTCAAATATCCTTAACTCAATTGAAGGTATTCATGCCATGACGGACATTACAAACGGTGGTATTAACGGTGATGCCAATGAAATCAACAAAACTACCGGTCTGGGTATCCATCTGTTTGAGAAGAGGATTGTGGACCTTATCAATCCCAGGGTTTATTCAATGTTGAGTGATTTGGATATTGATCCTTTGGGAGTTTCCATAGATTCGCTCATGATTATTGCTCCGGCAGGTATTGTTGATGAAATTATTGGTTCATTGGCCAGGTCCAACATCAGGTCGGACATTATCGGCAGAGTCAATGACAGCGGCAGGACAACAATTGAGTCCGCCGACGGCAAGGTCCGCCTATTGGTTCCCAAGTTCAGGGAAGCTGCCTATACTCCAGTTAAAAAGGTCGTTGACTCTCTGGATTCAGTTGATTTTGATGAGGGTGCCGCGGAAATTGACAGGGTAACCAATGAAATAATAGCTAAGAAGGATGAGGTTGTGAGGTGGATAAAGGATAAATATGAATAGTTATGGACAGTTCCTGTTGTATGATGCACTCCTGGCTTTTTTAATTCTTCTTGTAGTGCTGGTGGGCATGGCTTTTGTTCTTAGCACTGAGGATGATGCCTTGCCCGATTCCAATGTCGCATTGGATAGGCTTATTTTGTTAAGTTCAATTGATGTTCATGATACTAATCTTCTGCTTTCATTGAGTGCTAACGATTCAAGTGCCCGTAGTGTTGTATGTGACGTTTTGGCAGAGGATTCCTTTGTTATCAGGGATTTGACTTTGAATAAAACGCTTATAAATAAAAAAAGTGGGGATTATGTTGACGTATTCTCTGCAAGAAAGGTAGTTGGAGGTCACGAGTATGAATTAATGATATATGTCTAGTTAGTTTTCGGTTTTGTCTTTCTTCCTTTTTTTCTTATTACTTCCTTTATTATCAGGTTCATTGGTGTACGTTCTCCGTGGGCCGTTGTTTTTCCTTTTTTTATGTTTTTCAGTATCTCGTCTACGCTGTCACAGTCAGGCAGTTGTGTGTAGCAGCGTCCTATTCCCTTGATGAAGTGTGCATCGCTTGCTCCTATTTCCGGAATTTTGTTTTTTTGTGATACCTGCTTTGCAAGGTAGTTTGATATTCCAAGTATGAATCTTGAGTTTTTTGTTTCCATTGCGTCTATGTCCAGTTGTCTTACTATGTCTCCCAATCCGCTTCTGTAGTAGCAGTAGGGGTGGGCGGATATTGCTATTCCTGCATTGTCGTGGATTTGGTCTATAGTTTCTGCCGGAGTTTGAAGTGGTTTGATGTAGTCTGTTATTCCTAGGGCGACTATGTGGCCTTTTGTGCTGCTTACTTCCTCTCCCGGAATTAGGATTAGTCCTTCATGTTCAAGTTTTCTTGCGGCCCATGTTCCCTCTATTTCATCGTGGTCCGTGATTGCTATTGCATTTAGTCCAATCTTTTGGCTGTATTTTATTATATCTTTAAGGGGGGTTATTGAGTCCTTTGAATATTGGCTGTGGATGTGGGTGTCTATTATCATTTTTTTTCCTCTTTTATATGGATTGTTACTATTTTTGTGTTTTTATTTATAATATTTTTTTTTACTTTATTTTTTTAATAGTCAATTATATTTATTTAAAAATTACATATATTATATTATAATAAAAATATTTGATTATCCAATATCTAATGATCTGCAACGGGTCATTGTCAAAAATTTAACGGAGATTAACTTATGTATGAAATAGGAGAAGCTTTAATTGGTAATGGGCCAGAACTTGCTCATATCGACTTGATTGTTGGGGATAAGAATGGTCCTGTAGGAACAGCATTTGCAACTAATATGGGTAACATGTCTGTTGGACACACTCCTTTATTGTCTGTTGTAAGACCTAACTTACCAACAAAACCTGCAACACTCATTATACCTAAAGTAACTGTTCAGAATTTAGGTGATGCTAGTAAAATTTTTGGTCCTGCTCAGACCGCTGTCGCTAGAGCTGTTGCTGATGCAGTAGAGGAAGAAATTATACCTAGGGATATGGTGGAAGACATTGTATTGATGGTTAACGTATTTATAGATCCTGCTGCAGAAGATTATCGTAAAATTTATCAATTCAACTATGGAGCTACTAAACTTGCAATTAAACGTGCATTTGACAAGTATCCTTCTGTTGATAAAGTCTTGGCTGAAAAAGATAGGGGAACACACCCAATTATGGGATTCAAAGCTATGAAATTATGGAACCCACCTTACTTACAGGTTGCATTGGATCTTGATAACGAAGATAAGATGCGCAGCATTATAAGAGATTTACCTAAACGTGAAAGAATCTTGATTGAAGCAGGTACACCTCTTGTTAAAAAATTCGGTGTAGAAATTATCAGTAAAATCAGGGAAGAAAGGCCTGGTGCTTTCATAATCGCTGATTTAAAAACATTAGATGTTGGAAGGGTAGAAGTTAAAATGGCAGCAGATGAAACCGCTGATGCAGTTGCTATTTCCGGTTTAGGTACTAATGAATCTATTGAAAAGGCAATCCATGAATGTACCAAGCAGGGTGTCTATTCCATTCTTGACATGATGAACGTTAAGGATATTCCTGCAAAACTTGAACAACTCAAATTGAAACCTAACATCGTATTGTTACACAGAAACATTGACTCTGAAACAATGAGTGACAATGATAACGAACAACAATCCGAATGGGGAAATATACTCGACATTAAAGCTAAGTTAGGTAAAAGAGGTTTAATAGCTGTTGCTGGTGGAGTAACTCCTGAAAAAGTTGACACAGCTTTAGGTAATGGTGCTGACATCATTATTGCAGGTCGTTACATTATCGGTTCTTCTGATGTAAGAAGGGCAGCAGATGACTTTTTAAGATACATGCCTCAAGATTCTGATACTATGAGGGTAGCTCTTGATGAGGATGAAAAAATTTAGATGATTTTTTCATCTATTTTTTTTTAAACAAAAAAATTTATATATGACTTTTGTAAATATATAGTATTATATCCTAAGATTTGGTCTTAGTAACTTTATTACATGATAGGGGTTATAGTGTAACCAGGCATCATCTGGGACTCCAGTTGTCTTTGAAGAAAGTGCGCACACTGAGGCATAACGATGATGATCAATTGGAGTGCTGAGACAAGAGAAATCCTAGGATCTGGGTTCAAATCCCAGTGACCCCATTTTTATTAATTGGAATTTTTTCTTTTTTTTATCAATCTTTTTTAATACTTTTTTTCTTTTTTGTATTATCTTTTTTAAGTAACCTATATATTTTACTTTAAATAAACTTATTACTATCAATTAGCTACCAAATGATAATTTGGGGGGTGATGAATTTAGGTACACTTAAATATTTGAGTTTTTACTCTTTAATAGGTGAAATAGGGATTGTGTGGGATGATAAGACAAAAATTTTAAAACAGGTTGTGTTGCCCGATGTGAATACAAACAAACAGAATTATGGGAAGATAGCATTTTCAGGGGTAGTCACAGAAACATCACCTAGCGAAAAAATCTTTCAGTTGATGTCAGATATAAAGGATGTAATTCTCGGAAAGGAAGTTCATTTCAACATTGAAAGATTTGACTTTTCAGACTTGACGGATTTCCAGAAAGCGGTGCTCACCAAACAAAGTGAAATACCATACGGTAAGGTTACATCGTATAAGAAATTGGCAGAAATGATAGGTAAGCCAAAAAGTGCAAGGCCTGTAGCTAATGTTTTGTCTAATAATCTATTTCCTTTAGTAATTCCATGTCATAGGACTGTACGTTCTGATTGGACTGTTGGAGGATATGCTGGAACTACTGATGGATATTACAAGGAATTTTTATTGGAAAAAGAGGGAATTCTAATTGACAATGGAATAATATCTAAAAAATTCAGATATCCTGACAATAAAATATCGAAATCCATTTAAAATTTCTTTACTTTTTTTTTAAAAAATAATATTTTTTGGGGGAGGTTATTTGGGTGTTCTCTTAATGAGTATTCTTTCTGCAACAATCTGTGGCGGAATGGTATTTGTAGGATCACCAATTGTATTGACTTCTATACGGCAACCCTTTTTCAAATCGCGCATGTTGGTTTCCACCTGTTGATTTTCACTGTTCTCCTTATAAATCTTCGTGTTTTTTGTAATTATTACAGAAGTGTTCGTCGTGTTAGTTTCATCTTGTATGTAGACCGTTCCAATGCTGTTGTTTGTAATATTGGAACTGCTGGTAGTATTTCCCATAACAACACCTGTTATGTCTGGCAATTGGTCTACAGTTGCCGCATAAGTTCCATATGCTATCCCCGCCAATATAACCAGAATAGCTAACATTTGTAAAGGAGTAAGTTTCATATTAATTTCTCATATTTTCTTGTTATATTATATGTTTTTTAATTATATTATTTTTTAGTAATTATTCCAGGTCGCCAACATATGTTGCATAAAAACCATCCGTATCTGCGTATATAGGTTTAAAACCATATTTTTCGGATTTTTTCATTGCATCCTGTATATATTCTCTTCCCCATGCGGTAATTGCTGCACCACATTCTTTTTTATACCATCTGAATCTTGAATAGCCATAAACACCATACATGGAATTTGCCAATCTTTTTAAACCTTGCTGTTCAAAGTCATATGCCTTTTTCTGTTCAGGAACACTTTCCTCTTTCATCATTTTTTTGATTTTCTGACGCTCATCCAAAATGTTTCCGATTATTGAAGGAATAAATCCTTTAGGTTCCTTGAGGAATTTATATCCGTTTTCTGGACAAACATGGTATTCGTCTTCATTCAATCCTTCCCCCGTAGTGAAAGTGTCGGGAGATATGTTTTGTGCAATGATAATTGTTGGATATAGGCTTTTAAAGTCCAGGTATGCGATATGTTCAAACAGTCCTTTTTCAGGTTCCTTAACATATCCTCCCTCGTTTTTCTTGGATAGTCTGCGTTCATTGTATTCACTGGTTGAAGGTTTGTTTGGAACGATGTTATTCTTTTCATAGGCTTTTAGCATAAGGTACCATTCAATCATTTGGCCAGTGGTCATACGTGCAATATCAAATAGGGGTTGACCTACCAATCTGCTTTGTGCAATGGTTAATGGTGTGATCTTATCACCTATTTTCGTTGTGCTAACAGCATCGTCCATGGAATAATCAAACAATTCTTCCAGCCTTTCATCATCCGAATCCCAGTACTGGTATATTTTTTCTCCGGGAACGTCAATTTTTTCTTCATCAAACAGTTCTTCATAAACCCTTTCTAAGGTGTAACGTTCCAGACGCATATACTGTCTTATCAGCAAATATAAATCTACGTGAACTCTTCCTTTAATTACTCCCGCATTGTTGAACCCTCTTTTCATGAACTTTATTGAAGAATTGTCTATACCCAGATTTAGCTTGACTTTAAGAACGTCAGCTCTCTTTTTAATATACGGCAGGTCAAAGTTGTCTGAATTGTATCCCACCAGCAAATCAGGATTTTCCTCCTTTATGATTTCAACAAAACGTTTCAACATTTCCTCTTCAGAATCTAAAGTTTCAACAAATTCCTTTTCAGACTTTTTTGTGGAAAGAACCTTATTGAATCCATAGTTTCCACTTAGGCTCATCATGATAATCGGGTCGTTTTCTGCTTCGGGCATACCTTCCGCATTGTAGACTTCAATGTCGAAGCTCAGAACCTTGTTTCGGGTAATCGTTTTTCCAGTGTCAACAGGCTCTTCTTCCATTTTAAACAGGAGAACGTCATTGTCTATGTTGATGTCCCCGTAAATTTCTCGTTCAATGACATGTCCATTCAATTTAATGATATTTCGGGGAGTGATTTGCTTATCGATAAGGTATCTTCTATAAAATGGTATATCATATTCCCTAATTTCCTTGACTTCACTCAGGTCACGGATAGTGTCTCTGATTTTGGGAACTTCCTGTGGATGTTTTAGAATTATTTTAATGAATTCCTTTTCAACACCAATGTCGATTTTGTTTTCAAGTTCAAGATTATCCAAACCCAGTTCACGAAGCTGATTTAGGCATTCATCCAAATCATAGGCAAGAACGTACATGTACGGAACAAATGAATTGTCATAGGCAATAATGTTCTGATTGCTTTCGGGATCTGTTCCGAATAATCTGATAACCGGTTTGTCATTGCGGGTGATATAATCAATATCGTTTAGAAGAATTGTCTTTGTTTGCATAGGATTAATTTTGTAGTACAAAATATTAAAAATTTTATATCTTTGATGATAAAATATTATTTAATTACTCCTTAAAAATGTGATGAAATGACCTCTTTTAGAAAATTGTATAAAAACGATGACATGACTCCAATTGCCAACGGAATCTATATGAATAATAAACGATTCTTTGACCTGTTGTTTATGGATAAAAAGAACGCAATTGAAGCCATTATAAAACTGATAAACAGTGAATATGTTAATGAATATCATGGATATTTTATAACAGTAATCTATGATGAAAATCCAGAACAGATAGAAGGATTTGTAATATCATATAAAATAGATCAAATACCTCGAAATTCAACATTCAAGGCATTTAAAGATACTGAAAAATTTTCACTGCCTTTTATGATGCTTAATAGAGCTGTTGATGGATTTAAATACAATTTGATGAAAAATGTTTTTGTTATCAAAGAGTTGTACGTTTTTGAAGAGTATAGAAATAAGGGTCATGGAACAAGATTAATTAAAAAATCCCTACAAAAAGCACTCCAATATAATTCCAAGTGTGTTATTTTGGATGTTGAATATGGAAATGATTATCTTTTAAATTTTTTCAAGAAATTAGGATTTAAAGAGAAAACTCTAAGTTATAAAAGATTAATAGGAAAAATGCCGGGACATTACATATTAGAATATGAATTTGAATAGGTGAAAATATGGATAAAGTAGATGATATAATAATTATAATGGGAAAAGGAAGAGATTCAAATACTTATATTATTGGAGAAACGTTGATTGATCCTGGAAGTGGAGAAAATATCGATTATCTTAAGGAAGAAATCAAGGCCGCAGGATTGGAAATGACAGACATAAAAAGAATTGTCAACACTCACTGTCACTTTGACCATATGGGAGCTGATAAACAATTGCAGGAGGAATATGGATATGAAATATACATGCATCCGTTGGATTTGCAGACCGTAAATGAAAAAGATGCAAGTGCTACTGTTGCAGCATCATTTGGAATGGAAGTTCCTGATTTGGATATAAAAGAATTGAATGAGGGAGATACTGTGGAAGGTTATGATGTAATTCATACGCCAGGACATACCCGTGGTGGAATCTGTCTGTTTGACGGTAAAAGCTTAATTAGTGGGGATACAGTATTTTCCGGAGGTAATTTTGGAAGAACGGATTTACCGACAGGTAATCGTGAAGAGATGAGGGAATCCATTTTAAGAATATCAGAACTGGATGCAGTGCAATTATTCTCCGGTCACGGACCATATGCTATTTCACAGGTGTCTGAACAAATAGCATTATCTGTAATGATTGCATCCCGATTATAACTCCTTTCTTATATTTTTTGAGACTATTATTTTTTTAGTCTTGGATTAAATTTTTTTTGTTTTTTCTATCATTTTTTGAGGGTAGGATAATGATAGATTCTTTTTTTGAATTATTTTTAATAATTTCTTGGATTTTATTATTTTTTTCGTGATTTTTAAATAGGGTATTTCATGTAAATAGTTCTAAAAAAGGGAATTTTTTTGTAATGATGTCTAAAAATGGTATAATTTAAAAACATTTAATAATTATTCTTTAGAGATATATTATCATTTTGTTCATTTTTTTGTTTTCATATTAATTGTATAATTTTTTATATAATTGAGATTGATTAAAATATAAATTGAATTTTGAATTATTATTTGATTAAATATTTTTAGGAGGTAAATGGAATTGAAAAAATATGGAAAATTCTTAATATTCTGTGTTTTATTGGTATTACTGGCTTGTTTAAGTGTTGTAAATGCTGCAGAAGCAAGTGACAATACTACAAATATTGTCGATAACGATATTCAATCAATTGATACTCAAGAACACTACACTCAAGAATTATAAACACAGAAGATGTTACGAAAAAAGATGTTTCAAAAAAGGAATCAACAAGAGAAAATACAAAAACGTCAAAGCAAGTAACTGTTAACAATTATCAGCAGCTGTTGGAAGAAGTTTAAAATGCGAAAAAAGTACTGAACAGACATACACCATTAACCTTAACAAGGGAAACTACGATGTGACCAATACAATACTATGGGATAATACAGGTACTTCAAAAAAACTAATCATAAACGGAAACAACAATGTTATTTCAGGAAAAAACAAATATTCATTTATCAACGTAACTTCAAAAAACATATTGGAATTAAATAATATCATATTAAAAAATTTTAAAACTGCAATAAATTCATATAGTGGTAAAATTTCTTTGTCAAATTGTACTTTAACTGATAACACAGGTAGCGTATTGTGGTATGAAGGTGGTCGTGACCTTATTGGCGCTGCAATATATTCCCGTGTTAGTAATATCACAGCCACTAATTGTAATTTTGTTAATAGCAACAAAGATGAGGGGGGTTGAATAGACTCTGCTGGTGCAATATCTTCAGATTATAATTGTAATGTTACACTTGTTAATTGTACTTTAGCTAATAACTCTGCAACAAATGGTGG
>SUTQ01000004.1:59538-159586 GCA_015062805.1 Methanosphaera stadtmanae
TAATAACTCTGCAACAAATGGTGGTGCAATATATGCAGATGCTTATAATAATGTTACACTTGTTAATTGTAGTTTAGCTAATAACACAGCAAGTGCAATATATGCATATTACTTGTGTGATGTTACATTATCTAAATGTACTTTTACTAGAAATAGGGGTACTTCTGTAATCTATTCAGAATGGAACTGTGATGTTACATTATCTAATTGTACTTTAACTAATAACAAAATTGGTATAACTACAATTAAATGTACACTTCAACTTTATAATTGTACTTTAACTAAAAACACGAATAGTTCAATAGTTTCTAGAGATCAAGCAGGTATTGTCAATCTTTATGATTGTACTTTAGCTAATAATGCTGGAGCAATATCTGCATATGGTTTAGCAAGACGTATTAATGGTGTTATAGATTATTCAAATGTTAAAGAAACTAATCTCAATCTTTATAACTGTATTTTAAATAATAACTCTGCAACAAATGGTGGTGCAATATATGCAGATGCTTATAATAATGTTACACTTGTTAATTGTAGTTTAGCTAATAACTCTGCAACAAATGGTGGTGCAATATACTCCAATAATGCTGCATTGATTTGTACAAATACAGTTATGATGGATAATCATGCAAATTATCGTGGAGGGGCTATATTTTATAATAATACCAAGGCATTAAATGAGAAAGGTCTAAAGTTTTTTAACAATTCCGCTAAAGAAAGTGACAATATCCATTATTACGTTTATAAATCAAAAATTGAATTAAATGATACGGTAGGGATTTACCATGATACAATTTCCATTACTGAAAAATTATTGGATAATGATAATAGAGGTATTCGATCTCATTACCTAACCTATGATATTGGCGGAATTAAGGGAGGAGTATATACAAAATCTTATGGAATTTTCAATATTACTCTCAAAGTAAATGAAACAGGTATAAAAAATGTATATGTTGAATATAATGGTAGTGATTATCCTCCATCTAATATTACTAAAAAATTAACAGTTTTAAAAAGAAACACAACAATCAGTTTGGAACAACTTACAATATCAGAGGGAATAGTTACAGTTAAAGGTAAATTAAGAGATTATGCTAATACTAAATTAGGAAATGCAAATGTTTACGTGTCATTGAATAATATTAAACAACATTTATTAACAGACACTAATGGAACATTCACAACTAATTTCACTATTACAAAAACGGGACAAAATGTATTATCCCTAGTTTATAATGGTAATAGAAACTACGAAGCAAGTAATTTTACAACATCATTCCAAGTAACAAACAAAACAACAACAAATATAATAATAAACCCAATAAAGGCCGTGCCAAAAGATTCAACAGTAACAATTACTGGAAAATATACTGATATTAATGGAAACAACCTTAGGTACACTCCAATACTTATCACAATCAACGGACAAACATATAAAAATAGTACTGATGCGAATGGAATTTACATGTACTCGTATAAAACTACTACTATTGGAACAAATAATGTTTCTGTATCTTATCCTGGTAATAGGAGGTATACTGGAGCTACTGCAAAAACAACATTCCAAGTAATAGACAAAATAGCTACTAAATTTACTGTAAATTCAGTAGGTACTGTTCAGAAGGGTAGTGTGGTTACGATTACTGGTAAATATACTGATATAAATGGTAATAATCTTAGGTATACTCCAATAATTATTACGATTAATGGACAGACTTTTACAAATAGTACTGATGCGAATGGTATTTACACATATGCATACAAAACAACAACTTCTGGAACAAATAACGTAACAGTATCCTATCCGGTAATAGTAGGTATACTGGAGCTACTGCAAAAACAACATTCCAAGTAAAATAGCAATAAAATATAAAAAATAATCCTTAAAGGGGTTTTTTTATTCTCTTCCCCCCCCTTATTTTATATAAATAATTATGAAAGAAACTTTTTAAGGGTTTGATTAATTTTTTTATCTTTTTCATATGTCCTTGATATTTTTAAGGTTTTTACAAAAAAAGTATAGATAAGTTAAATTATCTTATTTTTTAAATAGAAAATAGATTATTTTTAGTAAAATACTTTCTTGTTTTCTTGATATATTTTGTTCGGACTAAAACGCTAATCAAATCCCCTTTTTCTAAAACAATATTATTTTGAGCTATATATGTCTCATTATTTTTATGACACAGCACTATGATAAAATTTTTATTGGGGCTGATGTCGCATATGCATTTTCCTGCAATTCTATTGGCCTTTACAGGAATATCTATTAGTTCAAAGTCTCCTTTTCCCATTACAGCTATTTCAGAAATGTTCTGGGGAATAATCATCTTTTCAATATCACTACAGGCAGCAAGTTCGGGACTGACAACTTCCGACACTCCCAATTTCTTAAACATTTTAATGTGTGACGGATCTGTTGTTCTTGCAATAATCTTGCTCACATTATATTTTTGGGCAGTAATACTTATCAGAAGGTTGATTTCATCAACACTTGTGGCAGCCACAATAATGTCGGCCGTTTCAATGCCCGCCTTTTCAAGAGTCTTTTTTTCGGTAGCATTTCCTATGATGAAATTGATTTCTTCATATCTTTCTTCAAGGGACTTCATATTTTCCGCATTGTCATCAATAAGTGTAACGTTATATCGAGGGCATGTTTTTAATTTTTCAATTAGGTGGGCACCTACTCTACCCCCACCAATAATAATCAGGTCATAAGGTTTTTTTTCATCTGACTCTTCAGATACATAATTATCGTCTAAATTTGTAACAATTTCCTCTACTAACTTAATGCTGCTCTCATCAACCATAGTATTTCATCCCAATCTTCTAATATTGATATTAGATATCATAATATATAAACTTAAAAATAAATATTAAATACTAAAACCAAATAGTTATACAATAATATTTTGCTTAAAAAAATTAGGTTTGTGAAACTATGGATTATAAAAAAGTTGTAGCATTATTGGCAGTTGGGATTATTATTTTACTTGCTATGGTAATGTTTGTAGGTCCGGGCCAAATTTTCAATGCATTAAAAACGGCAAATATTAACTACGTAATCCTCGCAATTGCTATTCAGTTTGTGATTATCTGGTTATGGAATACCAGATGGAGTATTATCTGTAACTCGCTGGACATACCACATCATCAGTTATCATTGTTTGCAATGACAATTGTTGGTCTTGCTATAAATGATTTAACTCCAAGTGGTCGTAGTGGTGGAGAACCGGTAAGAGCTTATTTATTGAGTAAAAACTCTTCAGCGGAATTCAAAAAAACGTTTGCAACGGTAATGGCAGATAAACTATGCGATACAATTCCATTTATGGTCTTGGCAATATTTGCCATATCATATTTAATGTTTTATCTGCATTTGAGCACCGCACTGTTTTCATTGCTGCTGATAGCTTTGGTTGTATTTATCATCGCACTGGCATTCATAATATACATATGCATAAATGAAACATTCGGAATTAAAGCGATTCAATGGGTATTCCGACAGTTAAGACACTTTACTTCAAGGGATTTGGATAAATATGAAGACATAGCAACAACTTCTCTGGTAGGATTCCAAAGCAGCTTGTTATACCTGATGAACGATTATAAATTATTGGTAATTGCTACAGTAATTTCATTTGTAGTATGGTTTTTGGAACTATCAAGGGTATTCGTTGTCTTCATGGCATTTGGAGTTCATGTTTCACTTGGTATGATAGCAGCTGTATTCTTAGTTTCATCTTTGATTGGAATAATTCCTATACTCCCTGGAGGACTGGGTTCCATCGACGGTGTAATGATTCTGTTGTATTCATTGGCAGGAATATCCTCATCTATCAGTACTGCAGCAACGCTTGTGGAACGTATGATATCATTGTGGATGGTAATTATTATAGGAGTAATATTACTGCCGTTCTTTGGAACAAAAGCATTGGAATACGTTGAAAGTTCGTGATTCCTTATTTCACTATTTTTTTAAAAATTTTTTAAAATTATTATTTATGGAAAATCTTATTTTAGGTTAAATTTAAATAATTAATATAGTTAAACGAAAGTTTTTATAATTATTATTTTTTTTAATGGAGATTACTTATTATGAATTCACCAATAATTGAAGATACTTATGCGGAAGCATTCGGTACAAAAGCTGCACATGTATTGATTACTGCAGCAACTAGAAAAATGGCTCTTATAGCAGCAACAGAAGCAACAGGATTTGCAACATCATTCATAGGATGTCCTGCAGAAGCTGGAATAGAATCTTATTATCCTCCGGAAAAAACACCTGATGGAAGACCGGGCTATTCTATAATAATATGTCAGAATAAAACCGAGAAAGTGAAGGAACAATTGCTTGAAAGGATTGGACAATGTGTATTGACTGCAGCTACGACCTCAGTTTTTAATCTCTTGTCTGAGAGTGAAGTTCAGGATAACTTAGGGTTCAAACTTGCATTCTTTGCAGACGGCTACCAGGAAAAGGCGGATATGTATGGAAGACAAATGTATAGGATTCCAGTAATGAGTGGAGACTTTCTTATAGAGGAAAACTTCGGAATAGTTGATGCAGTTGCAGGAGGAAACCTATTTATAATGGCTAAAACACAATCTTCAGCACTTGTTGCAGCAGAAGCAGCAGTAAATGCTATTCGTGAAGTCAAAGGAGTCATCACTCCATTTCCTGGGGGGATAGTTGCATCAGGTTCAAAGGTTGGGTCAAAAAAATATAAATTTATGCATGCAACTACAAACGAGGAATACTGTCCAACATTAAAGGATGTGGTTGACTCAAAATTACCGGAAGATGCTGAAGGAGTATATGAAATAGTTTTCGATGGATTAACTGAAGAAAGTATCAAAAAGGCAACACAGGTTGCTATAGATGCAATTAAAACAATTCCTGGAGTCATCAAGATATCTGCAGGAAATTATGGTGGAAATTTGGGAAAATATAAAATCAATTTAATAGAATAGGGTGAAAACATGAAGGACGTACTTACACCAATTGAAATGAGAGCAACGGACAAAAACACAGAATACAACCATATTCCCACTATTGTTCTAATGGAAAATGCCGGTTCTAAAATTTCTGATTATATAGTTAACAATTACCCTGAAAAGAAAAAAGTGTCCATATACTCAGGAACTGGTGGGAATGGTGGGGACGGTTTTGTAATAGCAAGACACCTGCTAAATCACGGATATAAAGTACGTTTATTTTTAATGGCAAAACCTGAAAACATTAAAAACAAGGATTCCAAGTTAAATTATGAATCCACCAGAATTATAGCCGAAACGGATAAGAACCTTAAATTGAATATTGTCACTGATTCCTCCCAGGTAACTCCTGATAATTCTGACATAATCGTTGATGCAATATTGGGAACAGGTGTCAATGGTAAACTGAGGGAACCAATATCAAGTGCTATAGATACCATTAATTATTCTCCTGCGATAGTAATTTCAGTAGACGTGCCTTCAGGAATGAATCCTGAAAATGGATTGGTAAATGACAAGTGCGTAGTAGCCCATGAAACATTAACCTTACATAAAATGAAAACCGGATTGGTAAACGCACAGCAAAGTTATGTTGGAAAAATCAGTGTGTTGGACATTGGAATTCCTCGAGTGTCAGAGGAATATGTGGGGGAAGGGGATTTATTAAAAATCCCAGGTCCTGCGAAGGATTCTCATAAGGGACAAAACGGATCAATTTTGATAGTAGGTTCAAATCCGGATTATGTTGGTGCTGTTGTATTTGCTGCAGAAGCTGCATTGTCACAGGGAATAGATCTCGTATTCATTATTGCGCCAGAATCATCTGCAGGCATAATCAAACAGTACAATCCCGAATTTATTGTAAGGACTGTTCCAGGTAATGTGTTATCCATGGATGCCTACAATGTATTTTTAGACTTGGAACAGAAGGTTGATTCAATTCTTATAGGTTCCGGTTCTGGCTTGGATGAAGAGACGTCCGATTTGTTCAATGAAATATTATCAACCACTAAAAAACCTGTAATTATTGATGCTGATGCATTGAAATTGGTTTCAAAGGACATGTTGGAAGAAAATATTGTTGTAACTCCTCATGAATATGAATTCAAAAAGTTATTTGCTGAAGAGCTTCCAAAAAAATTGGATGATAAAATCGAATTATTGCTGGGTTTGTCTAATGAGTATGCTTGTACTATTTTACTAAAAGGAGTTGTTGATGTAATTGCTTGTAGTGATGATTATAAGTTAAACAGAACAGGTAATCAGGGAATGACTATTGGGGGTACTGGAGATTTGCTTGCAGGACTGACAGCTGCACTTGCTACAAAAATTAATCTCTTCGAAGCTGCATACTTATCTTCATTTATTCTTGGACAGGCAGCAGATAAAGTTCTTAAAGAAAAAGGATTTAATTATAGGATAGAAGATATTTTAAAAGAGTTGTAGGGGGTTAGAATATTAGGTAGAATAATGCTAGCAATATTGTACCGGTTACTCCTCCGAATCCTGATATTATAAGTGTAATAAGGTTTATTGGTACATTGATTCCCGGAAGGAAATTGGCTATGGTTAATAAAATCCATCCAGCTAAAAAGTGTACTGCAATTTTTACAACTGTACTACTGATATCTAAAATGAATTTGAAAGCAACCGCTCCAATAGCAATTAGTATTATAAGGAATATTATTTCAGTAATCATCTTTTTCACATCCTTTTACAATCATTCATTTACTCTTTTTTCTATTTGTTTAAGTATGGTGATGGCATATACTCCGGCACCATAACCATTGTCTATGTTCATTGTAGCAATACCTGGTGCACAAGATTGTAACATGGCAAAGAGTGCTGTAAAACCTTTTTCTCCAACTCCATAACCGGTTGAAGTAGGAACGGCAATTACTGGCATATCAACTATGCCTGCAACAACAGATGGTAATGCTCCTTCCATACCTGCTAATGTTATGACAACATCTACCTGTTCTTCAAGCAAGTAACTTATCTTATCTATTAATCTGTGTATTCCTGCTACACCTACATCATAAGTTTTTATGACTGTGTAACCTGCCTGTTCTAATGTTATTCTGGATTCTTCTGCTATGGGAATATCTGCCGTTCCTGCGGTTATGATTCCCACCTTACCTTTGGATTTTTTTATCTCTGTCTTATTAATAGTTAATATAGATGCTTCTTTATAATAATTGGAATTTTCTAGTATGTTTTCATTTATGTAATTTTGAATGTTATTAAATCGATCTTCAGGAAGTCTTGTTATCATTAAATTATTGGTAGAATTGATATTATTGATAATGTTTAGTAAGTCCTCATCAGTTTTCCCCTGTGCATAAACAGCTTCGGGAATTCCTGTTCTATTTTCTCTTGAAACATCAAATTTAATATTGTCTCCAAGTTCCTGTATCTGTGTAATCTTAAGTTGACTTTCAGCATCATCGATACTAATTTCACCATCAATTAACTTTTTTAAAATATCTCTCATAAAATTCCTTCTTATTACAGAATAGTAATTATTCTAATTTTTCATAGTTTGTAATTCTATATAAACCTATCTATTTTAATATTTTAAAAAATATAAACTATTATGTTAAAGTAATAATGGGAAAAACATGAAGGAATATAGTGCTTACTTATTAGTTGATGGAATTGTACAGGGTGTAGGTTTTAGACCGACAGTATATCGTTTAGCAAAGGTTATGCAGTTAAACGGTTACGTAAGGAATATGGGAAATATTGTTGAAATTGTTTTACAGGGAAGCCTGGATGATATAAACTTATTCGTGGATGAATTACAGGAACACAAACCGGTCCGTTCAGAAATCAATAGCATAAAAGTGGAAATTCAGGGGGAGGTAACGGATGATAACCGATACTCTGACTTTACAATCATCGACAGCAGCAACAAAATATCCGGTTCGGCAGTCATTCCTCCGGATATGAGCATATGTGACGAATGTTTGGATGAGATATTGAATACGGAAGATCAACACTACTATTATCCGTTTACTGCATGTACAAATTGCGGACCCAGATTTACATTAATCGAAGAAGTTCCATACGATAGAAAAAATACAACAATGGTGGATTTTCCACTATGTTCCTACTGTGAAGATGAATACAGTGACCCATTAAACAGGAGATATCATGCCGAAGCCACATGCTGTCCGGACTGTGGTCCAAGAGTATATCTATATGACAAAGAGGAAATGATATCAAGGGATCCGATAAGGGATGCAAGCAGACTGATTGATGAAGGAAACATTCTTGCAATAAAGGGGATAGGTGGAACCCATCTAGTATGTAAAACATCAGCTGATGATGCAATAGACAAATTACGTGAAAGATTGGGAAGAAAAACTCAACCATTTGCATGTATGACTCCAGATATGGCAACAGCAAATCTATTTGTTGATTATACAGAAGACGAAAGAAAAACATTGGAATCAGTAGCAAGACCAATAGTGGTATTAAACAAATCAGAGGACTACTGTCTGTCCAAAAACCTTTCACCCGGATTACATAATCAGGGAGTAATGTTACCATACACAGGTCTGCACCATTTATTGTTCAAGTACACCATAGAACCGGCTTATGTAATGACATCAGCAAACATGCCTGGAAACCCTATGTTGATAGACAATGATGAAATAGTCAGTAAACTGGATGGAATAGCCGATTATTACCTCTTGCATGACAGAACAATTCTTAACCGTTGTGATGACAGTGTAATAAGATACAGAAACGGATTGCCAGGTTTCATCAGAAGGTCACGTGGTTATGTTCCAAAACCATTTGATTTCTCAAACATAAATACTGAGGATAATATGCTGGCAGTAGGCCCTGAATTGGACGTTACGTTTTCGGTTCTTAAGGATGGAAAATGTTACCCATCACAACACATAGGAAACACTTCAAAATTCCAAACACTTGAATTCATGGAAGATGCAATAAAACACTTGCTAAAATTAACAAGATGTGATAATCTGGATTATATAGTGGCAGACATGCATCCTGAATTCAACACAACCAAACTTGCAAAGGAGTTAAGTGTTGAACACGATGCTGAATTGATTCAAGTACAGCATCACCATGCACACGCTGCAAGTTTAATGGCAGAACATAACCTTGAAGAAATGGTTGTTATAGCAGCAGATGGGGTGGGATATGGTGAAGACGGAAACATATGGGGTGGAGAAGTCTTATACTTAAACAATACTGGACAATATGTTAACCATGGTGGACTGGAACTGCAGCCAATGCCTGGTGGAGATTTGAGTACAAAATATCCTATCAGAATGGCAATGGGAATACTTTATGGTGCAATGGATACCGAAGAACTCAGGTACCTTATGAAAAACAATTACTCTTCCTATTTCAAATATGGTGAAAAGGAAGTTGACATGACATTAAAACAGCTTGAAAACAACTTCAACACAGCTTATACAAGTAGTATGGGTAGGGTTCTGGATAGTATAAGTGTACTCTTGGGACTCAGTAAAAGCAGAGGTTATGAAGGTGAATGTTCAATGAAACTGGAATCTGCTGCCAGGGAAGGATTTGATATGTTGGACATGATCCTACCTTTAAACAGGGTTGGAGATAGGATAGTAATAAACACAAGTGATTTATTGTTGGATGTTCTTGACTTGATAGATACCGGAGTTTTAACGGAAGAAATTGCGGTTGCATCCCAAAGGGCATTGGCAGAAAAACTGGCTGAATTGGCAATGTCAGTTGCAAACTCATACAATACTGATGTAATAGGTGTTACCGGTGGTGTATTCTATAACGAGTTCATATCAAATGTTGTAAAAACGTTGGTAACACTTGAGGGATACACTTTTGTTCAGCATGAACAAACCTGTGCAGGGGATGGAAGTGTATCTATGGGACAATGTGCTATTGTAGGATGGCAAAAAAAGTTTTGTTGAATAAAAAGGAGTAACTATCCTTTTTCTATTTTTATAAATATTTTAAAAAAAGAGTAATGTTCTAAAGAAATATTATTCTTCATAATATACTTTAGCATATTCTTCAGGCATATTGTATAGACCTATGGCAGCTAATGCCCCTATGAGTCCACCTTCACCTGTAACGTATTCTACGCGAATATTATTTTCTTCTGCAACACATTTTGCTTCATCAAGATATTTCATTGATTTTTTGGCTTCCAAAGCGTATTGCTGAACTGCTTCCGGTATTTTTAGTTTTTCATATACAACGAATGCAGTATTTTCTGAAAGAGTTTTTTCTTTGAGTTTAGATTTAACACTTGCAATCAAGTCTTCTTTTTCTTCTTCTTTAACTGCAAATACTAATATAATTGATACACAGTTTTTGGTCTTGTTTGGATTGTTGGGATATAACTGACAGGTTATATGTTCAAGATAGTGGTATCCCTTTTCTTCCTGTATTTCATTTGCAATGTTGTTTGCCAATGTCCAGGTTGCTCCTTCTGTTGGAATGTCCGTGTCATCCAGTCCTATTATAACTTTCTTAAGTTTTGGAGTAATAATCGCTGCACGTCCAACTTTGGATCCACCTCCTTTGTCAAGCAATTCGATTCTTATAACTCCATCTGCTTTTCCTCGACAAAATGCAGCTCCTACTCCCGCACCTGCCAGTCCGGCATGTACAATTCTGATTTCATCATCTTCAATGCTTGCTTCCTGAATTCCTGCAGCCTGATAACTAGGTTTAAGGTTTAGTTCTGTTTTTCCTTTATTAACGTAGTATGTGTGTTTGTTTCCGTCACGTTTTGCATCGGTTATTAAAGGACTGGTTTGTTTGTATTGGGTTATCATCCAATCTGAACCGATTGGGCATGGATGGTATTCTATGAGTTCTATTTGTTCCTCGTCATTATCAGTTACTGTTAGAATTTCGTGATATGGTGTTATCCATGGGTCTGTGTATTTTTCTTTTAATTCTTCCGGTGTTAAAATTTCCATATTGTTTTTCCTATAATTTTTTTTATTTTGTAAAAGAATATAGAAAGGGGGTTATATTAGTTATGCTAATCTTTTAACGAGTTTTACAGCAGCTTCTACTGCACGTTTTCCGTATTCAACTCGTTGATGTGCTTCAAGTCTGGTCATACCGGGACCGGATATTCCTAAAGTGACAGGTTTGTTGTATTCTAGGGATAAGTCTGTGATTTTTCTTGCTGCGTGTTGTACAACAATTTCATCATGTTCTGTGTCACCTTCAATTACGGCGCCTAAAGTGATTACTGCATCAACATTTCCGTCGTCTAATAATTTTTTAATTGCTATTGGCATATCGTATACACCAGGTACTGCAATAATTTCAGTGATTTCTGCATCTAAAAATTTTGCATGTTCTTTTGCTAATTCTAACATCATACTAGTAATATCAAAATTAAATTCTGCTACTACTGCTCCTATTTTTATCATAATATCTATTCTCCTAATTTTGTAATGTTTAGGCAGTTATACTAAGTATAATACAAATGCTGATACTGAACTTACTACCATAATGAATATAATAAAGATTGCTGCTGCTTTTGCTGCGTCCATTTTAATTTCTCCGTATGTATTATATTATTGTTATTTTATTGTTTTACTTATATAACTAATTTATTATATTTTGCTTGCAATATATTCTGCCATTTCCTGTGTTGAAGCTGTTCCTCCAAGGTCAGGGGTAACAACTTTTCCTTCTTGAATCACGTCTACAATTATGTTTTCTATTTTTCTTGCAGAATCGGATTCTCCAAGGTAGTCTAACATCATACATGCTGATAATATTGTAGCTACTGGGTTTGCGATTCCTTGTCCTGCGATATCTGGTGCGGAACCATGTACAGGTTCGAATAATCCGCTTTCATCACCTATGTTTGCTGATGGTATCATTCCAAGACCACCGACTAAGCCTGCTCCTTCATCAGATAGGATATCTCCGTAAAGGTTTGAGGTTACAATTACTTCAAAGTCCAATGGGTTTGTAATAAGATACATTGCTGTAGCATCAACATAAAAATCGTTTGATTCAATTTCAGGATATTTTTCTGCTACTTCATAGAAACATTTTTTAAATAAACCGTCAGATATTTTTAAAACGTTTGCCTTATGAACTGCAGTAACTTTTTTACGACCTGTGTCTTTTGCATATTGGAATGCATATTCTGATATTTTATCGGATGCTGCTTTGGTGATTTTTTTCCTTGCGATAGCACCTTCAGGAGTTTCCTCTTCGTCCCCTATATATAAATCTTCAGTGTTTTCACGTACAATCATGAAGTCAATGTTTCCATATTTTTCTGGTTGTAATGATTTTACAGGTCTTAAGTTTACGAATGTGTTTAGTTCGTGTCTTAGTCTTACAATAACATCTGCTGCGGTTTCACCTGCTGCTCCAAACAATACTGCATCTGATTCTTTTGCAAGTTTTATGGTTTCTTCAGGTAATGGTACACCAGTTTCTTCTTTACATTTGTCTCCGGCTATTGCATGAGTATAATTAAATTCAACATCTAACTTATCTAAGACTGTTGTTGTTGCTTTAACTACTTCTTCTCCAATTCCATCTCCAGGGATTACTGCTATATTATACATATTTTGCCTCTAAAATCTTGTTTTGTTTAAGTATTCGATTAATCCACCATTTTCTACGATTTCAAACATGAATTCTGGTAATTTTGTGAAGTCATAATCTTTGTCTTGAGTTGTGTTGGTAAGGGTTCCTTCTTCAAGATCTATTTTTAATATGTCTTCTTCTTCAATTTCATCTGGTCCGTTAGGTGCTTCAACCAATGGTAATCCGATGTTTGTTGCGTTACGGTAAAATATTCTTGCAAATGATTTTGCTACTACTGCTTTTATTCCTGCTGCTTTAAGAGCAATTGGTGCGTGTTCACGGCTTGATCCACATCCGAAGTTGGAACCAGCTACTATTACGTCTCCTTCTTGGATTTTATCTTTGTAGTGTAAATCGTATCCTTCCATTACGTGTTTACCTAAATCTTCTGGTTTACTTAATGTTAAGTATCTTCCTGGAAGTATACTGTCTGTGTCTATGTCGTCTCCTAATTTTAGAGCTCTTCCTTCGATTATTTTTTCCATTTTTTTACCTCCCTTTTATTTTTTTTCAGGTGCTGTTATGTGTCCTGTTAATGCACTTTCGGCTGCAACTATAGGTGAGCTTAAGTATACTTTTCCTTCTGGACTTCCTTGTCTTCCTTTGAAGTTACGGTTGGATGTTGAGAGACTTACTTCACCGTCACCAATTAATCCTATGTGTCCTCCGAGACATGGTCCACAGCATGGGTTACATACAAGTGCTCCGGCTTCTACAAAGATATCCATTAAACCTTCTTTTAATGCTTGTTGGTAAATGGTTCTTGAAGCAGGGATAACTAGGGTTCTTACTCCATCCTTAATTTTGTTACCTTTAAGTACACGTGCTGCTTGTTCTAAGTCTTTAAGTCTACCGTTTGTACATGAACCTATGAATACTTGGTCTATTTCAACGTCTTCTACTTCACTGGCTGGTTTTACATTGTCCACATAATTTGGACATGCTACTTGTGGTTCAAGATTACTGACATCTATGTCTATTGTGTTTAAACTAGGTGCATCCAAGTCAGTTGTGAATTTGGTGTATGCTTTGTCTGTTCTGTTTTTGAGGTATTCGTCAGTAATTTTATCTGGTTCTACGATACCAGTTTTTCCACCCATTTCTATTGCCATGTTACTTAATACCATACGGTCGGACATTTCCATTTCCTGAATGGTTTCACCAGCGTATTCGCAGGATTTGTATGTTGAACCATCTTGTCCTACTTGTCCGATGATGTTTAAGATTACGTCTTTACTGGTTACGTTTTCCTGTAATTTACCGGTAATGTTGAATCTGTTGGTTTCAGGTACTTTGAACCATAATTGACCTGTTGCAAATACCATTGCCATATCTGTTGAACCTATACCTGTTGCAAATGCGCCTAATGCACCGTTTGTACATGTGTGGGAGTCACTTCCTACGATTACAGTTCCGGGTAATGCATGACCTTTTTCAGGTACAACTTGATGACATACTCCTTCGTAAACATCATAAAAATTAGTTATTCCTTGTTCTTTAACAAATTCTCTTAACATTTGATGATTTTTAGCAGCATCTAATGTGTCTGCTGGTACTTGGTGGTCAAATGGGATAACTATTTTTTCCGGATCCCATACTTTATCGGTATTAATTTGTTCTAATGCTTGGAGTGTTAATGGACCAGTTAAATCGTGTACCATAGCTATGTCTATGTCTGCCATTACTATTTCTCCAGCTTCTACTTTATCTTTTCCTGAAGCTTTTGCTAATATTTTTTCAGCTATTGTCATTGACATGTTTATTGTTACCTCCTTTTGGTAAATATTTTATTTTAAAGTGATTTTTTCTGTATTGAATAGATATATGATAAAATTTTAAATCTTTTTGAAAGATAATCTCACTTTATATATATGTTTGATTATTTTGATTATTATTTTTATTGTATGAAAGTGGAGGTTTTTTAAAATGATTTTAATTTAAGAATAATTTTCTGAAAAAAATATTATGTAATAATAAGTTAAGGTTTTAAAAAGAATAAATGGTAGGAGTAGAACCATTTTTTATTGGAGGTCAATAGGATATTTAATTTTAATTAGTATTATGTTAAATTTTCATGTTTTTGGAGTTTAATTGTCTTTTAGTCTTTAGGGATTTATTTTAGGATCAAATTATTTAAGATAAATATTTTATTTTAATTTTTAATATTCCTCCTTATTTTTTTTCTTTATATAGATTTTAATTTATAGTTATTAACATTGTTATTTTTTTACTTCTACAATTATTGTATTGTATAACATTGTTATATAAATGTTTTGTTAAAAAATATTATTTTTTAAATATTAATTTGAACTAAATTGATTTTAAAAATAAAAATAAGAATAAAGAAATTTTAAAATGTCCCAAATATTTTATTAATAAGTTAAAAACTAAAAAGAGGACTGGATATGTATTATAGGGTTAATATCAATATTTTTAGTTTTTTTATATATTTTTTTTCTTTTAATCTATTTTTGTAATTAAGCGTTCCAATTGATAAATGATAACATGGAGGCTAATAAAATATGTTTTTTAATCAATTGTCTTAATCAGTATTTTCTATTTAGGATTATTTTTTATAATTTTTTCATGGTTTTTTTCCAATCCTCATTAACCCTTTATGATGTTGAGTATATAAAGGTTTTTTTCAATATTCCTTACATAATTATAATAAATTCATTACAATTTAAGTATAAATTATATACAAATTCAATGCAATTTCTCATTCAATTTTAATTATTACAAACATTTAAGTATTACGAAAATATATTTAATTAATACATAATATTTATTAAAATTTTTATCATTATTATAAATATTGTTTATAAAAATTATTATTATAATGAATGTATTTATAGATATTTTCAAACATATGTTATCATCGTTTATTATAGAGTACTTATCATGCATTAACCTAAAAACCTTTATATATGCCTTACAAAAATCTAAACATAAAGTAAGAAATATATATAAAATAAAATATTTTTTATTAAATAAAAAAAGTATAATCAAAATTCACGATTATTAGCAATAATAATAAAAACCCACGTAGGAGACGAGAAGATATGACTTCAGAAAATGAAGAATATTATAAAGACAGATATCAAGAAGTTAAAGATAAAGTTGAATATAAAGACTTTCTAAATGATATTGAAGAAATTACTTTAGAAAATAGTGATTCACCTTTTATTACAACAGAACAGATAGTTAACATGGCAGTCGAAAAATATGCAGGTAGAACAAATGTACAGCAAACACATACAAATCAGGTACAAAACATTTCATCACTTGTAGAAGGTAATGGAAATATTAGTATTCAAGGAAGATTATTATCTATCTCTAATATCAAAACATTTACCACTAAAAAAGGTCGTGAAGGAAAAGTTGCAAATCTTACAGTTGAAGATACCACAGGAAAAATAAGAGTTGTAATGTGGACAGACAATATGAAGTATATGTCCCGTATAAAAGAAGGTGACATAGTCAAGATCAATAATTTGGAAGTAAGAAAAGGTTATACTGGTGATTTGGAAGTTCAGATGAGAAACAATTCATCAATACAGGTCATGCCTGAAGAACTTGGTGAAGATTTACCTACCTATGAAGAAACTATTACAAATCTCGAAGACATTGTCGAAGAAGGAGAATACAATGTAATAGTAAGAATAACTAAAGTTGCAACGTTACGTGAAATTAAAAAGGAAGACAGAACCTTAAAAATTATCACAATAAACGTGATGGATGCAACAGGTGACATGGAATTTACTTTATGGAACAATGACACCGACCTTGTTGAAACATTAGAACTTAAAGAAAACGATACGATAAAAATCATCAAAGCCAGAGCACAAGAAAGAAATGGCGTATTCTCATTATCAAATAGTTGGAACGGAAGAATAGTTAAGGATGATTATGATTTACCTGAATTTGAACAGGAAATCTTTAAAATCGGTAATGCAACAGAAAAAGAAAATGTTACAATATTAGGTGTTTTAACAAAAATATATGATACAATCACTTTCCAGAAAAATGATGGTAGTGAAGGTAAGGTTAGAAGCATTGAAGTAACGGATGATACAGGTTCCATAAGAGTAACATTATGGAATAAGGAAACTGAAATAGCTATGAACAAAGGGGACTTCATAAAAATCGAAGGCGGAAACATAGAATTCGATGACTATTCAGGAGATAGTTACAGATATAATACAGGATGGAATGCAGCAATAGTATTAAATCCAGAAATGGATGATGAACTAAAAGAAAAGCTATCACAAATTGATGGTTTTGAAATCACCAAAATTAAGGATGTACTTGATGTCGATCTTGATGAAGGTAGAGAAGTAGATGTCATCGGTAGAATCCTTGCGATGAATGACATCAGAGAATTCCAAAGAGTAGACGGAACAGACGGTCAAGTACGAAGCATTGATTTGGCTGATGAAACAGGTGTTGTAAGAACATCATTATGGGATGATAAGGCAGATATTAATCAAGGATTGGGTGATGCAATAAAAATAGAAAATGCAAGAACAAGACTTGGTCAAGGAACCATGGAGTTAAGCGTAGGAAAATCCTCAAGAATAACAATCCCTGAAGAGGATGAAATCGAAAACTTGCCTTCTTATGAAACATTAGAACAAGACAGGTATAATGATAGAACTGTAAGTCAACTAGAGGAAAACGAACAAAACGTTAAATTAAGAGTAAGGGCATTAACTATTGGACAAGTTAACACTTTCTCCAGAAGTGATGGTCGTGAAGGAAAAGTTAGGGCTGTATATGTTGCAGATGAAACCGGTGAAGTTCAAGTATCTCTATGGGATGATGATACTAATTTAGATTTCACTGATGGGGCTGCTTTAATCATTGAAAATCCTACAATTCAGTCACAAAACAACCGTATAAGATTATCCATATCTGGTGGAAGTAATTTGAGAAAAGCAAGACCTGAAGAAGCAGAATTAATGCCTACTTTAAGGGAAATCGAAACTCAATTATATGTTGAAAAACTTATTGAAGATATTGAAGACGACGATGCACACATCAAAGTTAAAGGTGTTATTGAAGAAATCAATGGTGAAAAAATATTATATGCAATGTGTCCTAATTGTAACACACGAATAATACAAAGTGAAGAAGGATACATCTGTGACAGTTGTGGTGAAAAAATTGAAGAACCTGATTATCTGATGATTATTCAAGCAACTTTACAAGATGAAACCGGAACTATTAGTGCCACATTCTTTAGAAAACAAGCTGAAGAATTAATTGACACAACGACTGAAGAAGTGATTGAGATATTCCAACAAACCGGCGATGAATCATCAATGGCTGGTAAAATTGAGGATCTTATTGGTCATGAGGTTACTGTCATAGCTGATGCTCAATATAATGATTATAATGAAGATGTAAGATTAAATGTAAGAAAAATATCAATAGTACTATAATTTGAGGAGATAAGATAATGGTAGAATTAGAAGACTTACCTAGTGTAGGAGAAAAAACAGCACAAAAATTAAGAGATGCAGGTTTTGCAGACATGATGCGTTTAGCAACTGCAACTCCTAAAGAACTCAGTGTTAAAGTAGAAATAGGTGAAGGAGTAGCAGCTAAGGTTATAGAAGCCGCTAGAAAAGCAGAAAAAATAGATTTTGAAACTGCTTTTGAAGTAATGGAAAGACGTGAAGATGTCGGTAGAATAACTACTGGTAGTAAAGGTTTGGATGAGTTAATAGGAGGTGGAGTAGAAACACAATCTATCACAGAAGTTTATGGTGAATTCGGTTCAGGAAAAAGTCAAATTTCACACGAATTGTCTGTAACTACCCAACTTCCAATAGAAGAAGGGGGACTTGAAGGAGAAGTAGTATTCATTGATACGGAAAACACATTCAGACCGGAAAGGGTGGAACAAATTGCAGCAGCATTTGGTTTGGATATTCAGGAAGTTCTTAAAAAAATTCACGTGGCTAGAGCTTTCAATAGTAGCCACCAAATGTTAATGGCTGAAAAGATTAATGAATTAATTCAAAGTGGAGTAAATATCAAACTTATAATTGTTGATTCATTAATGGCACACTTCAGGGCAGAATATGTTGGAAGGGAATCACTTGCAACACGTCAACAAAAACTCAATCAGCATTTACACACTTTACAGCAAATAGCTAACACTTATAATGTTGCAGTACTGATTACTAACCAAGTACAATCAAAACCTGATGCGTTCTTTGGAACTCCAACCAAAGCTGTTGGTGGTCACGTATTAGGTCACGCTTCAACATATAGGATTTTACTTAAGAAAGGATTATCCGGTAAAAGAATTGCACGTCTCGTAGACAGTCCTCACTTGCCTGAAGGTGAAGCAGTATTTAAAGTTACTACTGATGGATTAGTAGACTAACTTTATGATTAACCCCCTTTTTTCTAATTTTATTTTAACATACTTTTTTAGCATCGAAAATCAATATAATAATTAGTGATATTGATGGTAAGTTCTATAGAAGTGATATTAGTACCAACTTTAATGATAATTATAGGTATTATGTTAAGAAAAACCAATGTTTTATCTGAGAATCATAGTTCTTTACTATCAAAAATAGTTATAAATATTAGTTTGCCTGCCCTTATTTTCAATAATATTTCTACGGCCAATATCTCTGGCGAAATGATATATTTACCTTTATTTGGTTTTGGAATCAGTTTCATATGTATGCTAATTGCATTTATTTATTCAAGGATTAGATCTTACTCTAAAGTAAAAACTTGGACAATAATTTTATTACTTTCTTTAATGAACACAGCTTTTATAGGGTATCCTATTGTTTTGGGAGTATTTGGCAATGAAGGCTTTTTGAATGCAATATTTTTTGACATGGCTCTGGCTTTAATGTTCGTATTCTTTGGCGTGATACTCTCCACATTATTCGGAGGTAATAAAAAAGAAGTGTTAAAGAACGGATTAACTTTTGTTCCATTATGGGCAGTATTTTTAGGATTATTATTCAATATATTTAATATTCCATTAGGTTATGTTTTGGAGAATTCTTTGACATATCTGGGCAATTCGGCAATACCTCTGATAATGTTATCATTAGGTTTAACAATTAACTTTAAAGATTTCAAATCTTATCTGTCAGACACCATTTTTATATCAATTGTCAGATTATTGATTGCACCAATATTATTATATATATTATTATTGCATTTTGGATTTGATGGATTGATATTGCAAGTTTCAGTATTGGAGGCTGCCATGCCTACTGCCATGAATACATTGGTTCTTGCCATTACTTATGATTTGGATGTAGATTTGGTTAGTTCAGTAATATTTGTAACAACTATATTGAGTGTTTTAACATTACCACTCATAATAAATATAATTTAATAATATACAGGAGGTAAACAATTGCCTAGTCCGATTGAAATAATATTAGTACCAACATTGATGATTGCATTGGGTTACATACTTAAACGACAGGATATTTTAACAGCACAGGATAGTAAAATATTATCAAAAATTGTTTTGACTGTTAGTTTACCTTCATTAGTTTTTGTAAATTTATCCACTGCAAACATCAATTCTGATATGTTGGTATTGCCTTTTGCAGCATTCCTATTAAGTATCATCTGTATGGTTATAGCCTATTTGTTCTGTAAATCCAGAGGATATTCTAAAGTTAAAACATGGACAATAATGATAGCTTGTGCAATGATGAATACTGGATTTTTTGGTTTTCCAATCACATTAGGTGTATTTGGTAATGAAGGTTTCTTAAATGCAATATTTTTTGACCTTGAGACAACAGTTATATTTGTGATATTTGGAATGGTGTTGGTCAGTCTATTTGGTGGAAACCGAAAGGAAGTGTTAAAGCAAGCAGTTGGTTTTGTTCCATTATGGGCTGTAATTTTAGCATTAATATTTAATTTTCTGAATTTGGAATATGGGTATGTGATTGAAACTTCTTTAAATTATATGGGACAGGCTACAATTCCATTAATAATGATTTCTTTGGGTTTGACATTGGATTTTAATGAAATAAAACATTCCATTGGTGATTCCTTATTTGTTGCATTTGTAAAATTAATATTAGCACCTATAATAATCTTTTTCATATTAAGTGCTATTAACTTGGGAGGATTAAGTTTTAAGGTTGCAATTTTGGAGGCAGGAATGTCCACAGCTATGAATGCATTGGTTCTTGCCATTACTTATGATTTGGATACTAAACTCATGAGTTCTGTGATATTTACCAATACTATTCTGGCTCTTGTAACACTGACTGGAATTATTACATTCCTAATTTAATTTTTTTTGATTCTTTTTAGAATATTTTATTTGACTTATACAATATTTTGTTTTTGTACGAACAAAAAAAAAGTATATATATAATAATCTAATAATCTTAAAGTATAGGATATAATTGTTAAATTTTTAATAGTTAACAAAAAAGGTTTTTATGACGTTTTTCCCTTTAAAAAAATCAAATTATGAACATCATAGTCTTAATTAAATAGGTGATTTAACTTGGCAGAAAACAATGAAGAATTACGTATAGGAGTATACACTTGCCACTGTGGAGTAAACATTGGTGGAGTAGTAGACTGTAAAGCTGTAGCTGATTATGTTGAAACACTCCCTGATGTAGTGGTATCCCGTGAATACAAATATATGTGTTCCGACCCAGGACAAAAAATTATTCAAGATGATATTAAAGAATTAAACCTTAACAGAGTAGTAGTAGCAGCATGTTCCCCTCGTTTACACGAACCTACATTCCGTAGATGTGTAGAAGAAGCAGGATTAAACAAATACTTATTTGAATTTGTAAACTTAAGAGAACAAGATTCATGGGTACACGGAGACGATCCTGAAGGAGCAACTGAAAAAGCAAAAGATTTAGTAAGAATGGGTATTGCTAAAGTAAGATTATTAAACGCTTTAACACCTGAAAAAGTAGCAGTAAAAAATACCGCTATGGTTATCGGTGGTGGAATTGCAGGTATTCAAACATCTCTTGACTTAGCTGACATGGGATTCAAAACATACCTCATAGAAAGAAACCCTACCGTAAGTGGTAGAATGGGACAATTAGATAAAACATTCCCTACACTTGACTGTTCAATGTGTATCTTAGCACCTAAAATGGTAGATGCTGGTAAACACGAAAACATTGAATTACTCTCATACTCTGAAGTAAAAGATGTTGACGGTTACATCGGTAACTTTACAGTAACAGTTGAGAAAAAACCTAGATACGTAGACGAAGCTACCTGTACAGGTTGTGGAGTATGTCAAGAAGCTTGTCCAATCGAAATACCAAACTACTTCGATGAAGGAACCGGTATGGTAAAAGCAGCATACATTCCATTCCCACAAGCAGTACCTTTAGTTGCAACTATTGATAAAGACTACTGTATTGAATGTCACTTATGTGATAAAGCTTGTGAAAAAGGTTGTATTAACCACGATCAAGAACCAGAATTTGTAGAAATTGAAGTTGGTACAATTGTAGTAGCAACAGGTTACGACACATTTGACCCAACCGAAAAAGAAGAATACATCTTCGATCAAGCTGAAAACGTAATCACTGGTTTACAAATTGAAAGATACATCAACGCATCTGGACCAACCCAAGGTCACGTAATCCAACCTTCCTCTGGTGAAACACCTAAACGTGTAGCATTCATCCAATGTGTAGGTTCTCGTGATGAAAAAGTTGGAAACCCATACTGTTCCAGAGTATGTTGTATGTACGCAATGAAAAACGCACAATTATGTGTAGACCACGAACCAGATACCGAAGTAACTATCTACTACATTGATATTCGTGCATTCGGTAAAGGTTACGAAGAATTCTACAGATTATCACAAGAAAAATACGGTATCAAATTTATCAGAGGTAAAGCAGCACAACTTATCGAAAACGAAGATAAAACTATTACAGTACGTGCAGAAGATACTTTACTCGGTAAAGCAACCGCATTTACTTACGATTTAGTAGTATTATCTGTAGGTCTTGTACCTCCTGCAGGACAAGAAGAACTCAGACAAACATTAGGATTATCCAAATCTGCAGACGGTTTCTTCATGGAAGCTCACCCAAAACTCAGACCTGTAGACACAATGACCGATGGTATATTCCTTGCTGGAGTAGCACAAGGTCCTAAAGATATTCCTGACACAGTATCACAAGCTTCAGGTGCAGCTGCAAGAGCAGCAATTCCTATGATCAAAGGAGAAGTAGAAATTGAACCTATTATTGCAGAAGTAAATGAAGAAAACTGTGGTGGTTGTGAAATTTGTGTAGAATTATGTCCATTTGGTGCATTAGAAATCGTTGACGGTAAATCTACAGTTAACGTAGCATTATGTAAAGGATGTGGAACTTGTGTAGCTGCATGTCCTACTGGTGCTCTTGATCAAGCACACTTCAAAAACGAACAAATTCTTGCTCAAATTGAAGCAGCTCTCGGTAAATAAGCATAGAAATATGTTAACAATAAAGGGAGTATTCCCTTTATTATTTTTTACCTTTGATGACCTCCAAAATAACACTAATTTTAAAATCTTTATGGAAATTATATTTTAAAATCAAATAGTTGTTAGGATACTATTTTAATCTCGGAGGGGATTTTATTAACAAATTTTTCAAGGATATCTTTAACAAAGGAAATGCCAAAGACTATTTTAAAAGAAATAAATTTTTCATTTTAGCATCTGTGGTTATTATTCTTCTATCGTTATGGTCCGGCTTTACTAATTATTCCTCATATGGAAATATAATGACTATGGGACAATTTCAATTAATCAATACAACTCCAGTCTTGATTCTTGAAAATAATTTAATAACTGATATTATAGTAATAATTGCTGGTTTTACTTTTTCAATTTTATCCATATTCTTGACAGTAACTAATGGAGTAAATCTGGGGTATCTTTTAGCAACAAGTACTTATTTACAAAGCTTAAATGTTTATTTGCCTCATGTTCTTGATTCAATATCATGGATATTTGCATTAGTGGGTGCTTTTTTAGTAACAAAAATAGAAGTAAGACTAATTTCTACTTTAATTAACAGAAAAGTTGATATTATCTTTTCAAAAATCAAAGTTCCATTAAAAGATTTAATATTGACTATAATGTTTATAATAATATTCTTATTGATGGGATTATTTGTAGGATTAATTATATAATCTCAAATAAGTTTTTTCTTTTTTTTCATAAACATATTATAAGATTAAAAACATAATATAATTAGAGTAGGATAATATAATTCCATATAATATAACATTTATTATTAATTAATACATCGAACCCTACGGAGGAGTATAATGTCTAATTTAGAACAAGCACAAAAAATTAAAGAATTAACAAAAACCCATCATGAATGGATGAAAAATAGTTTAAACTTAATTGCTAGTGAAAACATTACTAGTAGAGCTGTAAGAGAAGCAATAGCATCTGATCTTTCACACAGATACGCAGAAGGATTACCTGGAGAAAGATTATATGAAGGATGTGACTACATCGATGAAATTGAACAAATCACAATAGATTTATCAAAACAATTATTCGGATGTGACCATGCTAATGTACAACCTACTTCAGGAGTAGTAGCAAACTTAGCCTGTTTCTTTGCAGTAGCAAAACCTGGAGAAACATTAATGAGTATTAACGTACCTGAAGGTGGACACATTAGTCATGCAGGTGTTAGTGCAGCAGGTATTAGAGGTTTAAAAACAGCATCAGTTCCTATGGATACTGAATTAATGAATGTTGATATGGATAAATTAGCAGCAAAATTAAGAGAAAGAGAACCTGCAGCAATGGTTCTTGGTGGAAGTTTATTCTTATTCCCTCAACCAGTAAAAGAAGCTGTTGAAGTAGCTCAAGAAGTTGGTACAAAAGTTATCTATGATGGTGCTCACGTTTTAGGTTTAATTGCAGGTAAACAATTCCAAGATCCAGTAGCTGATGGAGCAGACATGGTTACAGGTAGTACACACAAAACTTTCCCTGGACCACAAGGTGGAATCATTCTTTGTAAAGAAGAATTACACAAAAAAATTGATAACTGTGTATTCCCTGGTGTAGTAAGTAACCATCATTTACATCATATGGCCGGATTGGGAATAGCAACAGCTGAAATGTTAGAATTCGGTCAAGACTATGCAAAACAAACCATTAGCAACGCAAAAGCATTAGCTCAAAGTTTATACGAATTAGGGTTCAATGTATTATGTGAAGAACAAGGATTCACTGAATCACACCAAGTAGCAATGGATGTTGCTAATTTAGGTGACGTATCTAAAATGGCAAAAACATTACAATACAACAACATAATATTAAACAAAAACCTTCTCCCATGGGATGATGTAAACAACAGTGATAACCCATCAGGTATAAGAATGGGAACACAAGAGTTAACTCACAGAGGACTTAAAGAAGACGACATGAAACAAGTAGCAGAGTTCATCAAACAAGTAGTAATGGATGAAAAAGATGTTACTGAAGATGTAACCGAATTTATGAGTAACTTCACAACAGTACACTACGCATTTGATGAAGGTGCCGAAGGTTACGATTACATTGAATTTTAGATAATCTCAAATTATGAGATTTCTCTTTTTATTTTTTTAAAGATATTCTGGAGGTTTTTTTGATGATTGAAAAATTAGGAAAGAATTTTACCAGAATTTTTAAATTACTAATCTTTCTATTTTTGGAAGTTTTAATTTTTTATTTTATCACTCAACATTTGGGTGGAATAGTAATACCCGATTTTGAAACTGCTTTATTGGTAATTGCTTTATTGTCAGTTATTAATGCAATTATTTGGCCATCTGTCTCTTATCTTTCGCTAAGATTTATTGTTTTTACTTTAGGTTTTGGATCATTTTTAATAAATGGGTTCATGTTATATGCAATAAGTTTGTTTATTCCGGGAGTATACATTAATGGTATTTCTTTATTTACAGTACCTCTATTATTAGCATTAATCAACTCATTGCTTTCATTGGTTCTGGGTATCGATGATGAATCAATTTATTATAGAAATGTTCTAAAGAAAAGATTAAAATCAAAGAAACAGAATGATAATAAACCGGGTTATATCTTTTTGGAAATCGATGGCCTTGCTTATAGTATATTGAATGAAGCAATAGAAAATGACACCATGCCTTTCTTAAAAAAGCTATTGGATGATGGAAGTCACAGATTGACTAAATGGGAAACAGATCTTTCTAGTCAGACCAGTTCATCGCAAGCAGGGATTTTGCATGGAAACAATTCGGATATACCGGCATTTCGGTGGGTTGAAAAAGAAAACGGAAATAAAATAGTATCATCCAACTCTTTATCTGGAGCACCATTGATAGAGAGAATGGTTTCTAATGGTAATGGATTGCTTTCAAATGAAGGAGCAAGTAGAAGTAATCTATTTTCTGGTGATGCTATGGATTACGTGTTAACTTATAGTAAATTCACACGATTATCCGAATTTTATAGTGCAACCTGGTATTATCTTTATTCTTCACCCTATGTTATTGCAAGAATACTCGTATTGTTTTTATTTGACATGATTAGGGAGTTATATTCAAGAATATATCATTACGTTAAAGGCATAAAACCTTGTATTAAAAGAGGTTTGTTCTATTATGTTGCACGTAGTGGAGCTAATATTGTCATGAGGGAAGCCACAACATTCATCCTGATGGGTGATATTTATTCAAGTAAGTATAAGGCAATGTATGCCACTTACATGGGTTATGATGAAATCGCTCATCATTCAGGAATTCGTGATAGGGATACTGTTGGAGCATTAAAAAAAATAGATGATGATATTGGCCGTTTGTATAATGCTTCAAAGGAAGTTAATCGAGATTATAAGTTTATTATTCTGTCTGATCATGGCCAATCCGGTGGACCAACATTCAAACAGAAATATGGATTGAACCTTGAACAACTAGTAAAAACTTATCTGCCGGAAAACATAACAGTTCACAGTATACTATATTCAAATGATGATCACTTTGCTGAAAAATTCAGAATCAAACCATTGGCCGAAGAAAATAAGAAGAAGTTAAATTATAGGGTGGAAAATACCAGGGATAAGATTGAAGATAAGATAGAAGTTGCCCGTAGTAAAGTTAGAAATGTTAAGGATAAAGCCAATGATAAAAAAATTATTAGGCAAATAAATGAAAGAAGGGAATATCTAAAAGAAAAAGATCCATTATTGGAAAGATTGCAAAGGTTTTCGGATAAACAGAACGTGGAAATAGATTTACCTGATAATGAAGTTGTTAGTTTGGATACTGCCCAAACAATTGTATTGGCTTCTGGTAATTTAGGATTAATATATTTCACTGACTGGCCTAAAAGATTGACATATGAACAAATTGAGGATGCATTTCCTGGTTTAATAGATGGTTTGGCAGCACATGAAGGTATTGGGTTTGTAATGGTTAAATCTAATGTTTTAGGAACTATCGTATTGTCTGGAGATTCCGTTTATTACCTGGATGATGATGAATATGATGGTGAAAGATTCCTAGATAAATATGGAGAGCACGCAATTGAACATCTTAAGAGAACAAATGGCTTCAAACATGTTCCAGATATATTAGTAAACAGTTCTTACAATCCAGAAAAAGATGAGGTTTATGCATTTGAGGAGTTGATTGGAAGTCATGGCGGTCTTGGAGGTACTCAACAGGAACCGTTTATAATGTATCCGTCAAACTGGAGCTTAACAGAAAAGATAATTGGGGCAGAAAACGTTCATAAATTTTTCAAAAGAGAAATAAATAAAAATGAATAAAATTACTTTAATCGTTTGTCTTTAAGTATGTCCATTGGATTAAATACGGTGGTGATGTTCTCTATCTCCTCTAATTTTTTGGTATTTTTAGCATCAATTTTTCTAATGTAAAGTTCAAATGTTTCATCAGTTATTATAGCATCATGAATACAACATCCTTCACATTTCTTGCATCGAATACATTTGCTTGCATCGATTTCGGGAGGATTGATGGCTTTTGTTGGACATATGGTCTTTGCCATACACATTTTACATTTTTTACATATGTCCTTGTTGATACGCGGAGGTAAAATGGTTGTAATTAATCCAGATTCCTGATCTACAGGAACAATCATTAGAGGAATCTGACCTTTACCGGACTGAGCAACAACATTGGTTATTAAATTGTCAGCAATACCATTAACTATTTTTGCCACAGTATTTGCAGTGGTGGGAGATATAACTATTAAATCGTATTTTTCATAGGTTAATTTTCCAGATAATGGATAAGAATATTTTTCATCATCTTCGAACACCATTTTATTATCCGGATTTTTGGATATCATTTGTTCTATTTTTGTATAATAACCATACAATTTAACTACTTCTAATCCAGCATTAGAAAAAATAACAGTTAAATCATGTTTTTTAGATAATTTATTTAGTACCGTGATGCTTTCGTTTAATAAATGGCCTGCCCCTGTTATTCCCCACATTATTTTCATTTAGTCCACCTTTTTTATAATTATTTCAGTAATTTCTGGAGGACAATTAATTCTGAACCAAAACATGTTAGTTCCAATTCCCCTATTTGTATATTGAACCATTTCCTCTACTTTATATGCTCCGGAAGGATATTTTCTAAAGTTCTTTCCACGAATGGGAGTTCTTATATGAGGTATACTTATTTGTCCCCCATGGCTATGTCCTGATAATTGTAGTATAAATGGTTTTAATTGACAGGTTGTGTCAGCAAAATCGGGCTCATGCACTAACATAATTGCTGGAAAATCATGATCTAGTTTTTCTTCAATCTGGCTAATGTCATCTTTTCCTTCGGTTACACAATCAATTCCTGCAATCTGAAGTTTTTTATTATTCCTATTAATAGTATATATTTCATTTTCTAAATTAATTATGTTAGATTTTTTCAAAAGTGATTTAATAGCATCAGGATTTGTCCAGTAATCATGATTTCCTAAAACAGAGAGTACTACATCATTAGCTTTTAATTTTTTTAGACAGTATTCCAAATCTTCCAAATGGGTATCTGTTTGATATGAAACATAATCACCAGTAATTACTATGGTATCTGCGTTTAAGTCATTGATTATTTCAATTACTCCTTCTAATCGTTCTTTGGTTATCCATTGACCTATGTGGATATCAGTAATGTGGACTAATTTATATCCATCAAATTCATCATCAATCTTGCTAGTTTCAATGATTAATGGAACTACTTCAAAACTATCTTTGTCGAATTTCCCTTTTTTTAACCTTTCACGGGTGGTGTTCATAGCTTTTTGTACAATACCTTTAGTTTTGTCTCGTTTTCTATTTTTCATATTCAACCACCACTTTAACACCTTTTTCTAATTCATAATTTTTTATGCTATTTTCAGGTAATTCAATGATGTATTTTATATATCCATTTTTGGGTATATATAATTTCCATGGTGCTAATTTTTCCAATTCTTGAATTTCATTTTTTTCATTGACATAGATAATATCAATTGGAACTTTCATAAAACAGGTGTGGATACTGGCATTAAACTTGTTAGATAATTTTTGTTTGAATAATAATCCATTAAAATTTCTTTTCCACATCAGTCCTATCAATCTTTTTCTAAAAGTATTTGCAATTGTAATATCATAGATTACATAATATTGTTTAGTTTTTTCATTGAAAAATTTTAAATTATACATAACTATTTGATTAATAAATATATTTTATAAAATATTTAATTATTAACTTAAGCCATATTTGTTATGATTTTCTTAAATAATATTAAATATTTAAAAGATAAATATATTATTAGTAATAAATTATTATTAAATATTTTTTATAAATTAATCTTAATTTAAAAAGATTATTCATATTAATTAGTTTTTAATTATTATTCGATTATTGTAGATAGGTGTACACATGAGAAATATTAAAATCGAAAAGGCAATTCAAAGACCAGTAGAATTAAATGAAATCGAAATTGTAGAAAGAAAAGGTATAGGTCACCCAGACAGTATTAGTGATGGTATTGCAGAAGCAGTAAGTAGGGTATTATCTCAAACTTACAAAGATAAAGCAGGACACGTATTACACCACAATACTGATGAAGTACAAATTACCGCAGGTCAATCCGATCCTAAGTTTGGTGGTGGACAAATCATCAAACCTATAGAAATATTATTAACCGGTAGGGCAGCAAATGAATTTACTTTACCAAACGGTGAAACTCACAAAGTTGGAGTAGATACAATTGCAATAGAAGCTGCTAAAAATTTCCTCAAAGATACTATAATTAATTTAGATGTTGAATATGGTACAGTTGTTGAATGTAAAATAGGTGAAGGATCCGCAGATTTAAGAGATGTCTTCCAAAGACCTAACGAAATACCATCATCAAACGACACATCATTTGGTGTAGGATTTGCACCATTTTCCGAAACAGAAAACTTAGTACTTAAAACTGAAGAATTATTAAACAGTAAAGACTTCAAAAAACAATATCCATTTGTTGGAGAAGATATAAAAGTAATGGGTTTACGTGAAAAAGATAACATAACTCTTACAATTGCAGCAGCATTCGTATCAAGATATGTAGATGATAGGGATGCATACTTAAGTGGTAAAGAAGAATTAATAGACATTGTTAAAGATTTAGCAGCAAAAACAACAGATTTAAATGTTGATACATTAATCAACACTGCTGATGATGAAAGTAAAAAAGATGAATCTGGGTACTACTTGACAGTTACAGGTACAAGTGCAGAAATGGGGGATGATGGTTCAGTAGGAAGAGGAAACCGTGCAAATGGACTCATCACACCTAACAGACCAATGAGTATGGAAGCAACCAGTGGTAAAAATCCAATTAACCACGTAGGAAAAATATACAACTTACTTTCAAATGAAATTACAAGAGAGGTAGTTTCAGATGTGGAAGGAGTTAAAAATATAGATATGATTATCCTCAGTCAAATAGGTAAACCAATCGATCAACCAAGAACTGCAACAGCACATATTACAACAGAAGAAGGATACTCAATTGATGATGTGGAAGAAGATGTAACAAAAATCATTGATAAATGGTTAGAAAACATCACAGACATCAAAGACTTCATGTTAGAAGGAAAACTCAGAACATTTTAATTATGGATAATTAATCCATAATCTTATTTTTTTTACTCTTGTTTTACAGTGTTTTTATTTAAAAACATTAACATTATTTTATAAAAAATCTTCATAGGTAGTTTCTTTAAAGTGTTGCAAGGAACATCTGGAGAATATTCATAGTCTATTAACTTATTTTCAACCCAGTACTTTTTATCATATTCAATTGTATTGTTACTTGCCATGGCTCTCCAAATATTATACATAATCAATGCTTTAAAACTAGGACTATTCAACTTATTATTCTTAATGCTGGAATAGAACTTAATAGTTTCTTTATCAACTTTCTGTTTTGTCTCTAAAGGTAAGTAACCATGAGTATCATGTGAATGTATTAAAAATAAATCGTATCTTTGATTATAACCCATGTTTTCTAAAGTTTCATCCAGATATTTGCCAACTTTTTTGTGACCACTACCTGCAGTTGTTACTACAACCATTGCTTTGTTTTTGAAGAAGAATGGTCTATGGTAGAAGTAAGCTAAGTGATCTATAAAGTTTTTCACTACTCCAGTTACATTAAGGGCATAAACAGGACTGGTTATAATCAATCCGTCACAAGTTTTCATTTCTTCGACAATCGGTTGAATTACAGAACTATGTGGACAAGACTCTTCCCCCTTTGTAAAACAATTATAACAGCCAATACAACAAGGAATATTCTCATTAATCAAATCTATTTCTTTAAAAGTTGTATTTTCATCTAAACTATTCAGGGTTTCTTTTGTGCGTTCAATAATTTTCCAAGTGTTTTGTCTTCTAGGACTTCCATTAATAATTAAAAATTTCATTTTTAATCCCTCAGAGTTTATACTTCCTTATTATAATATATGTTAAATAAATTATTGCTTTTTTGTATTTTTTGGTCAATAGGAAATTATTATTGTAAGTAATGACAAAAATATAAATTAATATAATCTCACATAATCTAATTTTATGAAAAGATTATAATTTAAGGGATATTCATCAAAAAACCATAAACTCAATATGAAATCCCATAACAATAAATTTAAAAGGAGATACTGTATGCCAATAAATGAGGTAGAACAGGGATATAATAAAGCTTTGGAAAATAAAATTCAAAGATTCTGGCAAGAACAGAATATATATGATAAAACAAGTAAATTACGAGAAAATATGCCTAGATATTCGTTCCTTGATGGACCACCATATTGTAGTGGAAGAATTCACTTAGGTACTGCTTGGAACAAAACCATTAAAGATGCATTTTTAAGATACAAAAGTATGTCTGGTTTCAGTTTAAGAAGACAAGCAGGATGGGATACTCATGGTTTACCTATTGAACACAAAGTAGAACAATTACTTGAAATCAAAAGTAAACAGGAAATTGAAGAAAAATACGGAATTGACAATTTTGTTGAAAAATGTAAGGAATTTGCAATAAAAAACAAAAAAGACATGACAGATCAATTCAAATCAATGGGTATCTGGATGGACTGGGAAGATCCATATGTAACCTATGATAATAGTTATATGGAATCATGTTGGTGGACACTTAAAAAAGCAGATGAAAGAGATCTTTTAGTTCAAGATAAAAGAGTAATCACATGGTGTCCTCAATGTGAAACAGCACTTGCAAATGCTGAAATAGAATATGATGAAATTCAAGATCCATCAATCTATGTTAAATTCGAACTTGTAAATCAAGAATTTGATGTACCAAGTTATGTATTGATATGGACAACAACACCTTGGACAATACCAGCAAACATGGCTGTAAGTGTTCATCCCGAATTTGATTATTCATACATAAAAGTATCAAATGAAGAAGGAAAACAAGAAGTATTGCTCATGGCAACTGGTTTAATTGATTCCTTATTTGAAGAAGATGAGTATGAAATCATTAAAACAGTTACTGGTGAATCATTGGAATCAATAGAATATTACCACCCATTACGTGAAGAAGTTCCACTTCAAGCAGAATTCCCACATAAAATTATTTTGGGTGAACACGTTACATTGGAAGACGGTACTGGTTGTGTACATACTGCTCCTGGACATGGTCCAGAGGATTATGAAGTAGGGGTAAAAAACGGTATAAAAGTATTCTGTCCTGTAGGAGAAAATGGTTGCTACACTGAAGAAGCCGGAAAATACGCTGGATGTGGCGTAAAAGATGCAAATCCTGAAATAACTCATGATTTATATCATAATGGAGCACTACTTAAAGAAGGAACAATAGACCACAGAGTAGGTCTTTGTTGGAGATGTAAAACACCAATTATATACATAGCAACAAAACAATGGTTTATCAAAGTAACAGAAATCAAAGACCAAATGCTTGAACAAGTTGATGCAGTAGAATGGGTACCATCATGGGCTGGAGAAAGTAGATTCAAGGATTGGGTTTCAAATGCACGTGACTGGACCATATCAAGGCAAAGATACTGGGGTATACCAATACCTATTTGGACTTGTGATGAATGTGATTCTAAAGTAGTTGTTGGATCAAAACAAGAACTTAAAGAGTTATCCGGTGATGACACATTATCTGGTGATTTTGTACACAGACCACATGTAGATAACATCTCAATTCCATGTGAATGCGGACATGAAATGCATAGAGTGCCTGATGTTCTTGATGTATGGATTGATTCAGGAGTAGCAGGATGGGCAGCATTACATTATCCACAAGACCCATCAGAAAACTTTGAAGATTGGTTCCCATATGACTTCATTACTGAAGGGCATGATCAAACAAGAGGATGGTTCTACTCACAATTAGGACTTGGAGTAGCCGCATTCGGTAAAGCACCATACAAAAAAGTATTGATGCACGGATTCACTCTTGATGACAAAGGACAAAAAATGAGTAAATCCATTGGAAATGTTGTAAGTCCAGAAGAAGTAATAGAAAAATACAGTGCAGATACACTAAGATTCTACTTATTGGATGCTAATAAGCCATGGGATGATCTTAAATTTAATTGGGATGAAGTACAGAATTCATCAAAATTATTCAATATTTTATGGAATGTTTACTACTTCTCCACAACATACATGAGTTTAGATAACTTTGATCCTACAGCACATAGCAAAGAAGACCTAAAATTCAGACAAGAAGATTTATGGATACGTTCCCGTGTGAACACTCTCATAAAATCAGTAAGTGAAGACATAGAATCATTAGTATTTAACAGAGCAACAGAAAAAATCACAGAATTTGTACTTGAAGACTTAAGCAGGTGGTATGTAAGACTCATCCGTGGAAGAACATGGGTAGAAAGTGATGATCCAGATAAGTTAGGTGCATATTATACATTATACTATACATTAAAAGATTTAATAAGAGTATTAGCACCTATTGCACCACACGTAACTGAAGAAATTTATCAAAATCTTGTCCGTGGCGTAGAATGTGATGCACCAGAAAGTGTACACATGCTTGACTGGGTATATGATGAAACAGAAATCGATACAGACCTTGAAGAAAACATGACATATATACGTGACATATTAGAGGCAAGTGCTCATGCAAGGGATGTTGCAAGATTTAAACTTAGATGGCCTGTACAAAATATTACAGTAGTTACAGAAAGTGATGAAGTAAAATCAGCAATTGAATCACTTGAAGCAGTTTTACTTGAACAAGCAAACTCTAAAAAAGTTACAATTGAAACAGAGTTAGAAAATGCAATAGTAATAGCTAAACCTAACATGTCTATTCTTGGTCCAAAACTTAGAGGAGACTTGGGAAGAGTTAAAAAATACTTTGAACAGGATGATGTTGATGCCAGCATAATTCTTGATGAAGTAACACAAAATGGTGAATACACAATACACTTTGATGATAAGGACATAACCCTTGTTGAAGAGGAAATTTTATTTGAAAAAGAAGTACCTGAAAACTTGGTAAGTTGTGACTTTGAAGGTGGAAGTGTATATGTGGATACTGAAGTAACTCCAGAAATCTATTCTGAAGCTATGGCTCGTGAATTAATACGTCGTATACAAGATATGCGTAAAGATTTAGACTTGAATGTAGAAGCAAACATACAGGTAATTGTTGAATGTAGTGAAGAATTTAAAGAAGCGGTATTACCACATCAAGATTACATATCTAATGAAGTGCGTACTGCTAACTTGGAATTTGATAATATCTCTTCAGATGAAGGATATACAAAAGAATGGAAAATTGAAGAAGAACAACTTAAAATATTCATTAATGAATAATATTAAATAATTTAAAGGTTGTATGAGTTTATGGTTTTAACTGATGATGAATTAAAGTATATTAATGAAGTATTAGGTAGAGAACCTAATGAATTAGAATTAGGAATGATGGATGTAATGTTCTCAGAACATTGTTCCTATAAAAGTAGTAGACCAATTCTAAGAAACTTCCCTACAGATGGTCCTGATGTAATTTTAGGTCCTGGAGACGATGCAGGTATCGTTAGCTTAACTGATGAATATGCATTAGCAATAGGTATGGAAAGTCACAACCATCCTTCAGCTGTAGAACCTTATGGTGGTGCAGGAACTGGTATTGGGGGTATTGTACGGGATATTATAAGTATGGGTGCTAGACCGGTAGTTTTATTGGATGCACTTAGATTCGGTCACATGAGTGATCAAAGATCAAAATACATATTTGATTATGTTGTAAAAGGAATTTCAGACTATGGAAACAGGATTGGAGTACCTACTGTGGGTGGAGAAATAGAGTTTGATGACAATTTCCAATATAACCCTATGGTTAACGTAGTTTGTGCAGGATTAGTTAAAAAAGATGAAATAGTATATGGAAGTGCACCAGTTGTAGGTGACGTATATTTCCTCATGGGAGGAACAACTGGTCGTGATGGAATACATGGTGTAACTTTTGCCTCAGAAGAATTAACAAGTAATTCTGAAATAGAAGATAGGCCGGCAGTACAAGTAGCAGATCCATTTACTAAAAAACGTGTAATGGAAGCAACATACGAATTGCTTGAAACATTGGATATTCACGGAGTAAAAGATTTAGGTGGTGGAGGATTAACATGTTGTCTATCTGAAATGGCAGATAAAGGTGGAAATGGTTCCTGTATTGATTTAAATAAAATACCATTAAGGGAAGAAAACATGACACCTTACGAGATAATGTTATCCGAATCACAAGAAAGGATGGTATTTGCTATTTCACCGGAAGATGTTGAAAAGGCATCTGCAATATGTGAAAAACATGATTTATCCCATGCAGTAATAGGTGAAATCATTGATAAAAGAGAATTTATCATCAAAGACGGTGATGAAATAATCTGTCATGCACCTAATGTATTATTTACAGATGCACCTATAATCGAAAGAGAAGCAAAAGCTCCGGAAAAAGTCATAGTTGATGTGGAAATACCTGAAACTAATCCTCAAGATGCATTACTTGCACTTTTAGCTTCTGAAAACATCACCAGTAAAGAATGGGTATATAGTCAATATGATCATGAAGTACAATTAAGAACAATCGTAAAACCCGGTGATGATGCAGCAGTTATTAAAGTGGATGATGAAACCTCATTTACAATAGGAACAGACTGTAACAGTACTCATGTATTGCTTGATCCGTATCATGGTGCAGCAGCTGCAGTATTGGAATCCATTAACAACTCAATAAGTATGGGCGCCAGACCAATAGCATTGGTTGACTGCCTTAACTTTGGTAATCCAGAAAAACCGGAAGTATTCTGGCAATTCAAAGAAGCAGTTAGGGGTATGAGTGATGTTGCAAATAAATTCAGCACTGCTTTCATAAGTGGTAACGTAAGTTTCTATAATGAAACAGAGGGAGTAACAGTTAATCCTTCTCCAATTGTAGGAACTGTTGGTGTATTAAACAATGATTACATAAAAACAATGACCTTAAAAGAAGAAGGTGATGTAATCTTTGTAGTAGGTAATACTTATCCTGAACTTGATGGTTCACAGTTCTATAAGGAAATTCATAATGTAGTACAAGGTTACCCTCCTGAAGTAAGAATTGATGAAAATTTTGCAGTTTCCATGGAAATACAAAAACTTATCCAAAAATGTAATAATGAAATAACAGCGGTACATGACATATCCAAGGGAGGACTTGTAACAGCATTAGCATTAATGAGTATTAAATCAGATAAAGCAGTAAATGTAGATATTGCTACAATTCCGGCTACAATTGATTTAACTCAAGATGAAAGATTATTCTCAGAAACTAATGGTCGATTCATAATTACTGTTAAATCGGATAAAGTGGATAAAGTAAAAGATATTTTAGACAATGATTCAATAGCTTATTCAATTGTTGGAGAAGTTACTTGTGATAATTTCATAATTAATAATGATTCTGAAGAATTAATTAATGTTGAAGTAGAAAAACTTTTAGAAGCAAATACAACTACAATTGAAAATCAAATGGCTTAGATTTATAGAAGGTCATTCTAATGAATGCATTATGGTATTATGCAATAGGTTTTGTTATAGTATGGGTTTTGGCAGTTCTATTGAAAGGTAAATATGACAGTATTTCCGTTCAAGGAATTGTAATAATGCTTAAAACAGAGAAATTGCACGATATTATTGATAAAGTAGCTAAAAAAGTTCCAAGATTCTGGACAGCATATATGAACATAGGAATTCCAATAGGATTTTTCTTTATGGGAATTATGTTTGTAGCTATATTGTGGTCTTTGCAGTTAATGTTTGAAATGCCTACAGTTTCATTAATTTTACCTGGAGTTGATATTCCCGGTTCTCCTTTGTATATTCCTTTTGGAACAGGATTATTGGCATTGGCAACAGTACTTATAATTCATGAAGGCGGTCATGGAGTACTTGCAAGGGTTGAAGAAGTTGCAATTGACTCTGTAGGTTTATTATTGATGTTGATAATTCCGGGAGCATTTGTTGAACCAAATGAAGAGGAACTCAAAAAAATAAACGGTATCAGCAAATTAAGAGTATATTTTGCCGGACCAATGTTTAACATGGGATTGGCAGCCATTGCCTTAATATTGATGATGGTTGTTGGAGGATTTGTTTCTTCTGATGTATACACTTCTGATGGGATGGAAATTACCAGTGTAATTCCTGCCAGTCCCTCTGATGGAGTATTGTCCGATGGAATGATTATTCAGGGAGTTAATAACAAGACAGTTAGAAACTACTCTTCTTATGTTATAGCAATGAATGATACGAAAATAGGGGACAATATTTCAATTACTACGGATAAGGGTACATATAATATAGTCAGTACTTCGAATCCGAATAATAGCAGTAGATCATATATAGGTGTCCGTTCACAGGAACATAAAATAGTGGCACCAGAAGTTCAGGATAAATATGGAACTTTTATTCCATGGTTAATGACTGAATTAAGAGAGTTCTTATATCTTGTATTCTTACTGAACTTTTCAGTTGGTACATTTAATCTTTTACCTATGAAACCATTGGATGGTGGATTAATACTTGAGGAAGTTCTAAATTACCGTATAACTGATGAACGTAGAAAAGATTTTAATAACACTCTTAACTGGTGGACAAGACCATTGCCTATGAGTATTCGTTGTTGGATAAGTAGAATATTTAATGCTTTATTGGATTTCTTACATAAACATGAATTCAGTGAAACTAAAGCTCAGTTTATAGTTAGAGCTTTTAGTTATTTCCTGATAATTATTCTATTAATTCTTATATTATATGGTATGCTTCCAGGAATACTTAAAATGATTTAAACTCCTTTTATTATTTTTTTTAATTTATTTTCTATATTTTTATTATAATCTTTATTCAAATATAGTATTATTATCAAAATATTTAGGGTGAACCATTATGAATAAAATGAACATTGTAGGTATTGGTCCGGGTGACAAAGAATATTTAACATTAGGTGCAATAAAAACTATTGAAAGCTCAGATGTATTGGTGGGTAGTCAAAGATCATTGGATTTATTTGATTATTTGGATGCTAAAATGGTCGTTTTAGAACCTAGAGATATTCCAAAAACAGTTAAAATGGCAGTATCTTATCTTGATGATGGTTTAAAAGTATCTGTTTTATCCACAGGTGATCCGGGATTTAGTGGAATGCTTAAAACAATACAAAAATTGTCTCCAAAAACTAAAGTAAATGTAATACCGGGAATTAGTTCAGTTCAACTAGCTGCAGCAAAAGTACAAATACCATGGGACACAGCAAATCTTTTAACTATTCATGGTGGTAAAGCTCCTACAGACGATTTACTAGAAAGGCTGGATAACACAAGACCAAATATCGTACTTCCTAATAGGCATATAAGTGAGTTAGCAGAATATTTGATAGAACATGGTTACAGTCCGGAACATGAAATAACTATCTGTGAAAAATTAAGTTATCCTGATGAACAGATAGTTCAAGTCACATTGGGTGAAGCAGTAAATATGGACTTCGGTTACATGTGTGTAGTAATAATATAATCACATAATCCTTATTTTTCAATTTAACCTCCATTTATCACTTATTTTTAATTTTTCAATAACTTAATTATTTAAAAACAACATATATTATTAATATATTAATTAATTTCATAGAACAAAATTTTTTAAATAGATTATTTTAATTTTTTAACGAAGTAGAAGGAGTTTTGATATGTTACAAATTGCGGTAACAGGTAAACCAAATGTAGGTAAATCCTCATTTTTTAATTCAGCAACATTATCTGAAGCGGAAGTTGCAAATTATCCGTTCACAACAATAGATGCAAATGCAGCAATAGCTTACGTAACTGCTGAATGTCCATGTAAAGAATTAGAAATTATATGTAATCCAAGAACTGGTAAATGTGAAGAAGGTATAAGATACATTCCAGTTGAACTTATTGATGTAGCAGGTTTAGTACCTGGTGCATATGAAGGAAAAGGTTTAGGGAACAAATTTTTGGATGATTTAAGTCAAGCCAGAGCATTAATTCATATTATTGATGCTTCCGGTGGAACGGATGCTGAAGGAAATCCTTGTGAAGCTGGGACACATGATCCATTGGATGATGTAAATTTCCTTAAGCATGAAGTTACAATGTGGGTATATTCTATATTGGAAAGAAATTGGCCTAGACTTATTCGAAAAGTTATGAGTGAGCATCTTAATTTTGCAAAAGTTATTTCTGAACAATTAACTGGAGCAGGAGTATTATTGGATGATGTTATAGAAGCAGAACGTATCATGGATAGTGACTATGATAAATGGGAAAAAGATGATATGTTACGTTTTATTGATAAGATATTGGAATCTGCAAAACCAATAATTATCGTTGCAAACAAAATTGATACTCCTCAAGCAGAAAATAACATTAAAAGACTTAAGGAAAAATATGACCAAGTTATTCCAACAAGTGCAGAGTCTGAATTGGCATTGGTCAATGCAGCTAAGGCAGGACTTATTAAATATCATTCAGGTGAAGACCATTTTGAAATACTTGATGAATCAAAATTATCTGATAAACAAAAGATGGCACTTAATTACATTGACGAGCATGTTCTTAAAAAATATGGGTCTACTGGAATACAAGAAACTATTAATAAGGCCGTTTATGAAACTTTAAATAATATAGTGGTTTATCCTGTAGAGGATGAACATAAGTTTTCTGACCAAAAAGGTAACATATTGCCTGATGCATTGTTAGTACCAAAAGGTTCTAATCCAAGAGATTTGGCATATTGTATACATACAGATATTGGAGACGGTTTTACTCATGCCATTGATGCAAGACGTAACATGAGAATATCTAGTGAACAAGAACTAAAACAATCAGATATCATTAGTATTATAGCAAATAAGTAGGTGTTTTAATATGAAAGCATTAATCTATGCTGATTATGAAACAGATTTAAATAAGTATCAAAATTTAAATTCAGATGTAATAGTGTATGATGAAACAGGGATTTTAAATACGGAATTTGAAAAAACGGATTCTATAGAAATGTTTTCAAATGTTGATGCAGTAATATTTACACAAAATTGTATTGTAAATGGTGAATATGATACTAGTAAATTAAAGGAAGCATGTATTAAAATACAAAACTGTGTATTGGATGAAGTATTGTTGATTTTTGATACAAGAGTACCCCCACGAACAGTACTAAAAATGTCAAAAGTTATAGATGAGTATGGATTAATTCCGGACATTAAATTAGTGTATACTACAGTAATTAATGATAATTTAAGGATAATTGCAGGTAAGAATGACTATTGTCTACAAAAGGCAGTTAATTTGTATGAAACTATGGGCAATGAAATAAGGACGGTTAAACATATACAGACAGCAGAATTCATACCTATTCTTCAAAATGCATATAAGGATGCTTTAGTGGCATTAGCGAATGAAACGGCAATTTTGTCTGAAGCTTTAACAATTGATTTAACAGAAGCAATTGATGTTGCAAATACTGGCGAAAATATTCATCTATTGTATCCTCAACCAATACTTAAAAGTGAAATTTCCCGTGATTCTGAGGAAATAAATAATTTGGCAAATGAATATGGTGAACCATCACAACTGTCAGAAACTATTAGGAATACAAATAACTATGTTGCATATCATATGGCATATATGGCTGAAAAAGAGTTATACCTTAAAGAACACCTTGCAATGTTTGAAACTACCGTAGCAATACTTGGTATAACTGAAGATGATGAATTGATTTCGGAAAAGGATAATTCTTCCCTTACATTAATAGATGATTTCGTTAGCCGAGACGTAGAAGTATGGGCACATGATGATAAAGTTCCGAAAGATATAATTGAAGAACATGGGGCAAAAAAAATTTCTTTGGAAGAAGCCTATGAAGCTGACTGTATAATAGTAATGTTAGATACTGAAGAATACAGGCAATTAAATCCTGAAAAAATTGAAAAAGTGATTATAACCGCTTTACCAATGTTTGATCAAGAAAAATTTGAAAATGTTAAATATAGTTGTGTAGGTCATTACAGATTAAAAGAAGGTGAAATGTTATGATTCATCCAAGACCAAGCCCTATAGCTGCAGCTCTTTACACATTAAGGGATTTAGAAGTGGATGTAATAATTATGCATGGACCAGCGGGGTGTTGTTTTCGTACTGGAAGATTACTTGAAGATGAAGGAATAAGAGTAATCACAACAGCAATGAATGAAAATGATTTTATTTTTGGAGCAAGTGAAAAATTAGTCGAAACTATTAGGGAAGTTGAAGAGACATTTCATCCAGAAAATATCGGAATTGTAGGTACTTGTGCAAGCATGATTATTGGAGAAAACATGAAAAATGATGCACAGGAAGCTGGAATTGATGCAAATATAATAATAGTTGAAACACATGGAGGTTATGAATCAGGTGATAATACTGCAGGTGCAATTCAAGCATTGAAAGCTGCAAATGATGCAGGATTAATTTCTGAGGAAGAAGTTGAAAGACAATCGGAAATGCTTCAAAAAGCAACAGAATTAGAAAAAAGCAGGGGAATGGCTAAAGGTACATATATTAAACCAAACTATGGTGATAATAAAGTTAAAGTTGCAAAAGAGATACTTGAATATTTGGAATCATGTAAAAAAGTATCAATGGTTCTCAATGCTAAGAAAGAGACAAGTTATCTTTTTGCTGATATAATGACTATTGATTGGTCAAAATATTATCCAAATAACAGCCCAATTTATGTTTCAAATACAGATGAGGAAATAGGATTGCCTTACATTAAACATCATGCAAAAACTGTAAACGAAACCATCAGTAAAAAATCAGATTATATAACTGGAGGATTGGATGAATACCCAGTAACTGGAATTAAGGCAGAAGAAGTATTAAACGAACTAAATTCGGATTTAACAATTGTATTGGGTGTACCTCATGCAGTTGATGTTACAAAGATTCCAGGTAAAACAATTGCAGTAACTGATGGTCCAAGATTAGTTGAACCATTAAAACAGATGGGTTTTGACTATGTTGTCACTGAGTTGGATGCTCATTCTAAAACATTGGGGGCAAATTCAATAGTTGAATCAGAATTTGCACAAACAATTAGAGGATTGTTAGAATAATTGAAAATTAAACATTTTTCAAAAATTAATTAAAAAATAAAACAAAATATAATACCTATGAATAAGATATATATTCATAATTTAAAATATCAACACAGGTGAATTCATTGAATATAGTAATTATAGGAGCAGGAGCTTCAGGACTAACTGCCGCATCAAATATTAGAAAATACGATGACGAATCTCAAATAATAGTATTTACTACACAAAAACACGTAGCATACTCTCCATGTGCAATTCCTTATGTAATAGGGGGGCACATAGATAGTTTTGATGATATTATTATGCATAAACCAGATGAATACATGCGTAAAAATATCAGAATACTCACTGAAACGGAAGTTACAGAAATCAATAATGATATTACTGAATTAACGTATGTAGATAAGAAAGGAAACAAACAAAACTTAAAATATGATAAATTAGTCATTGCAACAGGTGGAAAACCGTTAATACCACCAATACCAGGAAAAGACTTGGAAGGAGTTTTCAAAGTTAGAACAGTTGAAGACGGTGAAGATATACTCGCATACTCTCAAAAATGTGAAAATGTTACTCTAGTTGGTGGTGGGGCAATAGGATTGGAACTTGGTTCTGAATTAGCGAATAAAGGAATTAAAGTAACAATTGCTGAAATGATGCCACAATTATTCCCAAGATCATTCGATCAGGAGATGTCTGATAAATTCCAAGAACACCTTCAGGGAAAAAACATTGAAATATTAACCAGTTCTGCAGTAGAATCAATCAACGGTGAGACTAAAGTAGAATCAGTTACAATTGATGGTGTTGAAAAACCGGCAGATATGGTGATTTTATCCACGGGTATAAGACCACAAACAGAATTGGCAGAAAGTATTGGATGTGAACTAGGACAATTTGCAATTAAAGTAAATCCACATATGGAAACATCATTACCAAATGTTTATGCTGCAGGGGATTGTGTTGAAGTAACAAATGCAGTTACAGGAGATATAACTCTTTCACCATTAGGAACAACTGCAGTAAGACAAGGTATTATCTTGGCTAAAAACTTAGCAGGACATGAAATCGATTTCCAACCAGTACTCAACTCCACAGTATCACAGATAGGAGGTATGGAAATGGGAGCAGTTGGTATTACACAACAAGAATCTGAAAAATTGGGAATACCTGTTGTTGTAAGTACCATAGAGTCATTAAGTCGTGCAAGATACTATCCTGGAAGTAAACCATTATTCCTTAAATTAATTGCAAAAACAGATGGAACAATTATTGGATGTCAAATGTTCGGTCAAGAAGCAGTAGCTGAAAGAGTAGATACAATGACAGCAATAATGTCACAAAAATTAACATGTAATGATGTAGTTTCAATGGAATTCTCATATGCACCACCTGTATCACAAGTAATTGATCCAATTGCAAAGGCAGCTGAAGAATGTCTTGAAAAAATAGATGCACTTGATGAAGAATGTGACTGTGATGTTAAAGAGGAACCTGAAGCACCTGTGGAAGAAACTACTGAAAAAGAAGTTAAAGAAGAACCTGTAGAAGAAGTTGAAGAAACCACAGAAAGTACTGAAGAAACTTCTGAAGAAGAAGCAACTAATGAAGAACCTAAAGAAAAAGAAATGACCTTCCCTGAATACTTAAGAAGTCAAGGATTAATTAATTAAATTAATTCTTCTATTTTATATTTTTTTAAACACTTAATTGGGTTATGAAAAATTGTGCATAGGCTATTGAATCAACTAAGATGTTATTGATTGGTTGATAGGATATGCCTAATTAAATTTAATTAAACTTTTTTTTAAAAATAGTATCTTTGGAATTTAAGTAATAAAAAAAATATAAGTGTGTTGTACACTTATATACAGGTGTATCCACCGTCAACTGCAATTGATTGACCGGTTACGTAACCTGATTTTGGAGATGCTAAGTAAACTACTGTTGAATCTAATTCTCCGTCAACACCAGATCTTCCTACAGGTACTACGGTTTTTGTGTATGCTTTGTATTCTTCGGTTTCTAATAAGTCAATTGTTAATTCTGTTGGGAATGTACCAGGACAAATTGCGTTTACAGTGATGTTGTATTTTGCCCATTCTGCTGCTAATTGTCTTGTGAGGTTTACTACTCCACCTTTTGCTGCTGCATATGGTGATGTAGGTGTTGCCATTGTTCCTACTAAACCGAACATTGATGCTGTGTTTATGATACGTCCGTATTTTTGTGGAATCATTGCTTCACGTGCTACTTCTCTTGACATTTTGAATGTACCAGTAAGGTCTACATCTACTGTTTTGTTCCATTCATCATCTGTTAATAATTCTGCTTCTTTGGTTGCTCCGTATCCTGCGTTGTTGTGTAAGATATCGATTCTTCCGTAGTGGTCCATGATTTCTTTTACACAGTTTTGTACACTTTCTGTGTCTGTTACATCACAAACTACTCCAATACAGTCCACTCCGATTTCTTTGATTTCTTCAGCTACTTGATCTAATCTTTCTTTTCTTCTTCCAGTAATTACAATGTCTGCACCATATCTTGCATATGCTTTTGCCATTTGTACTCCGATACCGGAGGATGCTCCACTTACTACTGCTACTTGTCCGCTTAAATCAAATAAATCATTCATGTTATTTTTTCTCCTTTGAATATATTATATTAATCAATTTTATATGTGAATTAGATTCACACTATACATCATGATTTATCATTATAATTATATATACTTTACATGAATTTATTTTTTAAAAAACGTATTATAATTTGATTAAGGGGTTTATATTGGCTTATATTTATTTTATTTATTTTAAAAATATTGAAAAATTAGATTAAGTATCAGAAATATATTTCCGTCTTTAATTTCTAAAATTACTTTTTTAAAAGTTTATTATTAAAATTAAAATCTAAAAAATTAAAAAAAGAAGATTATTGAGATTTGTTTTCTCGACAAACTTTTTTGTATTCTGCTCCTTGAATATCATGGTATTTTACCATACCAATCATTTCTCTTTGGTCGATAAGTTCTTTATCTTCGAAGGAAACAGTTTCTTCATTGTATAATGCACAACATGATTTTTTAGTGATTACTTTCATGGAACCTTTGTGTAATCTTACTTCTACAGAACCATTTACTCTTTTTTGCATATGGTCATTGATTACATCCAAATCTTTTCTTAATGGTTCGTTCCATAATCCTTCATAAACCAATTCAGCATAGGTATTGCTTAAGTTTTCTGCAAATTTGATTTCTTTTCTACTGAAGATAAGTTTTTCTAATGCTGCATGTGCTGTAATAAGAAGGATTGCTCCAGGAGTTTCATAGTTTTCTCTTGATTTTAATCCTATGATTCTGTCTTCAATCATGTCGATTCTACCAATTCCATGTTCTCCAGCAATTTCATTTGCTTTTCTTATAAGAGATACAGGATCTAATTCCACATCATCAATTTTTGTTGGAATACCGTTTCTGAATGAGATTTTAACAATTTGTGGTTCATCAGGTGCATCTATTGTGGATTTGGTCCATTCATAAATGTCTTCTGGTGCTGGTGTAGCAGGATTTTCAAGTAATCCTCCTTCAATTGATCTTCCCCAAAGGTTTTCATCTATACTGTAAATTTTTTCAGATGGTAATGGAATGCCATGTTCCTTTGCATATTCCTGTTCTTCTGTTCTGGTGAGGTTGTAATCTCTTATTGGAGCTACTATGTATAAGTCGGATTCGGATCGGATTGTAGCTTCGAATCGGAATTGGTCGTTTCCTTTACCGGTACAACCGTGTGCAATTGTTGCTGCCCCTTCTTTTTCTGCTATTTCAACGATTTTTTTTGCAATTAATGGTCTTGCAAATGCGGTACTGAGAGGGTATCCTTCGTATAATGCATTGGTTTTGATACATCTGAATGCATAATCTCTTGCAAATTCATCTTTTGCATCAATAGTGTAGTGTTTGCTTGAACCAATTTTTTCTGCAGCTTCTTGCGGTCTTTTTATTTCATCTTCAGGTTGACCTACATCTACACAGGCTGTGATTACTTCCATGTTATATTTTTCTTCCAGGAGTTTAACACAAACTGATGTGTCTAGTCCTCCACTAAATGCTAATACACATTTTTCCATTTTTTCACCTACATATCTTTTTTTAATAAATTAATTATATAATAATCTTAGATGTCAATTTTTGAATCTTAAAAATTTATATTATTACTATATATCTTTTATTATTCTAATAAAATTTGCTATTTTAAAAATATAAATATGTGATGGGTATATTAAATCTATTTTTTATTCTCTTTGAATAAGATTAAATAGTTATTTAAACATAAATTTAACATAGGATTGTAATTATGTATAAGTTTAACTTTCTTTCTATTGATTCATCTACTAAAGGTAATGTATTGGCTAATAACCAGTTAAATAGATATTTTATTAACAAAGGATACAGAAAAAAAATTGAATTGATGGAATATATCAACAGTACTTCGGAGGGAACAATAGTTTTCAATGTAGGTGAAGGAAGATACAATCTTTTATTGGTTGGGGGAGTGCATGGTAATGAACTTGCTTCTCAAGCAGCATTAATAAGGTTAATGGATGAAATTATAAGTGAAAATGTTAAGCTTAAATGTAAATTGCATATTGTTCCATTTTTGATTCCGTATACAACTATGATTAATTCAAGAAAATACAATGATAAAGATATGAACAGAAATGCTCATTTAGATGGGATTACTAGAAAAATTATTGATTATGCCGTTGAAAATAACATCACTGCATTATGTGACTGTCATTCAACTGATCCTAACAACAAACCAGGATTTGCCAGCGTGTTTTGTTCAGTAAAACCACTGATTGACAGTTCAAGGATAGCAAGTTATGTCTGTAAGAATACAGCTTCTAGAATTTTGCCGATTGCTGAAGCAGGATCTGTTCTGCATGGTGCTGTTGAAGATGAAGCAAATCTTAGGGGTATTCCTGCAATTACATGCGAAACCGTTTGTGAAAATGGTAAGTTGAATGAAAATTCAGTAGATTTTTCTTTTAAACAGATTAAAAGTTTTTTGGATTATTTTGGTGTAATATGAGTGTATTGTTATGAAGATTAATATTAAAGATTTTTATTAGTGAGGTACTTCTTTTATTTTTAATGTAAGTTTTTTCACTAGTATTTTCTAATAAAAATCTAATGTCTTATTCACTAAGGGATGAAACAATCAAATCATTGAAGTCATATAAAGAATTAAACGATAAAATTCTGAATTTATTATTAGACAAACAACATCTGAAAAACCAATATCAAATTCAAATATTATAGTTTCAGGTAATCTACTTGATAAGAGTATTAGATTAAATAATGAATCATTGGATGATTCAACAGTTAAGGAAATCTCAACTATACAAAACAGGATAATGGTAATGTCCGACTTTTTACTAAATCATATTCAAGCAGGTAAAATAAACAACAAATCTAAGGAAAATATTTGTCAATGTCTTTTGGAAAATGAAGTTATTTTATCACGGGATATGGATTATCAAGAAAAATTAATTATTTATACAACAAAACACATATTAAATTTAAAACAAGACGAAGAACGATTGTTAAATAAATTACAATAACAGGAATAATTACAATGTCATCATATAAAGCACATGCATTGGCGGGTATAATACTGGCATTTCCGTTTATACCTAGCTTTTTTTATTTGTTTTTTGCAGTTATAGGTGCATCAATCCCTGATATGGATCATGATAATAACAAATACAAGGTCAATTCCATGTTTTTGGTTGGTATAATTATTTCACTGTTATTAATCATACTTAAAGGTTCAATATTGTCTGGTCTTATTATAATGTTGTTGGCAATAACCTTTTATTATTCTAAACATAGGGGATTGACACATTCATTGGTTGGAATTACGGTCCTTTGTCTCTTGTTATTGTTTATGATGATGGGATTTCTACCGGTTGTAACAGGTTTGGCAGAATATGCTAATTATATTATGCCTAATAATCTGTCAATATTTGTAATATTGTCCTTGCTAGGTTATTTTGTAGTTAGTCGTAAAGTATTAACGTATTATGAAGTATTGCTTGCAATTTGTCTTTTTCTGGCTCCTGTGAATATTGATGTAATTAATTGGAGATTAATATTTATAATGTTATTTTTGGGTGCTGTTAGTCATTTGATACTGGATTTATTTACACCGTCAGGTTTGGTTGTATTTTGGCCTTTGTCTGATAAGGAATATCATAGGAAATTGGGAATAATTTTCATTGGTATTTGGTTGTTTTTAGCAATATCTTACATGTATGCTTTTGGTCATATCTTGTTTACATATCAACCAGTTTTAAATTATATAATTTAAACGTTTTTAATTATTTTTTTAATCATCGAACATTTTTTATTAATCATATTATTGTATTGTTAATTTATTTATTTATTTAACTCTTTTTTTCATAAAAATTTACGTAAACCTAAAAATAAATTCATAACTATTATATATGTTGTTTTTTAAAAATATTATCATACTATATACTTGAATTGTGAAGTTTTTCTTTTTTAAGTATGGAGTTTTTGTAGCTAATTAATTTAACTTAAGATAATGAGACAATAAGTTATGGATAAAGTTCATAAGTTGTCTAAAACCTTTATGAACAAGAGGGGGTTTGCTTGGGAATTATATTTTGAGATATGATTTTTAAGAAGTTCTAGTAATAGGACAATTGTTCGTATATAAAAACGGAGTTTAATTTATGTTTTTAAATAGAATAATCTACGGAATTGAATTTTTCGTAAGATTAGTAGTCGAAATAATTAAGGCAGTAATAGACACTGCTATATGCTGTCTCAAGGGCGAAGTAGATCCTGTTGTTGTAGAGATCATGCCTGATTTAAAACGTCCGGTATCTCTTGCAATATTATCTAACACAATTACCTTAACTCCTGGTACAATTACTATTGATATGAACCAAGAAAAAGGTATCTTAACAGTATCTGCTCTTACACCTCGTTCACGTGAGGACATTATACCTCTTGAGTCAACTATTAAGAAAATGTTAGAATAAACATAGGGTGATGAGATGGATTTTTTAACAATATCTGAATTGTTCCTAATGTTATGTCTAGTTGTCTACATGTTTGCTGGTTTAAAAATCGCAGCAAGAAGAACTACAGGTTCAGCATTAGCTGGTGTAGGCGCTTTTACAATTGCTTTAGCAGTTGTATTAGCTATGGTATCTGTATTAACTGATGTATCATTCTGTAGGGATATAGCATTTGCATTAATTGTATTAAGCCCAGTTGGAACAATTGCAGCCGCTACAGTTTTAGGTGGAGGCGAAATATAATGGCAATGGAAATTACTATGGGTGATCCAATTTCAATCATTTTAGGAATAGTCTTTATTATTTTAGGTATTATTGTATTAATTACCGCAAAAGGATTATTATCTAATACAAGTGACGATTTACAATACTCAATTTTCGGAAGATTAGAAATTTTAGGTATTGTCGATATGGTTAGCGTATTAATTTTAATATTAATTGGAGAACCTGCTTTAGGAGTAGTATACTTTATATTAGCACCATTTGCAACTCATGCTATAGCTAGTGGACATTACCGTGGAGAACAAGGAGAGCATTAAAATGATAGATGTAAATATTTTAGTACAAAATGCTGTACCTATAGCATTATACGTATTTGCAATATTAGGAGCTATTGTTGCTTTAATGCAAAAAGACTTGCTTAAAATGGCAGTTCTTACCAGTGTATCTGGATTCGCAGTTGCAGCAATTTTCCAAGTTTTATTAGCTCCCGATGTAGCATTAACGCAAGCTGTAGTAGGAGCAGCTATTGTCCCAACATTAGTTGGTCTTTCAGTATTAAAAACAAGAGAACCTCCTGTAACAGAAGATGTGGAAGGTGATTCATAATGGCGATAGAATTAGTCCAATGTGGAGCATTATTAACCGCAGCACTTTTAATGATTATAGGGTTAGTAGCATTAGTCTACTTAGACAACGTTCTTAAGAAAATTATCGGAGCAGCATTCATAGGGGATGGTGTAAACCTCTTAATAATTGCATTAGGTTACAGAGTTAATGGTATTCCATATATTTTCTTACAAAATATGGATGTAAACAGCTTTTTAGGTCAAGCATCATATCCACTACCATTTGCATTAGTATTAACTAGTATTGTAATTGGTGCAAGTACTCTTGCTGTAATGTTAGCACTTTCTGTAGTTTTATACAAAAGAAATGGAACACTTAGTGCAACCGCTCTTTTAAACGATAAAAAATTAGGAGAGGAAAACAATGAATAGTGCTATAAATACAACTCAAGGGGGTAATTACTAATGGATGGAACTATATTTATACCGTTAATGGTAATTATTCCAATAATATGTGCTGTATTAGTAAACTTATTACATGAGCACAGCGGTGTTACCAAAATTCTTGGTTATATTGGAGCAATTTGTTTACCAATAGTACCTATATTAGCAGTATATGGAAACCACTTCTTTGGTGGATATCAACCATTAGCAAACGGTGGACTAACAGTTGCTTTACCAGAAGCAGCAAAAGCAATTATTTCAGGTTCATTCCTTGAATTATTCCACCCAGCAATTACATACGCATTTGGTCCTGGACAACAAGTAATCTTATTTGTTCTTGGTTTAGTAGCAATGTGTGCAGTCTTTATTTCAATTGCTGAAACTAAAAAAACCTCTGGTGTATACTTATACATGTTATTCATGCTTTCAGCAGCATTAATGGCATTTGTATTAACAGACGATATATTCAACTTATATGTATTCTTTGAAATTGCTGCATTAGTACAAGTTGGTCTTATACTAGTGTCAAGAGTAAAAGGAAACTATGAAACTGGTTTAAAATACATGTTACTTGGTGAAGTAGGTGGATCCTTCATGCTTTTAGGTATCGCACTTATATTAGGTTTAACAGGTAACGTAAACATTACCGATATAGTAATGATGATACACACTGGTTTAGTAAACCCATCAAATCCGGTATTATTATTCGCAGCAGGTATGTTAATTTATGGATGGTTATACGCAACAGGTTTACCACCATTCAATGCAATTAAATCAGAAATTTATTCAAAAGGTTTACCTAGTGGATCTATGTTATTACAATCATTCTCAGTAATTGCTTGTATTTCCATAGGTTTAGTAATCATAAGAATATTCGGATACTTACCTACAGCTCAAATGGCAATGTTGGCAGTAAGCGTAATTGCTATGATTTTAGGTATCTCAATGGCTATGGTACAAGATGATTACAAACGTATCATTGCATATTTAGCAGTTGGTGAATTAGGTTACATAGGAGTAGGTCTTGGATTAGCAACACCTCTCAGTATTACTGCAGGATTATTCCAAGCAGTAAACGAATTAGTAGTAACTTCATTCTTATTCATTGGATTCGGATTAGTATTATACAAAACTAGGACCAGTAAAATTAGTAAACTTGGTGGATTAGTAGAATATATGCCAGTAGCAGCATTATTAACAGTACTTGCAGGATTTGCAATGGCTGGAGTACCTCCATTCAATGTATTCCAAAGTAAATATTTATTATGTCAAGCTGCTATCGCTGCAGGAATCCCTGAACTTGCAGTAATTATGATTATATTAAGTATTGTAACTTTCTTAGCATTCCTCAAAATGGCATACGCAATATTCTTAAGACCAAAACCAGACGAATTAGAAGTATCATCTGCATCTGTTCCAAAAACAACAATGGCAGTAATGATAGTATTCTTAATAATTTGTTTAATTATTGGTTTATTCCCTGGTTTAGTAGTGGACAAATTAGGTGTATTAGCACTCACAGCATTTGCTTTATAGTAAGGTGATAAGATGAATATGTACGAAAAACTTGTACAAACTTTAAAAAGTACATTTGGGCAAGATCCAGAAAAAACATTAGTCAACGGATCAAAAACTTCATCAATAGTTTCTGCTGAATTAGTGTTAATGGCATCTGTATTAATAGCTGCTTTAACAATTAGACTTGTAAGTCCAGCATTAATGATTGTTGCAGTAATAGGATTAATGTTATTATTTATGTATGTAACACCAATAATGCCTAAATTGTACAAAGAACACAATGATGATTTTAACAACATGATGTTCTATGCAGTATTAACATTAGCAATATTTGCAATAGTATTCTACTGGGGGGTATTCTAAGTGAAGGCTTCAATTAGAGATGTAGCATTAATAGTTGCTATAGCAGCATTCGCAACAATATTCTTAACCTCTATGGTTCAATTCAGTGGAATGATTTTCCCTGGTATTAACTACATATACCAAGGTGTTGGTGTATCAATTGCACCTAACTTAGTAACTAACGTTGTATTTGATTTCAGAGGTTTCGATACCCTTGGAGAAGCATTTATTTTAGTAAGTGCTGTAGTAACTACTATGTTAGTATTCGGTAGAGGAAAAGTAAACCTTGGAGGCGACGACGATGAGTGATCTTCTTAAATTAATAGCATACCCTGTATCATTTATTATGATTGGATACGGTGTAATGACAATACTCGGTGGTCACATAACTCCGGGTGGAGGTTTCCAGGGTGGAGCTATGATGGCTTCTGGAGCAATATTATGTATACTTGCTTACGGATTAAAAGATAATCCATTTAACCTTTCACACGAAAGAATGTCCTTAGTAGAAAGTCTCGGAGCATTACTCTACATCTGCTTAGGATTAGTTGGATTATTAGCTGGGGGTTCATTCCTTTACAACGTAGGTACAAACATCTACGGATTAGTCCCAGCAGGTTTACAATCTATGTTAAATTACCCAGATGCATTACATGCTGGAATAATTCCATATCTCAACATAGCTATTGGTGTAAAAGTATTTATTGGATTAACTACTTTAGTAATTCTCTTCTATGCTGTTACCAAATATGCTGGAGATTACATAGATAATGAGGAAATTGATTAGGAGGAGTTTTGATGGTTTTAGAAACAACAGTACCATTTTTACAATCAGTAGGTCCTAATTTATTTGGTCTTTTTTATACTGGACCAACAATTTGTGCTTTAATAATTGGACTTATAGCTGGAGCAATCATGCACAAAACTCCAACTGATGGAATTAAATTAAATACATCCTCTTGGATTGCAATAATTATTGGTGCTATACTTGTAGCATTCTGGTTAGGATCATTCCCATACTATGGTGGATTAAACTTAGGACCAGGATTTGTTGCAGCAGTTATAGGTGCAATAATTGGTAGAGGAATATTAGGAACTAAAGTTAAAGTTTAAGTGGGGTAATAGAGAATGTTTTTATCAAATCCAGGTAAATGTGATGGCTCAGGTAATTGTGTAGATGCTTGCCCTACTGATGCAATAAAATTAGTAGACGGAAAAGTAGTTAGCTGTATAACATGTGGAAAATGTGAGAAAGTTTGTCCAAACAAAGCAATTTTCAAAAACAAATTTGGCGGTTATGTAGTAGACAGAACAAAATGTAACTTATGCGGAATGTGTATGAACGTTTGTCCTGTAGATGTTATTACAGTTAAAGATGGAAAAATTATGGGTATGTGTTCCAACTGTGGAGTATGTGTTCCAGCATGTCCAAACGATGCTAGAATGGCAGGTCCATCAAAAGCTGTTCAGCCAGAAAACAAAATGGCTAGCAGAGTAAACGTGGGAACAATTCACGAAGATTGTATTGAATGTGGAAGATGTGCATACTTCTGTCCTTCAAATTCAATTAAATTCTCATACATAGAACCAGGTGTATGTACTAAATGTGATTTATGTATAGATGTCTGTCCTAGAGATGCAATTGGACCTATAGAAGAAGGCGGAGCATACCAAGTAGACATGGCAAAATGTGCACTCTGTTATAAATGTTTAATAGAATGTCCAAACGATGCAATTACAGCAAAACATTTACAACTGGAAATTAATCAACCAGAATATGATGTAGAAAATGATACAAGAATGATTGCATGTATAGACTGTGAATTATGTGCAGATGCATGTCCTACTGATGCTTTACAAGTTGTAAATAAAAGAGTCAGATTCGATGTGGATTTATGTACTCTTTGTGGAAATGAAAATGGGGAAGCAGCATGTGCAGCAGACTTTGCACAAGCACCTTGTACAAACGCATGTCCACAAGGCGTATTAGAATTCGTACCAGATTCCAAAATTACACTTGAAGGTGTATGTGTAGTATGTGGTGGATGTATTACTCAATGTAAATACGATGCACGTAAATTCATGAGTTCTACATGGAATGGAGAAATTGGACCGCAGTGTCTTAAATGTGGAATTTGTGCAGAAGTTTGTCCAAAAGATGCTATTACAGTTGATGATAATGGTGTAACAGTAAACTTCGATGAATGTGTACTTTGTGAAAAATGTGCTATGCATTGTCCTGTAAGTGCAATTCCAAAAACAACACCACTCAAAATGAAAATTGCAAGTGGATACTCAATGATAAACAACAAGTTATGTATTGGTTGTGGTCGTTGTGTTGATGCATGTATATTCAAAGCTATATCTGCGGATGATGAAGGAAACTTAACAATCAACCACGATACATGTATCTACTGTGGAGCTTGTAAAACTGCATGTCCAGCAAGAGCTATTAAAATACAAAGAGAGTTCGAGGCACAAATATGAGTTTAGGAAAAATTTTTATAAATGGGATTTATACCAACCTCAAAAGATTAATCTTTGCAAGTGACCGTGTAACTGACATGCAATTCCGTAATGATGTTTTAAATGGAAATGTTAAACCAGCACCTTTAGTTGCAGAAGTAGAATGTATTGGTTGTGGAGGATGTTCTAACGTATGTCCAACCAAAGCAATTGTAATGACTCCAATTGAACCAGTAGAAATCGCAGAAGGCATAGTAAAAACAGCAATACCTGAAATTAATGAATTAGAATGTGTACACTGTTACCACTGTCATGATTTCTGCCCTATCTATGCATTATTTGGAGTAGCAGCAACAATACATCCAAACGATGTTGGTAATAAATGTAGTAAAGATGTAAACAGTATGCTTTTGGATCCAACTGAAATCCCAGATGCAAAAATCAAATACATTGCACAATATTTAACTGACGATTCAATTATCCAAAAGAATAAAGAAATGAAAGAAAAGTTACAAGCTCAAGAAGAATCAGCAGTTGATTCAAGTGAAGCTGTAGATGAATAGGGGGATGAATATGGGACTTAAAGGACATTCACGGTCAAAATCCATCCACGTAATGTTAGTTTATACTGGAGGATGTAACGGTTGTGATATTGAAATAGTTAACGCAGTTTTATCTCCACGGTTCGATCTTGAACAGTACAACGTATACTTAACTTGGAACCCAAGAGAAGCTGATGTTCTTGTAGTAAGTGGTCCTGTAGTTCACTGGACAAAAGAACCATTGCTCAAAATTTACGAGGCAATACCTGATCCAAAATTAGTTGTTGCAGTTGGAGCATGTGCATTAACCGGTGGAGTATACAAAAATATCCACGGAGAAATACCTTCCGAGGAAATTGAAGGACCTGTAGAAAATGTAATACCAGTAGATGCTAAAATCCCTGGATGTGCAGTAAGAGCTAAAGATGTAGTAGCTGGTGTAGCATCAGTTATTCCTATCATTAACGGCTTAAAAGATTAAAAATTTGTAAGGAGTATTTATATATGGTTACAAAAATAGATGGAGCAACAACTTGTAACGAAGTAGAAAGACAAGTTTTTGAAACAGAAATCGATATGGGTACAGTACATCCAGCAGCATTAGAACCTTACAGAGTAAGACTCTTCGTAGAAGATGAAATTGTAAAAGATGCTGAGATTACTGTAGGTGTAAATCACAGAGGTATCGAAAGAATCATGGAAGGTTTACCAGTAGAAAAAGCAAATGCATTAACTGAAAAAGTTTGTGGTATCTGTTCAAACGGACACATATTCAATTCATGTCGTGCTGGTGAAGGTGCATTAGGTATAGAAATACCTGAAAGAGCAAGATACTTAAGAGTTCTTGCACAAGAACTTGAAAGACTTCACAGTCACATGCTTTACTTAGGACACGGTTCCGAAGTATTAAACCACGAAACATTTGCTATGAGAATATTCTACATTAGGGAATCCGTTATGGAATTATTATACATGATGGGTGGAAACAGAGTACAATACGGTATATCTGTACTTGGTGGAGTAAGACCTAGAGCAGACTTAAATTTAAAAGAACAACAAAGAATTCTTGATGTAATGGATTACATTGATGATAAAGTAGCAGGATTTGCAGAAAGGTTTGTTAACGACCCTATGGTAATGCACCGTATCGTCGGTACTGGTCAATTATCACAAAAACAAGCTTTAGATTTACATGTTACTGGACCAACATTAAGAGCAACAGGTTATGAATTCGACCAAAGAACTAAAATGCCTGAATATGATGACATTGAATTTGATGTAATCACTCAAGATGGTGGGGATGTAGCTGCTAACATTTTAATGAGAGCTACAGAAATTTTCCAAGCAACAAAAATCATAAGACAAGTAATCAAAAACTTACCTGATGGGCCTATCGTAAACAGAGACTGGGAAATGGTTGATTCACCAGTATACAAAAGTTACATAGAAGTACCTCGTGGAGTATGTTACCATTCATATGGTTTAGAAGACGGTAAAGTAAGACACAGTATTATAAGAACACCATCAATGTCAAACATTGGTGCTATGCAAGAATCATGTATTGGTCACCCAGTACAGGATGCTCAACTTGCAATCGTATCTTGTGATCCATGTTTCACTTGTACTGATAGAGCTATACAAATAATCAAATTATAGGAGATCAGACAATGGATTTAGGATATTCAATAATTTATGTGATTGTTACTTTCATAATTGGTGGTTTTGTAGCTTTATGGTTACCAGGTATTGAAAAGAAATCAGAAGCTAGAGTTCAACAAAGAATTGGACCTCAACTTTCCAGTCCGGGTATATACACAACATTAAAGTTCTTCTTTAAACATGCTTTAAAACCAACAGCAGTTATGCCAAGGTTATACAATGCATTACCTATTATAACTCTTGTTGTTGTTGCAGCATTATTCTTAATATTAATCCCACCAGTAATGTTATCATGGGGCCCATTTGCTAGTATTGTAGCAGTAGTAGGTTTATTAAAATTAGAAGAAGTATTATATTTATTCATGAGTTCATTCTCACAATCACTCATGTCTAAATCTATGCCTTTCCCTGACCAAGCAAAAGGTGCAAAACATAGAGATGCTAAACAATCATTCTTAGAAACAATAAGTGCAAATAGATCATTAAGACTTATCTCATTTGGTAGTTTACCATTCTATTTAGCATTATTTATACCTGTAATAATGGCTGGTAGTATAGATTTATCTTCAATTGTAAGATATCAACTTGCAAACGGTCCTATATTATTCACACTTCCAGGTATAATCGGAACAATTGTATTCTTTGTAGGATTCTTAATTATATTAAATGCAAATCCATTTGCATTCTTGGAAGGACATTCTGATGTAATTCAAGGTCCTCTTATGGAATATATGTCAAAATCAAGAGCAGTATATACAATGGCTCACGCATCCTTAATATTTGTTGGATCATGTCTTTATTCAACATTATTCTTAGGAATGCCTCCTGCAATGAGTATAACTATCATTGTACCTATTGTATGTTCTATCATCATAACTATGGCAATTGCTGTAACCAGTGCATTTGCACCATTATTCACTAACCGTGAATTCTACCCAACAGTTATTGCAACAAGTATGATTGCAGTAATAGGAATTATAACTGCTTGCTTAACAACTATAATATTATAATAAGGTGATAATATGAAAATAGTGTTACGTGAACATCATATAATAGGTTTAGGGGGATACATTGTAGAACTTAGAACTTCATTTAGAAACTTGATTGTTGTAAATCACAGTGATGAACCAATTAAATTAGAAGTACCCGTACTTAATGATGATTGGATAGAAGAACATGAAGCTTTAGGTTTAGAAGTTATTCCTGTAATGGATGATTCTGACTATTTAGTCACATTCCAAATGGCTAAACATAAATTAGATGAAGAAAGAAAAGCTTTAGAAGGTAATTAATTTTACCTTTCTATTTTTTTTTAAAATTTTTTTTAAGACATTTTTTGTAATGATTCATTCTTTTTTTACAAACATTTATATACTATGAAAAACTTAGGTATACCTAAGAAACAATAAATTTAGGCATACCAAATAATATGCAAAATTGTTTTAAAAACACGTTAAATATTTTGATTTATTTTTTTAAATAATTAATATAATTCAGGAGGACAATAATATGGTGAAAACAGTCGATGATTTACAACCGGGAGAAACTGCAATTATTAAAAAACATAGTGTATCAGGAACTCTTGGAAAACATCTTAGGGAAATGGGATTAATTAATGGGATTCCTGTAAAATTGGAAAGAAGAGCACCATTAGGTTATCCTGTTGAAATTAAGATTCAGGGCTTTTCTTTAGCTTTAAGAAAAGAAGAAGCTCAAGCAATCGAACTAGAATAATTTTATTATTTTTTATATTATTTTTAATAAATTTACATTATTTTCAATTATCACTTTTAATCATACTTGAATAGAACTAAATTTAGGTTTACCTAAAAGTGTATATAAGAGGTAGAGCATGGAAAAATTAAAATTTTTACTAGCTGGAAATCCTAATGTTGGTAAAAGTACGGTTTTTAACCAACTAACTGGTATGAAACAACATGTAGGAAACTGGCCGGGTAAAACAGTCGAATTAAAATCAGGAAATTTTACTTTTGATAATTATGAAATCGAAATGATAGATCTTCCTGGTAATTATAGTTTAACCCCTTATTCGGTAGAAGAACAAGTTTCTAGAGATGCAATTATTCATGAAGAAAATGATGCTGTAATCAATGTTATTGATGCAGAAAACATTCAAAGAAACTTGTATTTGACATTACAGATTATGGAAACTGGTGCAAACACAGTTTTAGCATTGAACATGTTAAATTATGCTGAAGAAGCAGGTTTTAAAATCGATGTAAAAAAATTAGAAAAAACTTTGGGAATTCCAATTGTTGTGGTTGATGCTAGAGAAGGTACAGGTTTAGATGAACTTGTAAAAACAGCAATCAAAGCAGCAAAAAACCCTACAGATTATTCCAAAAGATTGACATATGGTTTTGAATTGGATGATCATATAAATCAGGTTAAAGGTTTATTCCCTAGTTTAAAAGTTGGTTCTGCTCCAGATTCATGGGTGGCAGTAAAATTATTGGAGGGTGATGATGAAGTATTGGATTTAGCTGAAGAGTCATCTGATAAAAATAATCTACATAAATTAACTGAAATAAGAAAACATTTAGAAGGAATATTTGATGGAAATATTGATGATGCATTTATTGATGCAAGATATGGTGAAATTGAAAGTATAATGAAACAGGCCGTTAAAAGACCTACTGGTGAAAAAGAATCAATTACAGATAAAATTGATAGAATAGTGACACATAAAATCTTAGGACTTCCAATATTCTTATTAATTATCTTTTTAATATTTTATCTCACTTACACTGTAGGAGCACCATTCCAAGACTTAATTGACGAAGGATGGACAATTTTAAGTGGATATATATTAGAATATCTTGGTGAAGGATTAGTTTCATCATTAATTGTAGATGGTGTAATTGGAGGAGTAGGTGGAATACTCACTTTCTTACCAATTATCTTCATACTGTTCTTCCTATTAAGTCTTATAGAGGATATAGGTTACTTAGCTAGAGCAGCATTTGTAATTGACAGAGTAATGTATAAACTAATGGGATTATCTGGAAAAGCATTCATACCAATGATATTAGGAATTGGTTGTGGAGTAACAGGAATAATGTCAACAAGAACATTATCAAATGAAAGTGATAGAATCTCCACAATGATGGCAATTCCATTTATATCATGTAGTGCAAGAGCTCCAATTTATGCATTGTTCACAGCAGCATTCTTTGATAATCCACTAACACAAGCAATTGTAACATTTGGATTATACATATTAGGTATGATTGTAGCAATCATAGTTGCCAAAGTTCTTAAATCTTCAGTATTTGCCGATGAAGCAACACCATTTATTATGGAACTTCCACCATACAGAATACCAACACTTAAAAGTGCAGTATTACACATGTGGGAAAGAGGATTCTTATTCATCAAAAAAGCAGGTACAATCATATTGGGTACCTCAGTGCTTGTATGGATTTTAGCAAACCTACCTCCTGGAGTAGAATATGGTTCAGTTGACAGTTTAGTCGGTATGTTAGGTAGTATATTTGCACCAGTATTTGCACCTTTAGGATTTGGATTCTGGCAAGCTGGTGTAGCATTAATATTCGGTATAATGGCAAAAGAAATTGTGGTATCTACATTCGGAACACTGTTCTCATTAGAAGAAGATGATGAAGAAGGAATAACCGGTGTTGTTGGGGATATGTTTACCCCATTATCTGCAATATCTTTCATGGTCTTTACATTATTGTATGTTCCATGTTTTGCAGCACTCGGAGCAATTAAGGAAGAATCAAACTCTTGGAAATGGATGATAATAGCTATCGTTCTATGTTGTGGAATTGCGTATGTAACATCATTCATTATTTATCAAGGAGGGTTATTGTTAGGTTTTACCTAATTTAACCTTATCTATTTTTTTTAAATAACGGAGGTATATTATGATTATTGGAGTAAATACTAAAAAATATCCTAATAAAAACAAGAAATAATTTTCGGAGGATTTAAAAAAATGATACAATGTATGTTATGTGGTTGTAAATTTGATGAAACGAAAGTTGACACGGCACAATGTAACTGTGGTTTTGATTGTCATGGAGCTAATGTTCCTTGTCCAAATTGTGGTGTTGACGTTGTAGTTCCAAAAGAATTAAGACCCAAAATTGATAAAGAGTCTTTTTTAGCTAAGCTAAAAAAATCTATAATTTAAATTATTATTTTCAAGTAGTATAATTATAATTCTTAAGAGGTATGTTTATGATTCAATGTAAACTTTGTGCTCATGAATTTGATGAAAATAAGGAAGAGTTATTGGATTGTACTTGTGGTTGTGGTGGAGATAAAGTTCTTTGTCCAAACTGTGGTTATGAAGTACGATTGCCTAATGATGCAAGACCTAAGAAAGTTAAGAAACAAGATGAAATGGGATTTTTTGGGAAAATTATGAAAAGATTCCGTATGGATAGTTATTAAACTCCTTTTTAAAATATACTATTTTTAAAACAATTACTTATTTTAAATTAATTAAATTAAAGAAAAAGAGATTGGATCTATATTATTATTTCAAAATAATTAAATTAAAAACAGTTATCTTATTTTAACATTAATTTCTGCAAATTTTCAAATAAAAATAAAAATTAATTAAATTTAAAATTAGTGTGGGATGTGTATAAGGATATTGTTCTTCAAGGGTTTTTATCAAATGGTGAATTATAATTTAAACATATATTTAGGGGTCTCAATTCTGTATAAATTTTTCTATTCTTTTGACAATATCCTTCTCTTCAAAATATTAATTGATGTGGTTTTTTTCCACAATTATTATATACTACCCCCTAGTATATAAAGGTTACTTTATTTTTATTAAATGATTTTTTAATGTCTGTCTTTTCTGCAACTGGGATAATAATAAACTAATTCTTATAAATCTTCTAAAATATATAATTAATAAGAGATTAAATGTCTTAATTATCAAATGCTTCAATAGAATGTGATTGAAATGATACATGCGGTTAATATAAAAACAATAGATAAACCTGGTGTTTTAAGAAAAGTAACTGATTTTTTGGCTAAAGAAAATATTAATATAGTCTATACACATATGTTTAAGGATGCAACAGGTTTTGCACATATGTATATTGAATTAGAAGATGTTAATAATGTAGAAAAAGTATTGGACGAGTTAAACAATTTTGAAGAAGTTTATCAAGTTGATAAATCACCATCTACTGATCAAGTTTGGGGAAAAAGAATTATAATTATTGGTGGTGGAGCGCAAGTATCACAAGTGGCATTGGGAGCAATCACTGAAGCTGATCGACATAACATCAGGGGTGAACGTATAAGTGTTGACACGTTACCTTTGGTTGGTGAACATAAATTAACCGAAGCAGTTCGTGCAGTGGGATCTTTGCCTCGTGTTAAGGTTCTGGTATTGGCTGGTTCTTTGATGGGTGGAACTATCGTTGAAGCAATTGATGAAATAAAAGATAATTATGGTGTAAAGGTAATAAGCTTAAACATGGTTGGATCAGTAAGGGATCATGCAGATTTGGTTGTAACTGATCCGGTTCAAGCCGGTGTAATGGCAGTAATGACCGTTGCAAATACAGCTAAATTTGATATTGATAGAGTTAAAGAACCTTTATGATATTTTAGATATTTAATGGATTTTTTTCTAATTTAACATATTCTCCAATTGATTCTCTGGTAGTACCTATGACAAGATTATAACATTTAGTGTAGTCTTTTTTAGTAACTTCTTCACATACACCAGATGCAATTACTCTTTCATTATTTTTAACAATACCTGTATAAGTGTGAGTATAAGATACTATCTTTTCAATATTTACATAGTTTCCCTTTAAAAATTCAACATTGGATACTAAATATATAGCTGGATAGGCATAAGAATTATCATCATCAATAATTTCACATTTTATCTTTATTCTTTCAAGAGGTTTGAAATATATTTCTTCGTCTTCACCAATTTCATCTTCTTTCAAAGTGAATGAGATATCAAATAATGTCCCTTTAATTAGTCCCCTGTTGTTTTTTCTTGATTCATACCAAACAAATTCTTCTAAAGTCATGGAATTATCTTTTATACGCTTATCGTAAACATGTCTCCAGTAATCGTTGTTTATTTTATCCAGAGGACTATCGTTGTCTTTTTTTAATTGGGAATATAATTTTATGGCACGTTTATGATTCTCTTTACCAAAAACAATAAAATCAATATCGCTTGTAGAGTTATTCTGAAGATTAAGTAATGTGGATCCACTAATTCCCATATCTTCATAATCAATATTGGCCCCTTCGTGGAATGTCTTGGCCAATAGGCGAATTTTATTGAATAATTTGTCATCGTCATTTGAATTTATAATTTCATTTAGTTTCTTGATGGGATCTAAAATTTCTTCAACATCTTCTTTTAAAACACCCATTGTCTTTTTACCTTCAATATTCCAATCAAAAAGATAATCTGGATGATATTTTTTAAGATAATCATAAGCTTCTTGACTTGATACTTTTTTATATCTAACATCATCAGAAATGCGTTCACCATTTTCGTCAGGCACATATCTTAAGAATGCAACGTAGTGACTTTTAGGGTGATGGTATGTATTTACAGCAAAAAAGAGTTTATCTTTAGTTTTAATAAAAAATCTAGGTAATATTTTCATATTAAAAAGTCCATAAATTTATAAAAAATTTCTCATATTATAATTAAAATTATTACTTTTAAAATATATAAAAGAATATAGAGTGATGTTATGCAGTACTTAAAATGGAAAGATGGAAATGAATATGATGGTAGTCAAATTAATCCATCATGGGCATTTCAAGAGTTTAAAGTTAAAGATTCAACAATTGTTTCTTGGATAGGACCAATGAATATACTTGGTGACAATCTCATAGACTATGAAGATGTTGGGTTGGATATCAAGGGAGACAATATGTTAAATTTCATAGTAGAGCATTTTGATGAACAGCCAGGAAATTTAAAATTGGCTTATCATAGACAAAGAATCCTTGTAATGATTACTAGGGATAAATTGTTAGATTATGGTATCAAAACTACTCAAGATGGGGATGACATATTCATAAACAATAAAAAATTGTCTGTATCCATAGCTACAGCGTCCATTAGTTCAATGAAAATGCATTTTGCATTAAATATTACAACAAAGGGAACACCAGATGATGTTGAAACATCAGCATTGGAAGACAACGATATGTCTCTGGAAGATATTCATAAGTTACAGGATGAAATTTCCGAGGCATATATTGAAATGATTGAAACAATAGATAAGGACATTACAAAAACTAAAGTATTCTAGGAGAAAAAAATTATGAGAGTTAATTTAGATGGAATTCATACAAATTTAAGATTTTCTGCAGCACATATGGTAATTGGACATGAATCTTGTGGAAAAATTCATGGACATAGTTATATTGTTGATGTGGAGGTTGATGGTGAAAGAAACGGACAATTTGGTTTCGTAATTGATTTTAAAGTTCTTAAGGAAATAACCAGAAAAGTATGTAAATCCTTGGATCATAGAGTACTTATTCCAGTTAACAGTTCTGATTTGGAAGTTACTTATGAAGATGATAATTCTTTGGAATTTACAGTTCTTAATTGTCTGGAATATAAATTACCACAACAGGATGTTGTTTTGCTTCCTATACCTTCTACTACTGCAGAATCTTTGTCAGTTTATATTACAGAATGTATAGTTGAAGAACTTGAGAATAAAGAATTTTTAAATTTCATAGAAGTTCAAGTAAATGAAGGTATAGGTCAAGGAGCATCTTATCGATATTATTTTAATGAATAAATGGGGGTTTATTTAAATTAACTCTAAAATTATTGAAATATTTTCCAGTATTCAGGGTGAAGGTTTATTAATTGGGAAACGTCAAATTTTTATACGATTTGCTGGATGTAATATAAATTGTAAGTACTGTGACACTGAAAATAGTAAATTGGGTGATGTTGGAGAATATTATTCTGTAGATGAATTAAATGATGTTGTACAATCTTTAATTACTCCAGATTTTGATTCATTGGAAATTACTGGTGGTGAACCCTTACTTAATAGCGATTATATTCGGGATTTTCTTTCAAAATACGATTACAAGGCAATGCTTGAAACTAACGCTACTTTGCCTGAAAATTTATATGATTTGGTGGATGTAATTGACATAGTCTCTATGGATATCAAATTACCTGAGCATTTTAATTCAAAAAAGGAATGGTTAACTGTATATGAAAATGAATTAAAATCTATTAAAATAATGGAAGACTATAATTTGAAATATTATATTAAAATAGTTGTATCTCCCACAACATCAACTCAAATTATTGAAGATATATTGAAAGATTTAAATGGTCTTGTAAGTGGGAATGTGGAAGTTATTGTTCAACCAGTTAGTCCAATGTCATTATGGGACACTAAAGAGAATTTATTTACAATATCCGAATTAATCGGAAAACACTTCAGCGTTTCAATAATCCCTCAAATTCATAAATATTTGGAAATTGAATAACTTTTTTTTTACTTTATTTTTTGAATATTTTTCTTAAGTTTTGTGCTTTTTATTATTTGCTTTCATTATAAAGTAGATAATTAGTTCGTATATCTAATAATAATTTCCTTTTTTATATTTCTAAATTTTAAAGAAAAATAATAGTAATAATAAGAAACATAACTATTAAATATGTTATTATAAAATTTTTTAATAACCCGGAGTAGTGATTAACATGGAATTAGAAATGGATAGCAATTTTGGTATTAAAGATGCTGTAACATATGATGTTATAACAGCCAGTAGTGATACGGTTATATCGGATATAGCAGATATAATGACTAAAAATGATATTAGTTCCGTGGTTATAGAAGATGAAAAAGTTGAAGGAATAGTTACAACCAATAATATTATTTCTAAGGTTGTATCAAAAAATATTTCGCCACAGGACATATCTGCGGGCATGGTTATGGACAAATATGTAGGAATAAATTCGGATGCTTCATTGAACGAAGCTTCTTCAGTAATGATTAAGAATAATTGTAAAGTATTGTTGGTCTTTGAAGAAGAAGAATTTAAGGGTATTTTAACTTTAACTGACATTGTTCGTGTATCACCTGAACTTATTGAAATTTTCGTAGAACAAAAAAATATTGATGATAAAAATTATCATGATGATGCAAACTATTCAACCGACTATGATGAAAACTTGGATGAAGGTGTTTGTGAAAGCTGTGGTGTATACGGTCAATTGGAAGAAAGAGATGGCCAATTCCTTTGTTCAGAATGTCTGGATGAAGACTCAGATGACTAAAAAATAACAGCATTCAATTATAACTTTAAACAACAAATGGAGACAGATATATGAAAAATAAATTAATCAACAAAATTAAAAACTACGATAACTTAAATTTACAAACTAAAAAAGCAGAAAATGATGGAGACATAATGGACATAGCATTCAAAGATGTCGTAACAGCTTCACAAAGTGCAACCATAATTGAAATTGCAAATTTGATGAGTCAAAATGATATAAGAAGAGTTCCAATTACCGATCCAGGAACTGGAAAGTTAAGAGGAATAGTAACCACAATGGATATACTTGATTTCTTTGGAGGAGGAAAAAAATACAGTTTAATAACTGATAAACACAAAGGAAACTTTTTATCAGCAATTAATGCTCCAATAAAAGAAATTATGACTACTAATGTAAAAACAATGACTAACAAAGATACAATTGTTGATGCTGCCACTTTAATGCTTGAAGAAGATATTGGTGGTTTCCCAATAGTCAACGCTGAAAATGAAATTGTTGGAATGGTTACTGAAGGAGATATAGTAAAAAAATTACAAAAATTAATCTCTGCAGTTGAAGTCCAAGATGTAATGGCTACTGACTTAATTACAACAACACCAGGTACAAAAATAGAAGCAATCACAAAAATAATGGTTAGAAACTCATTAAGAAGAATTCCAATAGTGGGAGAAGATATTAAATCAAATTCCAAAGAAGAAAAATTATTAGGTTTTGTTACAGCTTCTGATATTCTTAAATATATCGGTGAACATAAATTATTCTCAAAATTATTCTCCAATGAAGGAGAAGATGTAGTAAACATTTCTGTTGAAGAGTTAATGGTAACTGACGTAATTTCCGTATCAAAATATGATAAATTAAGTGATGTTGCTGATGTAATGTTTGATAAAAACATCAGAGGGTTAACAGTAGTAGATGATGAAACAGGTAAATTAATAGGTATAATCACAATAAGAGATTTATTAAAAGCTGTAATATAAAAATAGATAATAATACTTCTTTTTAAGTATTATTTTAGGGAAATACTATTTATATCTGAAAGAGCAATAGTATTATTATAAGGTTTAAAAAATTTATGGAGTTGATTTTAATGACAATAGAAAATGTAATGGCCAAGGAGATAGTAACAATACGCAAAGATCAAACAGTATCTGATGCATTAAAACTTATGAGTAAACACAAAATCTCAAGATTGCCTGTCATCTCTCCTAAAACTGATGAACTTGTTGGAATAATCACTGAAAAAGATATGGCACTTAAAATTGCTTCAGCAAAATATGAGGAAGTACCATTATCTCATATGAGAATTTCTACAATTATGACTGATGATGTTATAACTGCAGATATTTCCGAATCAAAAGTACAAGTTCTTAAAAAAATGGTTGATAATCATATCGGTGGAATTCCAATTATGGATGGAGACAAAATCGTTGGTATGGTCACCAAAACAGACTTCTTAAAAGAAGCTGATATGGCTCCATTTGAAAATACTCAAATCAAAGACATTATGACAAAACGTGTTATCACAGTTAGTCCTGATGATAGATTAGTACATGCTAGAAGATTAATGATTGACAATGACATTGCAAGATTAGTAGTAGTTAATTCAGGAGTTATAATTGGTATTATAACAGCAAAAGATGTTGCTAAAACAGTCATTGACTTCAAAAAACGTGTACCTGAGAAATACCAACATTCTCAAATAAGAAACTTATTTGTACAGGAAGTAATGTCACAGACAATAGAAACAACCACTAAAGAAGCTACCATTCCAGAAGTAGCAAAAATCATGATTGAAAAAGAATTTAGTGGAATGCCTGTAGCTGATGATAAAAACAAAGTACAAGGTATAGTTTCAAAAACTGATTTACTAAAACACATATATGATTTCAATAGAAAAAGAGGAAATTACTGATTAATTTCCTTTAAACCTTATTTTTTTAACAATAACTTTTTTTTAATTTTAATTACTATTTTACTATTTCTTCAAAATACTTAAAAATTTAATTAAACATAGTAATATATAATGGAAAGAAATAAACAAGTAGGTTACTTAGGACCAGAAGGTACCTTTTCTCATGAAGCCGTGTTAAATTATGTTAATGAGTATTCTAAGATAGTTCCTTTTGACAATATTATACATATTTTTGAATCATTGGAAAAAGACGAAATCGATGAAGCAATAGTTCCTATAGAAAATTCTACAGAAGGATCAGTATTGGTGACTTTAGATGCTTTAATGTATTTTGATTTAAATATCATAAAAGAATTAGAATTACCAATTAAGCATAATCTTTTAGCACAAAAAGGTATTTCCCTAGATGATATTTCAGTAATATGTTCTCATCAACAAGCACTTGCTCAATGCAGACATTATCTCAATAAATTAAATAAACAGGTTCATGCAATGTCAAGTACGGCAAATGCTGCTCGTTATGTTACAGAGTTAACTTCTGCAGCAGTAATTGGTAATAAAATATTATCTCAAAAATATGGTCTTGAAATAATAGCACAAAACATTCAAGATTATGATAATAATGTAACACGTTTTGTTGTAGTTTCTAAAAGTTTTCAAGATGAAACTACTGGAAATGACAAAACATCCATAGTCCTATCTCTTAAGGGGGATAAACCCGGTGGATTATATGAAATACTACGAATATTTGCTGAAGCAGGAATTAATCTTACAAAAATAGAATCTAGACCTTCAAAAAAGGGTATAGGTAAATATTTGTTTTTTATTGATATGCAGGGACATAAAAATGAATCTCATATAAATAAAACATTATCTATTATTGAATCCGAAGTAAACATGATAAAAATATTGGGTTCTTATGCAACTATGAATGTTGGGGGGAATTAAAATAGTTAGAGAAAGCTCTCGACACAGTATAGAAAGAAAGTTAAAAGAATTAGAAGAAGAAAAAGATAAGGGAAACATTTCTCTTGAGGATTATGATACTTTACGAATTCGTTATGAAAGAAAATTAGGAAACAAGGAAACAGTATCTAAATTACAGGAAGCTAAAGGCTTTAAACCATCGGTCATTAAGGAAAAAAAAGCTAAAAAACAAGAGTTATATGATGATTTTGTAGATAAATATTCTAAAAGTGAAGGAAAGGATTACGGTGAAATACAACGTTCAAACATTTTTAACAAATCTACAAAAAGAGCAATTATAATTCTTTTCATATTGCTGGCATTTGGAGTAGGTATATTGGCAGGATTTTCTGCAATAACATCCAATCAAGAGAACGTGACTCCAAATGTAACAATATCTGATTCAGCATTCAGTGCTAATCAAACGATTACACAACAAACTAATCTCACAATAGATACTTCTAATATAACATATAACAATACTAAAAAAACAACTAAGAAAAAATCCAGTACTAAAAAATATTCTAGCTCAAATAAGACATCATCAAGTTCATCGTCATCTAGTTCGGACAGTAGTTCATCATCTAGTAAAAAACAATCCAGTTCAAGTTCCGGTTCATCTTCAACTAGTAGAGATTAAACTTAAGTATATGGGGGTAATATTATGAAATTAAATAAAACATTGATATTGGTACCATTATTGATTATTTTGGTTGTTTCATTAAGTGGATGTATAACTGATGGTTTAACTAAAACTGGAGAAACATTTGAAGCTAATGGGGTTACTTTTCAATATCCCGAAAGTTGGCAAGTAGTTAATAGTGTTGCTGAAGGATCAATAGCTGCAGTTGCTTCCAAAGAAAATTCTCAAATATCAACAGTTATTCAGCAGGTACCTGCTGAACTTGGGACAGATATTCAAACAGCTTGCAGTAACAATAATAAAAATTTAGTGAAGTCTCCAAATTATATCAATCTTCAGGAGGTTAAAACCTCAGTTAATGGTCAACCAGTAATTTTACATAGATACATTGTAAATGAAGCAGATGGTTCACAAAAAGAGCATGTTGCAACGTGGATGCAAATGAGTGATGGAAAGTTATATGTTGTATTATTCAACACTCCTTTGGAATCCTATGAACAAGAAAGATCAAGTTATGATTTAATTGTGGGTACATTTGCATTACAAGGGGACTCAAAATCTGGAAACAGTTCATTACAAGCAGAAATAATGGATCAAATTAATAATTTCTTTTCACATTAGGGCGATATAATGAAAATAATTTTATGTATAACAGGTAGTATAGCAGCTACTGAAGATTTAAAATTGGTTCATGAGTTGCAAAGACACGGATATGATGTTGAATGTTTCATGACTGAAGCAGCAGCAGAAATTATCACACCATTATCCATGGAATTTGCCACTAAAAAACGAGTAGTTACTAAAATAACAGGGTATGTGGAACATGTTACTAATGCACAAGCAGATTTAATTCTTGTAGCTCCTGCAACAGCCAATACAATCAGTAAATTTGCTCATAAAGTTGCTGATACTACCGTAACAACTTTGTTATTAACTGCAAGTGGATATGATACACCCATTTTATTTGTTCCTTCAATGCATATTTCAATGTACGAGGCAATTAGTGACAATATTCAAAAGATTAAGGAAGAAAATAAAAATGTCCATTTCATGGAACCTAATGAAGCAGAACGTAAAGCTAAATTTCCATCAAAACATGACATTGTTTTAGAAGTTGAAAGATTAACTTCAGAACAAAAATTATCTGGAAAAAAGGTAATGATTTCTGCTGGTGCAACTTTTGAAGCATTAGATTCAATGCGGGGCTTAACTAATAGAAGTTCTGGAAGAATGGGTGTTGAAATAGCAAAAGAAATGTATCGACAAGGTGCTAATGTTACTGTAGTATGCGGTTTAATGCATACTCATGTTCCTTCATTATTTGAACGTGTTGATGTCGAATCAACTAATCAGATGATGGATGCAGTAACAGAAAGAATTGGGGATATAGATATTTATGTTTCTGTAGCGGCAATATCCGATTTTACCTTTGATAATGTTTCTCATGGTAAAATTTCTTCTGATGAGGATATCACAGTTAAATTAACCAGGTTACCTAAATTATTGGAAATGGTAAAAAAATTGAATCCGGAAGTGTTTGTGGTAGGTTTTAAAGCTGAAGCAGATGTCAGTGAAGAAAATTTAATTACAAAAGCTAAAAATCGTATGGAAAAATATGATTTGAATCTCATGGTTGCAAATGACATATCATTAGAGAACAGTGGGCCTGGTTCCGATAAGAATGAGGTATATATTATTGATAAAGATACTTACGAAAAAGTATCTTTGGATTCTAAGAGTAATATTTCTAAAAAAATAGTTGAAAAAGTATGTACATTTTTCTAATTTTTTACATACTTCTTTTTTTAAAAAATTTTTTCACAAATGAATGCAATATGATCTTTCTCATATGGGTCAAGTTTTATTTCTTCAATAACTTTAAGACCCTCTTCCTTTAAATTCTTTTTTTCTTGTTTAAAAACATCATTTGGTTTCATAGTTACATCAATACTTCTAGCTTTTATCATTAATATTCCAACAGTATCCTCTTTTGAAAAGAGTTTGAAATTATCAAGGAACAATTTTGTTTGAGTAGCTTGTGCAACATCACTATAAATCACATCAACTTTCTCAACCATATGTTGGTAGTTAGTTGGACGGGTAGCATCATCCAATATTGGAAGAAGATTTTCCCGTTTTGAAGAGACATCCAAGAAGTCACGCATCATTGTAGGAGAAAATTCTACAGAATAGATTCTACCATCAGTGCATATGTCAGAAATATGGGATGGGGTAGTACCTGCTGAAGCGCCTAAGTATAACACTTTTGAATCTTTCTTGAAAGGAAATGTATGCAGTCCTTTAATAATACTTGCTGCTAATTTGGAACGTCTTGGATTCCATAAACGCAATTCCTTATCTTCATACTCCAATAATTTTTCCTGATAAACTTGTATACCTGGAGTTAAATTAACGGTAGCAATATTATTATCCACCTGATAAACGTTTTCACCAATTTCATTAATCTGCATAATCATCCACTCTTAGTATGTATATTCTCCTTTGCGTAGTTTCTTTTTGTTTCGTTTCTTTTTCTTTCCACGTTCCTTTTTAGCTTTCTTACCTTTACTGGATTTTTTATTGTTTTCATCTTTTTTGGATTTTTTACGTTCAGGGAAAGGATGTGATTTCTTAATTTCTTCTATCCGTTCATCAAGTTCAACTTTTAAGTTTGGAGCATATTCATTACTAAATGCATCTTTTCTTGCTGCAATCGTAATTTTACTTGCTACAGTACGGGCTAGTTTTCCTCTTACCCACCAATTTGAACCTCTGATACTTGGATGTTGGAAAATCAGACCATGTTTCGGAGGATTTTCACCAGTTTTTAAATGTCTGAATATTGCTTTTTCCGCACCAATAATCTGAATGGTGCTGCTTGGAAGTTTAGCAAGATTTTCTAAACCATTGGTGTGTGCAATTAACTTGGCAGCAAGGTTAGCACCGGCCACATCATACATGTTTGGAGCAATTTCTTTAATTTTTTCATCAATAAACTCTTCTAATTTATTTTTACTCTTATACAATGAGTATATACTATTTGCAAAGGTTTTTATTATTTCCAAATCATTTTCACCAATTTCCACATCGTAATTTTCTGATAAGGAAACATGGGTATTGTCTAAAATTCCAGAATTAATAATATTTTCACGGGAGGTTTCTGTTGCAATAATTTTAGCATAAAATTCATGATTATGTAATTTTTCCATCTCCGGCAAATAGGGTGTACACCATTCTCGTAAACGTTCAATTAATTTTCCAGTGCTGTCCTCAATTTCCTCTAATGAATTTATTGTTTCAACAACCATTACATCATTGGTTTTAATGGATTCTCTTATTTTTTCTGAAGTAATCTCATTGTAAATGTAATTCAATGTTTTTCTAATATTTGCATCGGTAATTTGGGTAATAATTTCATCAAAATGTCCTCTGATGTAATCTCCGTGGATGGTGGTCTTTTCAACAGAAATTTTTTCTTTTTCATCTATATGGTCATAACTTGACTTGTTTTTAAGTGTTTCGATGATAATTTCATCGTATCTCTTGGAAAGTCTCGTTATAAGGTCAATTTCTTCATCAATGACCTGTTTTTGTTGAATTTTCTCTAATAGTTCAACTTGTTTTTTCTCGAACAAGAATTTATCAACAATCCTAAATTCTTCATCTGTAGCAATAAATCCAAAACTAGTTGTTGTAATAAAAGCTTTCATGTATAATATTTTTAGTATTATTAATTAATATTAATTAAGTTTGAAAGACAAAAATTATAATGATAAAAATTTTACTCTATAAATCAAAAGATAGGAAAAAAGATTATGTTAAAATCTGATATTTTGGGAATGAAACTTAAAAATCCATTATTTTTGGCAGCAGGTATTCTCGGTACAACTGCAAGTAGTATGAAAATGGTTGCAAATGCAGGTGCAGGCGGAATAGTAACAAAATCATTTAGTTTGGAGGCAAATGATGGTTATGATAATCCAACAATCGTTAAAATAGAAGGTGGAGTAATAAATTCTGTGGGACTTGCAAGTCCTGGTGTGGAAGCAAAAAAAGAAGAACTCAAGGAACTTGAACAAATAAGGAATGAAACTCCGGTAGTCGCATCAATATATGGGGATAGTGAAGCAGTATTCTGTGAAGTTGCAGAGCGTACAAAAGATCTTGTTGATGCATTTGAATTAAACGTATCATGTCCACATGCAAAATGTGGTTTCGGTTCAAACATAGGTGAAAATCCTGAAATGACCTATAACATTGTTAGCAGTGTTAAGGATGCAATCAAAGATGTGCCTATCATAGTTAAATTAACACCTAACGTTACGGATATAACAGAAATTGCCAAGGCAAGTGAAGAAGCTGGAGCAGATGCATTAACATTAATAAACAGTGTGGGTCCAGGTTTAAGAATTGATTATCAGACGGCCAGACCAATACTTAATAATGTTCTTGGTGGAATAGCTGGACCAATGATAAAACCAATAGCTCTAAAATGTGTTTATAACACCTACAAAACGGTGGACATACCAATATTTGGAGTGGGTGGAATAAAAGATTATAAAGATGTTTTAGAATTCATGTATGCTGGATCAAGTTTGTTGCAAATAGGAACTTCAATTATGTATTCTGGGCCAGAAATTTTCCAAACAATAGCTGATGATTTAAGTAATTTCTTAGAAGAAAACGGATACAAAAATGTTACAGAGATTATTGGCTTATCACATGAGTTATAGGGAGTGTTAAAGTGTTAGAAAATGTTTATGATGATGAAGTACCTAAAGTTGTTACAATTAAGGAAACAATTATTGAAACACCTACAGTTAAAACTTTTGTATTTCCATTCGAAATTACGGATGATATCCATCCGGGACAGTTTGTAATGGTATGGGATTTAACCAATGAAAAACCAATGACAATATCTATCATAGATAAAGAAAGAAATCTTATGGGAATAACTGTACGTAAAGCAGGTCCTTTCACAAATCATATGTATGACAACATAGATGTGGGGGATAAGATAGGAATTCGAGGTCCTTACGGTCATGGATACGATTTATCAAATTATAAAAAAATATTGGCAGTTGGTGGAGGTTCTGGAATAGCATCTTTAGCTCCATTATTGTCTTTTTATGATAATGTTGAATTAATTTCTGCAGCTTCAACTAAGGATGAACTGGTCTTTGTTGATCGTTTTGAAAAAGAGGGTGTCAGTGTACATGAATGTACTGATGATGGAAGTTGTGGATATTGTGGTTTCAGTACACAATTAGCTGAAGAAATGTTGTCTGAAGGAGAATATGATATCATTGTAGGTTGTGGACCTGAAATCATGTCTTATAAACTATTGGAGTTGAGTCACAAGTATGATGTTGATTGTCAGTTGGCTTTAGATAGGTATATGAAATGTGGAATAGGAATCTGTGGGCAATGTTGTATAGATGATACAGGTTATAGGGTATGTGTTGAAGGACCAGTATTTGATAAAAAACAATTAGAACAGTTATCTGAGTTTGGAAAGTATCGTAGAGATGCAGCAGGGAGTATTGTTGAATATTAATATTCTCCTTTTATTTTTTTAACTGATATAATTATAAGTTATTAAGTTATTTGTTATAAGTTATAATTTTTTCATTTAAAAAAATTAGATTAATCTGGTTTGTTTGGTTCCACCAATAATTTCTTCAAAATCTAATCCCTTACTAAAAGCAAGATCCGTATTTACTCTGAAATTATTGCTGCGTGTTACATGCAAATCTTCTAATTTTATGAATCTCCAAGGTTTTCTGATAAATTTTGCTCCAACATATGGGGTGGCACCAAATATTTCAGAAAACTCTATCAAATTAGAAATTTTTTCATTATCTATATAAATATGGTCTTGTTTGGTGGATTTAACTTCAATTGCAAGATATAACTTACTATTACCTGCAAGTACATCAGGTAACGGTCTTTTAGTAGCACCACCACTGGCAGGTGCACGCATAGCAGCAAAACCTGCATCCCATAATTTATTTACTAAATCTCTTTCCTCAACAGAACCTGTTTTACTCATGATATTTATTCCATTATTTTATATATTATACTTTTATCAAAGCTTCTTAATTAATTTTGAATTTCTTTTGGTAACTCTTCTCTTTTTTCTATTATAAGTTTTTATTAAATAACTTATTTGTTATAACTTATAATATTTTCTAACAAATTTATTTTTATACCAAATAAAATAATGAATTTAAAATAGGGGGGGGATGATGTTTAAGTTTATAATTTAAATCCTGTTCCGATGAATTGAGCAACATCACGTCCTGTGTCATCACTTACATCCACGTTAATTATGGATGTTGTTCGGCCATTTTTTCTGCACGTTGCTTTAGCAGTTAATTTGTTACCTTTAGGAGCACTGAGATATAATATATTTACATTTTGTGCAACTGTTAATGAATGTATGTTATTTGATAGGACTGCGAATGCAAAGTCTGCAAGTGTAAAAATAACACCACCCATCACTCCACCATATGCATTTCTATGATTATCATTAAGTTCTAAACTACAAATACAATAATCTTCTTCAAGTTCATCTAAAGTAACTCCTGCATTTGTAGCAAATTTGTCATTTTTAAAATTTTCTCTAGCTTCTTCTATAGAATTATATGTTGCCATAGTATCACAGTAATAGTTTAGTTTTTCAATAGTTTTAAAATTAGTTGATTAAAAAAGGGAAGGTGAAAAAAGTTCAAAGAATCTATACGATTCCTTGAGCTTGCATAGCTTCTGCTACTTTTTCGAATCCGGCTATGTTAGCACCAGCAACGTAGTCGTTACCTTGTTCATATTTGTTACAGCTGTCTTCAATTTGTTTGAAGATGTTTTGCATAATGTTTGCGAGTTTGTTGTCAACTTCTTCAAATGTCCAGTGTAATCTTTCTGAGTTTTGACTCATTTCAAGAGCTGATACAGCTACTCCACCAGCGTTTGCTGCTTTTGCAGGACCGAATACTATGCCGTTGTCTTGTAAGTATTTTGTTGCTTCAAGAGTTGTAGGCATGTTTGCTCCTTCTACTAATGCGAAGTAGTTGTTGGATACTATGTTTTTAGCGTCGTCGATGTCAACTTCGTTTTGTGTTGCACAAGGTAGTGCTACATCTGCTTCAACAGACCATACACCTTTACCTTCATGGTATTCTGCGGAAGGTTTTTCTGCTGCGTAGTCACTCATTCTGAGTCTTCTTACTTCTTTGATGTCTTTGAGTAATGCTACATCAATTCCTTCTGGGTCGTATACCCATCCGGTTGAGTCTGATGCTGTTACTACATTTGCACCTAATTGTTGTGCTTTTTCAATTGCGTATGTTGCTACGTTTCCTGAACCTGAAACTGTTACGGTTTTACCTTCTAATGATTCGCCGTTTGCTTTTAATACTTCTCTTGTGAAGTATAATAATCCGTATCCTGTTGCTTCTGTTCTTGCTAATGATCCACCATAGGTTAATCCTTTACCTGTTAATACTCCTTCGTATTGTTTGGTTAATCTTTTGTATTGTCCGTATAAGTAACCTATTTCACGACCACCTACACCTATATCTCCTGCAGGTACGTCTTGGTCTTGACCGATGTGTCTGTATAATTCGTTCATGAAACTTTGACAGAATGCCATTACTTCACGGTCGGATTTACCTTTAGGATCAAAGTTGGATCCTCCTTTTCCTCCACCGATTGGGAGTCCGGTTAATGAGTTTTTGAAGATTTGTTCAAATCCTAAGAATTTTATAATACCTATGTTAACTGAAGGGTGGAATCTTAATCCTCCTTTATAAGGACCAATTGCACTGTTGAATTGTACACGGTATCCTGTGTTAACTTGTACTTGTCCTTCATCATCTACCCAAGGAACTCTGAATTTGATTTGTCTTTCAGGGTTTGCTAATCTTTCTAGAAGTGCATCTTTTCTGTATTGTTCTTCGTTAGCATCTACAACTACTTCTATTGATTTATATACTTCGTTTAATGTTTGGTGAAATTCAGGTTCACCTGGGTTTTCTTGTGTAATTTGTTCAATTACTTCATCAACATATGACATGATGTTTATTCTCCTCTATAATAATTTATTATTTCTTAGTATCATTTGGTATTAAGAACATAGGAAACATATTTCCGTTTCCGTTATCTATATATATGGTTTTCATAGTATATATATTTATTTTTTAATTGATTAAAAACTGTATTTTGTTCAAATTTTTAATTATTTTCTTCATAATTTTTAAATCTTTTACAATTATGTTTATTTTTTTAAAGATTTTGTTTAATCAATTGTTGGATATTATATGTTTGTTTTATCTTGAATAATTATAACTAATACTTGATTAAATTATTACTTATAAGTAAAAACTTAAAAATTATAACTTATAATTTATTGTTTTAAAAAAAATAAGCTATGAAAACATAGCATCAGACTTTACAAATTCTTTATGACTTTCACTTATAGCATAATCAATATCTTTATCATCAATTACTTCCTTAGACTCCGAAATTGCCTTATGAAGTGCAGTTTTCAGAACTTTCTGTTTAATGTCTCTACCTGAAAAACCTTTGGTTTTTTCAACACAAGCGTTTATATCAAATATGCATTCCAAAGGCAATGTATCCATATTTTTCTCTAAAATTTTTAATCTATCATCTTCATCAGGTAAAGTGAATTCTATTTCTTCTTCAAACCTACTTCTAATAGCATAATCAAGTAATGAAGGATTGTTGGTAGCGCAAATGGTTATAACACTATCGTTATCATCCATACCATCCATCTCAGTAAGTAAAGCATTAACAATTTCTGTTACATCTCCACGTAATGACTGGTATTTTCTTTCTAAAGCTATGGCATCAATTTCATCAATAAATATTACGGTAGGTTTTCTAATTCTGGCCTGTCGATACAACTCATGAATCTGGCTAGAACCATCACCAACATGATTACCAATTAAGCTTGTTGCCTTAATCATTTGAATATTAACATTTAACTCGTTTGCCAATGCTTGTGCAAGCATGGTTTTACCAGTACCGGGCATACCATAAAATAATATGTTTTTAGGTGCCCATCCGTTAAATTTTTCAGGATTTTCCAAGTATTTTGTAATGATTTTTGTTTTAGCTTTCGCTTTTTCTTGTCCTATAACATCATCAAAACAAATATTTTTTTGCGTTTTTAAAAGATCCACTTTGCTATCGGGTGCTATAACTAAAATTGAAGTATTGTTGGTAATATAAGAGTTGTCAGGTCTTGCCTCAGCAACTTGGAAAGCAAAGTCGGGCATCAATTTTTGGTCGAAAATATATTGGTTTTTGTGTACTCGGTAACCATTCCACTGTTCTTTAGCATATATTTCAAATAATTCCTTATTGGTTACTTCTATCTGAGGAGATTCAATGAAATTACTTTCAATTGGATAACCGATTGGTTCTAATACTAGTAATTTGGTTTCTATTCTGCTTTGAGCTATTTGTTGTCTAATCTGTTGGTCAGTCATATACCTATTTTCATTTCTATTCATTTCATCACCTCTTGTTAACTATATTTTGATAATAATATGATTTTCTTCATCTTTACCCATATTGAATTCAACATCATCCATTCCCTTGTAAAGTATATCAAATATTTCCCACAACGTATCATCGTCCGATTTAATTGTTAGGGAATGTTCATTTTTTTCAATACTTATATTTGGAAAATCGTTTTTCAAATCATTAATTATCTGATCTTTCAACTTTTCTTTAGACATAAGAATCTATATCAATAAATATTGTATCTTTTCTGCAGCTGTAGCTCCTTGTCCTGCAGCAACAACTATCTGTTTTATTCCACCTGTCACGTCCCCAACGGCATAAATTCCATCGCCATCAGTTTTCATATTTTCATCAGTAACAATATAACCAAAATCATCACATTCCACACCTAAATCTAAGGCTAACTGGTTGTTTGGAATATTTCCTATAGCAATGAAGATTCCACTTACTTTAACGACCGTTTCTTCACCAGTGAATTTATTGGAAAGGATAGCTTCTTCCACACGCATATCCCCTTTAACTTCTTTCAGTTCACTATTCCAATATACTGGAATGTTATTTTTTGCAATATCTTCCTGTAGTTTGATATCGCATCTTAACGTGTCACGTCGATGAACAATACTGCATTTTACACCGATTCGATTCAGGTATAATGCCTCTGTTGCAGCACTATTTCCTCCTCCGATAACAAGTACTTCCTTATCGATAAAGAAGTTTCCATCACAGACTGCACAGTAAGAAACTCCCCGACCCGTAAATTCTTCAACACCTGGAGCATCCAAGGTTTGATGGGTGGATCCTGTAGCAAGAATCAAAAACTGTGAACTGAAGTTACCTTTATTTGTTTCAAGATTATAAGTTAAACCGATTGCTTTTTCAATTTTTGTAATGTTTACAAATTCAATTATCTCACAATACTGCTTTGCTTGTTCGGCAGTACTTTTCATCAGGTCCATACCTGGAATTTTGTCGATTCCAGGATAATTTTCAACAAGTGGGGCTGTATTTGCTGTTCCTCCACATTGGGCTTTATCCAAGATTAAAGTTTTTAAGCCAGCACGTCCAGCGTAAATACCTGCCGTAAGACCAGCAGGTCCTGCTCCTATTATTATAAGATCATACATATGATATCACTTTATTTATTTTGATTATATAACAATAATACTATATGCATTATATTAGTTAAAATTTTATACGGAGTATTCTTTGGGATAATATTTGAAAATTTAAATATTATATATTTCAAATAGAGTATTTGTATGAATATTTTTTATAAAAAATATATTAATAATTCAGAGGTTTTTTAATTGGTTAATTTTATAAAGTTTCATGTAGCTAAAACGTTGGGAAAACTATCTTTTCCTGTTTTAAAAGTTTTACCTACTGGTGGAAAAAGTTTTCCAGGTTTACTTTATTTAAACATTGCAGGTAAGGAAGCATTGGGGGATTTATCTAATCATCAACTGGATATGGGGTCTATACTTATTACTGGAACAAACGGTAAAACTACAACTACCACTATGATTATAAAAATATTATCCAACGATTTCAAATTAGCTACATCTGTTGGAAATAATACTATTTATGCTTTAACAACAGGTTTGCTCAATAATAAAGCAGAATTGGGTGTATTTGAATATGGAATTAGGGATATTGTTCATGGAACGCCGGATTTAATATGTAATCAAGTCCAACCTATAGGTGTAGTTTATACTAATATTTCAAGGGAACATACTCAGGTTGCAGGGGTAAAAAATCCATTTGAAGATTATGTCAAAGCAAAAACATTATTGTCTGAAACGATGCATGATGGAATATTAATTACTAATGCTGATGATCCAAATACTACTTTCATCGGATTAAATAAAGAGAAAGATAATCATGTCGTATATTATGGATTGGAATTGGATGAGTATGAAGATATTTTTGAAGAAGGAAATGTTTCATGTCCTAACTGTGGTAAAAACTTAGAATATACAAGAAACTATTTTAATCAGAGGGGAATTTATAATTGTAGTTGCGGTTTTAAAAGACCAGATCCTGATGTCAAATTAACCAAATTAATACAAGACGATAAAAATTATTATATTACAATAGAGGTGGATGTATATAACTATCATAAAAAAGATAACATTAGATACACTCTTGACATGCAATTACCTATAGTGGGAATCCATAATTTATACAATTGTTTAGCAACAATAGCAACATATACCGCATTTACAAATAATGAAAACATAAAAGAAAACGTTCTCCAATTCTTTAAAAATTATGAATTTGTCATACCTCCGGGACGATTTGAAGTTCTTAGAATAGGCGATAAAACTATTGGAGTAGGTCAGGGGGATAATGGTGATGCTTTGAAAGTGAATTCCTTATTAATGAAAAATTATGTGGATGGTGAATTAGAATTTATTTATACAACACCAGATGTTAATGAGGAAGAGATATTTGAAGACCACTGTTTATCCATTAAAGGATTAAACCCCGATAAACTTATTATAATGCCCGGTCGCGTTTCAACAGAAGTTTCAGAGGAATACTATAACCAAATTAAGGATCAATTTAACAGTGAATATTGCCCAGTAGAGTTTGATTTTGAAAAAAGGATAAACAAAGTATTGGACTTAATTCAAAATTCACAGTATAAATATATTATAATCTCTGGATGTGGAGAAGAAATAATATTCTGGGATGAATTAAAAAAGAAAATAAGAGAACTTAATTCATAATTGGTATTTGGAACCAATTTACTTTTTTTTAAATAATAAGGGAGTTTATTGTAGAATATAATCTTAGTTAATTATATTCTGTATCTCCTGTGTTAATATTTTACTTACAACTTTACCATCAGCTTTTCCTTGGAATTTTGCCATTGCTTTACCCATAAGTGGGCCCATAGCACCCATCTTACGTTCTTCAATCATTGACTTGTTTTCTTCAACGATTTCTTTAATGCCTTGTGTAACGGTATCTTCAGATAGTTTTTCTAAGTTGTTCTTTTTAACGGAATCATTAGGGCTAATATCGTCACAGGCATCTTTAAATATTACTTCAGTTTTTGCTGCAGGAATCACGTCATTATCTACAAGTGCAAAGATTTCAACAAGAGTATCTTTATCTAATTTTGTCACGTTATAACCGTCACGTTTCAAGTCTCTTATTGTTGATACGATATCTGAAGCAATTTTTGTTGCATCCATATCTGGTAGTTCAGCCTTAATTTCTTCAAATAAGTCTGCATTGTTACGTTGTACCAGTTGTTCTGCTAACTCATCACTAAGAGAATATTCTTTTTGTATACGTTCTTTTTTAACATTTGGTAACTCAGGAAGGTTTGATGCTATTTTTTCAACTCTCTCATAATCTATGATTTCTGTAGGAATATCAGTTTCCACATACATTCTACTGGCTGTAGGAAGTGGTCTCATATATTCGGTATTACCATTATCTTGAGCACGTCGAGTTTCCTCAGGTACACCATTAATGGCATCTTGTGCTCTTTCTATCACTTCATTTAGTGCATTGTGTGCTTTGTCTTTTGGTCCTGCAACAAGAATAAATGCGTCATCATCTTCTAATAATAAATCAGTTTTTATGCTGTCCACTTCTTCTTGTGTAATTCCATAGTTAGGCAATTCATCAGTATGGAATAATCCAGATACGCCCATTTTCTTTCCATGTTCTGAAAACTCTGTACCTAAACGTTTTCCTGGTTGTACTTCTCTACCGATTAAACCGGCGAAGTGTTTGAGTTTAATAGCTAACACACCACTATTATCTGCTTCAAGAATACCTTTAACAACTTTTGAGTTGGTGTTTTCAAGTAGTTTTGTAACGTCATAGATACAAGTTTCCACTTTAGCGTCGCGTTTTTGAAGCTCTTTTGCTATGTCAATAAGGTTTAATTGTCTTTGAACTTCATTTTCCACGATAGTTGGCATGAGTTCCAAGTCCTGTACACCTTTAACTTCTATCCTTGCACCTTCTCTAATGGATATGTTCAGGTCCTGTCTAATTGTACCTAATCCTCTTTTTACTTTGGTACTTCTGAGTATCTGACCAAGTTGGTAAGCTACCTGTTTAACCTGTTCTGGGTGGTGCATATCGGGGGAAGTGGTAATTTCTGCCAAAGGAATTCCAAGTCTGTCAAGTCTGAATACTATTTTTCCTTCTTCTTCACCAATACGACGTGCAGCATCTTCTTCAAGACCCAATGTTTCAATGGTTACGTTACCGAATTCCGTTTCTACATAACCGTCTGTTGCAAGGATACCTGTTCTTTGGAAACCACTGGTGTTACTTCCATCAATAACCTGTTTACGCATGGTGTGGAATTCATCGACAACGGTCATATTCATAAGGCTTGCAAGGATGATTGAAATGTCCACTGCTTCCTGGTTAAGTTTTGCAGGAGGTTCTTCATCTGCTTCAACAAGACATGTGTGGTGATTGTAGGCTTCGTATACAAATTGCAAGTTTCTTTGTGATTCTTCGTATGCTGCTCTATCTATTTCACCAAGTTCACTTTGTGTTGGTCTAAGTCTACGGTATATTTTACGTTCTGGTTTCTTATCTGTTAAAGAATTAGGGCATCTGCAGAATAATTTGGTTTCACTATCTAATTGTTGGTGAATTTCAAGACCCATCATCAATCCTAATTCTTCATAATCAAATTTATCTTCGGACATTGTACATTTCCCCTAGTTTTTTATAAAGTAGTTTTGAGATAAGGTTGTATCCATTTCTCCCTTAAGATTAGTCTGCATAATCTTACGTATTTCGTCCATATCATCACTTTGACCAGCAGCCCATAATAGTTTTGTATATGCTGTTTCAGGTAGCATATCACTAACAGATATGACGTTACTGTTTAAAAGTCTACGTCCACTACTGTAAACGTTCATGTTTGTTCTTCCAAAAATACATTGTGAAGTCATAACAACAGGTATATTTTCTCCTGTTGCTCTAGCTACACTATCTATTACTTCATCACTGCAATGGCCAAGACCTGTTCCTTCAAGCACTATTCCATCATATCCCTTATCTGTGTACATGTCTATTAATTCAGAATCGATTCCAGGATACATTTTCACTAATGCAACTTTGTCGGCAAGTTCATTGTTCAATGATAGTTCAACATCTCCTCTTTTTGTGTAGGCTACTTCTGTATCATTAATTGATAATGAGTTATTTTCAATTGTTGCTATGGGTTCCATGTTTATGCTTGTGAATGTGTCACGGCGTGAAGTATGCATTTTACGTGCTCTGGTTCCTCTATGCAGTGCACATGTAGGATCATCTTCTGAAGAATGCATACAAATCGTTACTTCAGCAACATCTGATTTTGCAGCCACAACGGATGCCATAAGGTTTGTGAACGCATCACTTGATGGTCTGTCTGAACTACGTTGTGCTCCAGTTAATACTATAGGTACTGGCGTATCTATCATAAAACTGAGGGCTGAAGCAGTATAATGCATAGTATCTGTACCATGTGCTATGATTACTCCATCTGCACCATCATTTATTTCATTATACACAGCTTCTGCAGTTTCTTTCCAATACTGTGGAGTCATGTTTTCACTAAGTATGTTGAAAATTGCCTTAGCTTTAATGTTTGCATGGTCCACAAGTTCTGGTGTTGCTCTTAACAAATCATCTGCCGTGAATGCAGGGTGTACTGCTCCTGTTTTGTAATCAATAACACTTGCTACGGTACCACCTGTTGATAAAATGGAAAGATTGTCCTTTTCATCACTTAACTGTTTATCGACAGGATCCAATTCGATTTTAGGTTTTTTTCCATCTTTAACTTTTTCAATTTTTGCTTCCTTAACATCGATTCCAATGTTATATCCGCTACTGAGTTTGATTATTATTGTGTTTTTGTTTGTATAATCTGGTTTTTCAAGTAACATTCCTTCATGTTTAATGTTCGGTTTTGTTACCCGTACTGTATCTCCAACATCTATGTCAGATAATTCCAGAAATTCTTTGAGATATCCTTCATAAGCCAAAGTATTTCCTCCAAATTTTTAGTAAGTATAAGTTAATCGTGATAACTATCTTTTTTTTTATTTTAATAATTAGCAATATATAATTATATTCCTCTCATTGTTTTTATTTTTTCTCAATGATTTTTTTGTTAAATTATATACCTTTTAAATTATAACTTATTCATTGCTAAAATTATAACTTTTATCTTATAACTTATTCATTACTAAAGTTAAAACTTTTAAGTTAAAACCTATAACTACATATATATTTTTTTTTATATTTGAAAAGTTGAAAAATAAAAGATAAAAAATAGGAAAATTATTCCTCGTTAGGAATAACAAGAATAGGTACTTTGGTATGTCTGACGGTTTTTTCTGTTACACTACCTAAAAGGAATCTGTCGAGCATGTGTTTACCACTACTTGCGATAACAATCAAGTCAATGTCTTCATTTTCGGATACTTTGAGTATTACATCGGCGGCGTTACCTTCGATGGTTTTGGTTGTCATCTTTATGTCTTTACCTTCGGAACCTTTTTCCTCTTCAATTTCTTTGATGATTGATTCAACTCTTGAAGTAACTTTTTTACTTTCTTCTTCAAGAATCATTTCGGATTTGGTAATTAAGTCTTCTTCTGGGAGTCCTGTTAAGTAAACACTGTCTACAACATTTAAAATAACGATTTCAGCATCTTCAAATTCGGCAATGGTTAAAGCATGAGCAATTGCTCTTTCTGAATTTTTTGATCCATCGGTAGGTAATAATATTTTATCATACATAATTTAACCTCCAGTTTCTTTTACATTTTTTTATAGATATTTAAAATTATATTACTAACATTTAATATTATTATTGTTTAAGTGACGATATTTATTCGGAGTATAATTTTTTTGTTTTTGTCTTTCTTTTTCGGATTTTAAAATAAAATAATGTATATAATTCATGTATATGTATAGCATAAAAAATGTAATATTTTATTTATGAAGTATGTTATTTGGTATTTTAAATGGAATAAAATGGTAGGTAATTGGAAAATAACTAAAAATATGTTGCTTGTATTTTATTATTTTTAAATGTAATTTAATTTGTAAATGTGTTATTTAATTATAATCTTTTGTCTTTAAAAAATTGATTGTTAGTAGTTTATTTTTAATTTATTTTGAGTATATTGTTTGAATATTGAATATATTAATTAATTTTTTTTTAATTAATAAAATTATTTTTTTTTATTAAAAAAATGAAAATATTTTAAATATCTTTTTTTCATATTAACTATTTTTCATCAGGGTTTCTATTTTTTAATAATTTTTTCATAAATCTTTAATTTAATCGATTTATTTTTAAAATAATTAATTATATGAGTTAATTTTATGGTATAATAAAATAATATAATTATATATAGCAATTTATTCTATAATCTAACTTTAAATTAAAAATTATTGAAGGATTTATTAAAAAATAAGTTCTAATGTAATTTTTTTGATATTTCAAATAGTAAAAAATGTATTTGGCAATATCTTATATTAAAAATTTAGTTATATCTATAAATTGACTATATATTTTATCTTTTACTTTTGTACCGGAAGTAGGATAAAATTATTTATTAAAACAATGTTTTTTAAGGAGTCAACATGAAATTTAATAAGAAATATTGTCTTTTATTTCTTATGACTGTTCTTGTTCTACTCTTGGGTGCGGGAATGGTTTCTGCATCTGAAGCAGGCGGTGATGTCCAAGTAATAAAAGACAATCAAGTTTTATCCACACCCAACAATTATGATGTGGATAATGTGGTACAACCTGATGTTAAATCGGGTGCAAACGTAGAAAAGACAAGCACAAAAGATGACGCTCAAAATAACAGTAAATCCAATATAGACACATTTGTGAACACGAGTAAAACAAATGATAATACTCAAACAATTACTAGTGGTAACTGTCATAGTGCTAAAGTTAGTGTTAACGAAATCAGTGGAAGAACTATAACCCTTACAGGTCTGGAAAACTCAGGAATCCTGCAAGAATCAATAGATGTTAAAAAAATATCTGTTAGCGACACAAACAGTATGTCCCTAAATGAAGATATGACTCCTATCTTCAAGGATAATGCTGAAGTTTCTTCAAATGATGGAATTGACATTAATACAAAGTCAAATAATCAATTACAAGAAACAGACAAAACCATAGTTAAAGAAAATCTTAACCAAAATGTCAAAACAGCTGATGGTGAAGACTCTGATGAAAGATATAGTGTTATAGTATTTGATGAGCAATATCAAAGAGTTATATATCAGAAACCATGGTTGATGAATGATACTACATGGGTATTTTCATTAGGTGCTGGTGAAAACCAAGGCTCTGGTGCAAACCAAAACCTCACTCCAGCATATCAATACTCTTCTAAACCTGTGGGAATATATAAAAGGATTAAACTGACTGATGATTATGAGATTATTCATCCAATAACAGGTGAAAATATCTTGCCTTATGTTAGAACATTAATCTACAATAATTTTGATATAGGGGTTATTGGTTCACATAGCAATGATTTACAAGTAGTGGTCAGTAAATTTTCAAATCCTAAAAGTAATTACACAAATATCAATTCTCTTCCTAGTCAATTTGTATATAATGGAACTATCCGAGATTATGTAAACAGGACCATTAATCAGGTTCAATCTGGAAATGCCGTGAACAGTTCTGGTAAATACAAGGATTCAGATTTCTTGACTTATCAGTTTTATTTATATAAGGCTGATGAAGAGTTGAATGAATATCATCATTTTGATGCTATTGGATTCCAAATATTATCTAACATTAATGTTAAAAAAATATGGAATGATACAAATCATACTAGTGAAAGACCGGATAATGTTACCGTAAAATTATATGCTGATGGTAATAATATTAAAAATATTACTCTAAATGAATCAAATGATTGGAAAGGTAACTTTACAGATTTACCAGTATATGCTATAGATGAAAATCCAAATCCATTAAATTCAAGTAATTGTCAAATTACTGTAGAACCTATTGAACTTGTTGATTTAAATATCAGAAGAACAAGTACTGGAACATGGTATTATAATATCACTGCGAATGGTGAATCTATTATGGGGGTTTTTACTCTATCTTCTAGTTCTAAATCTGTATTTTATAGAAATTTACCAAAATATGATTCAAATGGAAACGAAATTGTCTATGGTGCAATCAGGACTAATAGTGCTGGTAAAATATATTCAGCAACTCAAAACTATTTCACAGTTACTACAACAGATAAAACCGGTCAAAATATAACAATACAGGTATATAATAAATCCGAAAATGAAACCATGCATCTTGGATTGTATCGAAATGGTTCTTTGTGTAATGAGTTCAATGCTTCAGGGGATAATTATACCTTTGCATTTTTAAGAGCTGATTCAACATCAAGTTATGAATTAGTCAGATACGATATCATGCACGTGGTTAATTATACCATTGGTGAAGTAGCGGATCCTGATGTTTATGACCAAATTATTAATGTTACTACTGTGGATATTGGCCCATTGCATAATTCATTAAGAAGCTCTATAATATCTAATGATTTTCTTGTTTATAAGGATAATTTAAATCCACTAGTTAAAGACATAACAATCATTAATACTTATCCTAATAGACCAAAAATATGGGATAATATTGGATTAAAATATATTACAAGTGAAGATTCAAAAGTTTCTGATGCAAATTACAGTACAATGTCCAATTGGTATAAGTATAATGTTTATTATTATTGGGATTCTTATGCATTGCCATTTTTAATGAATGATACTACTTGGGCTTACTGTATAGAACCTAGCAATCGAGCACAACCAAATGGTTTATATAGAAATGGATTATTACCTGGAAGTTTCAAACGATTGACTTTAACAAATGAAAAAATCATTCACCCAGTAACTGGTGAAGACATATTACCTTATCTAAGAACTGCATTATATTATCATTTTAATGATACAGAAAATTTCACAGTTCAAAGTGGAGGAAAACCACAAATTAGATGGTTATTATATGCATTTACTGGCGGTTACAATTATACCGATCCAAATGCTCCTGAAAGTAAGGAAACTTATAAAGTGGATGGACCTACCAGGATGGAATTTGTTAGAGAAATTATGGATCTAGTTAAATCTGGTAAGGGAATAAATAACACAGGCTCATTCTATGGTTCTGATTATTTAACATACCAATTCTATATTTATTATACCGAAACTGACAATATTGAAGATCATTATCAGAATTCTATTGGTTTCAACATTTTGACTAAAATAAATGTTAGCAAAGACTGGAAAGATTTTGACAATATTGATAATACTCGACCTGACAATATCACTATAGATTTATTGGCAGATAAGGTTGTAATTGCTAATGCTACATTAGATTCAGCAAATGGTTGGAAGTATAATTTTACAGATTTACCAGTTTATAAAATATATAATGAAGAAGTTAAAGAACCAGACTTTACAGTTACAACTACAACTGCAGAGGCATGGAATGTTACAGTTAAATTGAATTGGATTGATGGTACACCTACAGCAGATTATGTTATTGTTTATCCTATAAAAGGACAGCAATATCTTGAACCATATCTTTATTTATCCGAAGAAAATGATTGGACTGGTAACATAATTTTACCAGTGTATAATTATAGAACCGGTGCTGAAATAACCAACTATAATTTCAGATCCAGTAATGAAAATGCAACTTTGGTACTAACTAATGTAACTATTTCTGATGGAGTTAAAAATATTAATGTAAAACTTAATAATGAAGCTTTAAAAGAAGAATGGGTTACAGTAGCAGTAACAGAAGATGGATATGAATTTAGGGGTGAACTATTAAATACAGAGAATCCTGAATGTACTTTTGCTGATTTAATCAATTATGATGAGGAAGGTAATGAAATTAATTACAATTTAACCATGAGAAAATATGAATATATTAATGTAATTAATTACACTATCAATGAAACAGGTATTCCTGGTGAATACACAGTTAAGATAACAAATCATAGTGAAGAAATTAATCCTTTAATGCCAACAAAAGAACAGAATTCAAAAAGATATGTTGAAGAATTAATTAATCCTTTAAATAATCTTTCAACAAGTTTCGAAATTGTAAACACATATGAATTAACCAACTTGACAGTTAAAAAAGTCTGGGATGATTCTGATGATAAAGATGGTCTAAGACCAAAAAGTATTCAAGTACACATTTATTCTGAAGAAACAGGATATGATGATGTTATAGTTTTAAACCAAAACAATAACTGGACCAAGACCATAACAAAATTACAAAAATATGGTGAGGACTCTTCATTAATACAATATAATGTAGAAGAATTGGAAGTTCCAAATGAATATGCTGTCAGTGTAAAAGAAGATTCATATAACTTTACAATAACAAATACTCACATACCCGAAATGTTAAGTATATCCGTTGAAAAAGTCTGGAACGATTCTGATGATATTGAAGGCTTCAGACCATCAAATGTCACAATTAAAGTTTTAGCTAATGGAGAACAATACGGTGATGAAATCATTCTAACCAATGAAACAAATTGGTCTTATAATGTAACAGGTCTTCCAAAATACTTAAATGGAAAATTAATGAACTACACTATTGAAGAAATAGTTCCAGAACATTATAATGTTTCTTATAACATATCAAATGTGGATGAAAATAAGAAAATACCTACAAAAGCACGTGTGGAACTTGTTTCATTTGATAATTATGCTATTACATATCGTATATTTGTTACAAATTTAACAAATGATCTTGTTAAATCTGGAAATATCGAGGTTATTGATAAAGAAGGCAATGTTAATGCTACTGGTGAATTATCCGAGGGTTATGTTGATATTCTATGGTCATTAAGTAAAGATTTTGAAGTTACAGTTAACTATCTAGGAAATGATGAATATCTTGAAAGTAATACTACTATCAAGGAATCAGAAGTACTTGTTGAATATATGGGTTCGGGAGTATTGCCATATCTAATGAGTGACGGTATTTGGGGATATTGTATTCAGAGAGGAGCACAAGATCCAAACAATGAAATAGGTTTTGATGGTGATACTCCAGTTTGGATGCCATATAAAAAAATTGCAATGACTAATGAAACTATAATGAATCCAAGAACTCATGAAGATGTACTACCATATATTCGTACATTACTGTTCTATCATGCTAAAGATGGTGAAAATTTCACATTAATGGATAATGGTTTGGCATCTAATATTAATGATCCTAGCATATATGTATTTTTAGAGGGCAACAGAACTCATTCTGATGGTAGGTATGTAGACACCCATTATGAGGATCGTAGTACTTATAGTGGTTCTGTGGCGACTGCGGAACTTAATCAAAAACAAGGTGATGCAGTTTATGAAGTTTACCAAATGGTTCAAAATGGTAATGCTATTGGAAATAAAGGTGTAGTTAATTATACAGAAAATGGAAAATGGATGTATCAATTTTATTTATACAAACCTTTATTACACAGTGCTTGGCAGAGTCTAATTGGTATAGATTATTATTTTGTTCCTCTAGAACCTAATTACGAAGTAGAAATTATCAATACTCACATTCCTGAAAATGTTACTATAAATGTAACCAAAGTATGGAATGATACTAATAACCAGGATGGTATGCGTCCGGTAAACGTTACAGTTGCTTTATTTAAGGATGGTATTTTAAATGATACTATTGTATTAAAAGAATCTAACGGTTGGATGGGTAGTTTTACAGATTTACCAAAATATGCTAATGCCCGTTTAATTAATTATACTGTTAATGAAACGAAAGTTCCTGTAAATTATACTCAAGAAGTTTCAAATGTAGGTAACAATTATACAATTACCAATACTCACATTCCATTAGTAACAAGTTTAAATGTTACAAAGAAATGGGATGATAAAAATAATACTGATGGAAAAAGACCTGATGTTATATTAGTTCAGTTATATGCTAATAATGTAACAAAAGGTGAACCGGTAGCATTATATGGTGGTAATAATTGGATTTATGTATTTGAAAACTTGGATAAATACAGCAATGGTGTTTTAATTAACTATACTGTTGATGAGGTAATAGTTCCTGAAGGTTATACAAAAACCGTTACAAATAAATCCAATAACTTTACTATAAAGAACACTCATGTTCCTGAGTTGATTAATGTTACGGTTAAGAAGATTTGGAACGATAATAATAATCAGGATGGTTTAAGACCTGAAGGCAATGACGTTGATGCATTTATTGTTTATTTATATAAAAATAATAAATCATACAAAAGTTATATGTTATCAGATTCTAATAACTGGACATATACCTTCAGAAATGTACCTAAATATGAAAAAGGTTCCTTGGTTAATTATACAGTAATTGAAAAGAATCGAAAATATATTGATGGTAAATTAATATTTTATGATCTGATTGGTTATACTGCCGATATTAATAGGCAGGGCGATAATTTCACTATTACTAATACTCATATACCGGAATTAACTAATGTGAGTGTTGTTAAGGTTTGGAATGATAGTGATGACGTTGATGGTTTAAGGCCGGAAAGTATTGCTATTGTTCTTAATGCAAATGGTGAAAAATGTCGTGAGGCTGTCTTGAATTCTGATAATCATTGGAATTGTACATTTGTTGATTTACCAGTGTATAAAGACGGTGTTAAAATCAGATATGCTGTTGAAGAACCTGATGTTCCTGAAGGATATCAGTTCGGTATTTCCATAACTGATTATAATATAACCGTTACAAACACTCATATTCAGGAGAATCTTACTCTTAATGTGACAAAAGTTTGGAATGACACTGATGATAAAGATGGTTTAAGACCTGAAAATATTACAGTTGAGTTACTTGCTAATGGTGAGGTAAATCAAACTGTGGTATTGGATAGTTCAATGAATTGGACATACAGTTTCACAGACTTAAGAGTATATAAAGATGGTAAGATAATTAATTATACTATTAATGAGATGGTACCTGAAGGATACACTGTCAGTTATGGTGAAATTGTTCCCGTTAAAGTTGATACAAACATATCATTAGGTTTATTGAATATTACAAGAATGGATGATTTATCCGGAACCGCAAGATTTATTGTAATAGTTAAAGATCAGTATAATGAGTACGTAAGTAAAGGAAGTATTTTAGTAACTGATTCTGAAGGTAATTTAATTGCTGAAGAAGAATTAGAGAACGGTATTAAATATATTAATGTACCTGTCAAATTTGATGCAGAGAAATCTCCATATGGAAATAATCTTAGTGTTCCTGGAATGGAATTTGACGTAGTTGTTAAATATGAAGAAAACGACCTTTATTCTGAAAGTACAGTAATTCTTACAAACATTACTGATAAATTAGTAGTTGCAGTTGTAGAAAGAAATGCTACAGAAGAGGGACCTGCTTATCCATCTGCTCCATGGAAATTTAGTGATGGACAATGGGTTTACTGTGCAGATCCGGCTATTCCTGATTGGCATGATACTGATGTAGACGATCCTGATGAATGGATTGATAATTATCCAGTTCCATACATTAAGGTTGAAGTAAATAATGAAACAGTCCTTAACGGATATCTTCCATATGAAAAATATGGAATCCCATTTGATGAAAAATCATTGGAATACTATAAAATTTTATTATATTACTTCGCTGAAGAGCTTGATGGAAATGGATACACACACGATCAATACGCAGGAACTCAGGAGATTCTACAAATATTAACTGGATACTGGACAAGATTGGAGGAAAATTATTTCTTCCCTAATGGAAATTATTATCCAAAAGGTTGGTATATGATTAACAATACTGGTCATGGAATGCCTGATTTAATAACAGTAACTGGAAAACCATTAAGTTATTATGTAAATAAAACCATGGAACTTTATGAATCTGGTATAAGAGTTCCTGACCATGGTATTAGAAATGTTACATCCGAAGGTAGATGGGAATATCAATTCAACATATATTATCCATATCAATATTACTTCGGAGTAACAACTTATCAAAGAACATTCGGACTGGAATATACATTTATTTCCGGAAAACATGATCTGGTAACCAATTTAACTAACACACATATTGTTGAAAACATTAGCATAAATGTGACTAAGGATTGGAATGATACTGAAAACCAGGATGGTGTAAGACCAAACAATATCACTGTAACATTATATGTAAATGGTAAAGCAAATCAAACCGTACAGATTAATGCTACAAATTGGACATACACTTTCAAGGATTTACCTAAATATTTAGATGGTGCTTTAGTAAATTATACAATCTCAGAAAAAGAAGTTAGTGATTATACTACATCAATTGTTGTGAATGTTCCTGAAGTAACTAAATATGATGGTTTAAACGTAACTCTTGTTGGTACTGATTCAAGTATAACCATAATTAACACTCATATTCCTGAAAAAGTTTCAGTAAACGTTACTAAGGTATGGGATGATGCTAACAATACGGATGGTTTAAGACCTGACAGTATATTGGTTCAGTTATATGCTGATAATGTAGCAATGGGTAAACCTGTAGCATTATATGGTGGCAATAATTGGACTTACGTATTTGAAAACTTAGACAAATACAGCAATGGTGTTTTAATTAACTATGCTATTGATGAAGTAATTGTTCCTAAAGGTTATAGTAAAAATGTTACAAACACATCCTATAATTTTACTATAAACAATACACATATTCCTGAAAAAACTACTGTTAACGTGACTAAGGTATGGGATGATGTTAACAATACTGATGGTTTAAGACCTGTCAGTGTAAACATCACTTTGGTTATTGATGGTAAAAAATCAGATCAGACTGTTCAGATTAATGGTACTAATTGGACGTATACTTTTGAAAACTTACCAAAATATCGTGACAATGGTACATTAATTAAATATAATGTAACAGAAGAAAAAGTAGAGAACTATGAAACTACTATTGTATTCTGTGAAGGTATTTTCAAAGTAATCAACTCACATATTCCTGAAAATACTTCAGTAAATGTGACTAAAGTTTGGAATGACAATAATAACCAGGATGGTGTTCGTCCTGCTAACGTAACAGTGCAGTTATTACGTGATGGTAAAGAATACAATTCCACAGTATTATCCGAGAATAATAATTGGTATGCTGTATTCAACAATTTACCTAAATATCATGATGAAGGTAAAGAGTACAAATATACTATTATGGAAGTTGCTATTCCTGGTTACTCTGGCGTTGTTACAAATGTTTCAACAGAATTCACAGTAAACAACACTCACATTCCTGAAAATACTTCAGTAAATGTAAGTAAAGTTTGGAATGATGCAGAGGACAATGATGCTCTTCGTCCAAATAATGTAACTATAACTTTGGTTATAGATGGTGTTGTTAGTGACAATAAAGTGCAGATTAACAGTACAAACTGGAACTACACATTTGAAAATCTTCCTAAGTATCGTGATGGTGGAATTTTAATAGTGTATAATGTTACCGAGGATGCTGTTGAGGATTACACTACTGATATTGTCTTCTGTGAAGGCAGATTCAAGGTTATCAACACTCATGTTCCTGAAGTTGTTAACAAAACAGTTAACAAGGTTTGGGATGATGCTGATAACAGGGATAATATGAGACCTTCTAAAGTTACCATTAAATTGAAATCAAATGATGGTAATGAGTATGTTGCAGTTATTGAGGAAGTTAACGGAAAATGGAATTACACATTCACTGATTTACCAAAATATGCAAATGGTAAATTAATTGAATATACAGTAGAGGAAAGTGTTGTTCCTGAGGGGTATACTGTTGAATATAAGCAGGATACATTAACAATTACCAACACTCACGAATTGTTAACTAAAGAAATTAATGTTACTAAAGTATGGAATGATTCTGATACAGCAAAAGATCGTCCTGAAAATATTACAGTCTTCTTACTGGCTGATAATGAAGAAGTAGCAAACATTACTTTAAAAGGTTCTAACTGGACTGGCACATTCTCAAACTTACCGGTTTATAGAAAGGGTAGTGTCGGCGTGGAAATTGTTTACATTATTAAAGAATTGGGAGTTGCTAGCTACACTACTGAAATAACTAACATCAGTGATGACTGGACTATTACTAATACTCACATTCCTGAATTTGTTGACATTACAATTAACAAAGTATGGGATGATAATGATAACCAGGACGGTTTAAGAAATAATGTAACAATTATTCTTAAAGCAGATGGTGTCACAGTAAAAAACGGTGTTGTTCAAGTTAACAGCACTGAAGATTGGACTTATACATTCACAAATTTACCTAAATATGCAAACGGTAAGGAAATAGTATACAACGTCAGTGAAGTAAATGTTCCAACCGGTTACAATGTAACTGTTGACGGATTAACAATTACTAACACCCATATTCCAGAAAATACTTCAATAAATATAAGTAAAGTTTGGGATGATGCTAATAATACCGATGGTAAAAGAGTACCTGTAACTGTTCATTTATTAGCTGAAGGTAATGAAATAAACAGTACAGTCTTAACTGAATCTAATGATTGGAAAGATACATTTGTTAACTTACCTAAGTACAGCAACGGACAGGAAATTGTTTACACAGTTTCTGAAGATGAAATTGAGGGTTATACTTCAACTCTAGTAAACTGTAATGGTACATACAAATTTATCAACACCCACACTCCAGAACTTGTGAACATTACAGTGAACAAAGTTTGGAATGATGCTGATAATCAAGATGATATGAGACCTAAACAGGTTACTATCAGATTAAAATCCTCTGATGGTAAAACTTATGTTGCAGTTATGGAAGGTGTAGGCAATAAATGGAATTACACGTTTACTGATTTACCTAAATACAGTAATGGTGAGGAATTAGTTTACACAATTGAAGAAGCTAGTGTTCCTGAAGGTTACACAGTTGATTGTGATAATGATACATTCACTATTACCAACACTCATAAATTGTTAACTAAAGAGATTAATGTTGCCAAAGTATGGGATGATAACAATAATAATGATGGTGTGAGACCAACAGAAGTCACAATTGATTTATATGCAGATTCCATCTTCAATAAGTCAGTAACACTCAAAGGTGACAATTGGACATACACTTTCACTAACTTAACAGTTTACAAAGCTGGAAAAGTTGGAGAAGAAATTGTATACACTATCAAAGAACATGAAGTTGCTAATTACACCAGTATGGTTTCAAATATTGGTGATACTTTCACAGTAACAAACACCCATAATAACAGTAAAATTAACTTAACAATTAGCAAAAAATGGGAAGACAGTGATGATAACGACCATATCCGACCGAATAATGTAACTGTTCGTTTACTTGCCGATGGTGAAGAATACAAAGTTGTAATCGTATCAGGTAATGATTGGACTTACACATTCAAAGACTTACCGGAATATGATAACAAAGAAAAAATTGTATACACTATTGAGGAAGTAAATGTTCCTGCAGGTTATAATGCTAGTGTTGATGGTTTAACAATCACTAACACTCATGAAAACATAACCAAACAAATCAATGTAACAAAAGTATGGAATGATAACAACGATAATGACAATGCCAGAACAAGTGTTGTTGTTGAGTTACTTGCGGATGGTGTTAAAATAGATGAAACCACTTTAACTGCTGATAATGATTGGAAGGATACTTTCAAAAATTTACCGGTAAATAAAGATGGAAAAGCTATTGTTTACACTATTGGTGAAGTAAGTGTTGATCATTACTTATCCAATATAACAGAATGTAACGGTAACTTTATTATTACCAATACTCTTGTTCCTGAACTTGTTAACGTGACCGTGAACAAGGAATGGAATGATAGTGATAATCAGGATGGTATCAGACCTGAAGAGGTTACTCTTAAACTTAAGGCTGATGGTAAAGAATACGTTGTGAAAGTTGTTAAAGCAACTGGTAACAAATGGAGTTACACGTTTACTGATTTACCTAAATACAGTAATGGTAAGGAAATTGTTTACACTGTTGAGGAAGTGAATATTGCTAAAGGTTACACAGTATCCTATAGTGAAGACACATTATTCATTGTTAATACTCACGTTCCTGAATTGACTGAAGTTAATGTAATTAAGGTTTGGAATGATGCTTATGATAATGATGGTAAACGTCCGGGTAGTGTGACAGTTGATTTACTTGCTAATGGTAAAGTTGTGGATTCATTTGTATTGGATGATTCTAATAATTGGAAACATACTTTTGCTGGTTTAGCTAAGTATGATGCAGGTAGTGAAATTGTTTACTCTGTGTCTGAAAATAATGTTCCTTCAGGTTATACGGTTAATGTTGTGTTCTGTGAAGGTGTATTTAAAGTTGTTAACAATCATATACTTGAAAATACCAGTATTGGCGTAAGTAAAGTTTGGGAAGATAATAATGATCAAGATGCTATTCGTCCTGAAAGTGTTTCTGTTCAAGTATTTGCTGATGGTGAGGAATACAGAATTGTTAAACTTACTGGTGAAAATGATTGGAAGGTAACTGTTACTGGTTTACCTAAATACAGTAATGGTCACGAAATTGTTTATACTGTTGGTGAGGCAATTGTTCCTAAAGGTTACACATCTGTTGTTGATGGTCTAATTATAACTAATACTCACATTCCTGAAGTTGTTTCAGTAAATGTAAGTAAAGTTTGGAAAGATAACAATAACAATGATGGTAAACGTCCGGGTAGTGTAACTGTGGAATTATTGGCAAATGGTGAAGTTATTGATTCTGTTGAACTTGATGAAGCTAATGACTGGAAACATACTTTTGCTGGTTTAGCTAAGTATGATGCAGGTAGTGAAATTGTTTACACAGTCTCTGAAGATGCTGTTGAAGGTTATGTCACCTCTATTGTGAACTGTAATGGTACTTTCAAAGT
>SUTQ01000027.1 GCA_015062805.1 Methanosphaera stadtmanae
AGTGATACGCTTTTTGTAGCACATACTATGCTCAACAAACCAACCCAATCAACATAAATAGAAAATATTGCACAATAAAAGTATGTTGTTAGAATACAACTAAATAATATTAAAAATAAAATTAATAGCATAAAAACGTAAATATATATTTTTATTCGAAAAACTATTTTTAAGTGTTTAAATGAAAGGTATAAAGATTATTAAAAAAGAAGCAAACAATTTTCGTAAAATTTTAATTAATGAAAAACAACTTTGTACAGAATATAAAGTTAGAAGTGATGAATATTACGTTTACTTTCCACTTATAAATAATTATGATACAACATTGATTAATAAACTTGAATCAGAATATAATGTTAAAACTGAAGATTATACTTTTAAAAAAGCCCAATACAGACCTAAAAATTTCATGGACTTTATAGATGATAAGATATCTGAAAAAGAATTTGAAGAAATTAGAAAATCATTTGATGTAATTGGAGATATAGTCATATTAGAGATTCCACCAGAACTCGAAAAACATAAAAAAGTTATTGGTGAAGCTGTTCTTAACTTTACAAAAAGAAAAAGTGTTTATTATAAAAAAAGTAAAGTTCAAGGAATTACAAGAACTAGAGAATTAGAATATTTAGCAGGTATAGATGATTTAGAAACTATGCATAAAGAATATGGAATACGTTTTAAACTTAATCCATCAACAGTATATTTCAGTCCACGTCTTGCAACTGAAAGATCACGAATAGTTAATGAAGTTCAAGAAAATGAAGTCATAATAGATTTTTTCGCTGGAATTGGTTCATTTCCTATCAGTATTGCTCATGTTAAAAAGGCTTTAATTTACAGTGTTGATATTAATCCAGAAGCTTTCAAATATGTAAATGAAAACATAAAATTAAATAAGTTAATTGGTGAAGTTATACCAATTGAAGGAGATATTAAAGAAGTTATTAAAGAACTTCCATTGGCTGACCGGATTTTAATGAATTTACCTGGAACTGCAAAAGATTTCCTGGATATTGCAATTAATCACTTGAAACCTGGTGGCATTTTAAATTATTATGAATTTTCATCAGATTATGAAACCGTTATAAAAAGAGTTGAAAAAATTGCTTCACCTAGAACAGTTGAAGTAGTTGATATAAGAAAAGTAAAATCTCAAAGTCCTGGCGTATGGCATATTGGACTTAGTATAAAAATAGAATAAAGAAGTTATAAAGCTTTCTTTATACCCTCTTCTGTTATAATTCCAGTTATCAAATCAGACTCAACTATATCAAATGCGGGATTTTCAACTGCCGTTTCTTCTTTTGAAATATATTTTCCATTAATTTTTAATACTTCTTCTGAATTCCTTTGTTCAATAGTTGTATCGAAAATATTGTTTTCAAAGTCAAATGTGCTGATTGGAGCTGCAACATAAAATGGCACATTATATCTTTTTGCAGCTAAAGCCACCATCAGTGAACCAATCTTATTTGCTACTCCACCTTTGGCCACTCTATCAGCACCTATAACTACTTTATCAACTTCCCCTTTTTGCATCATATGTCCTGCTGCACCATCAACTATTAATCTAACAGGAATATTTTCTTGTTGCATTTCAAATACACTCAATCGTGCCCCTTGCAATACCGGTCTTGTTTCATCACAAATAACATTAATGTTTTTATTATTTTCATGTGCTGCTCTAATTACACCCAAAGCAGTTCCGTAACCTGCACAAGCTAAAGCTCCCGCATTACAATGAGTTAAAATTGTATCATTTTCATCTATAACAGCGTTTCCGTATTCGCCTATTTTTTTATTAATTTCTATATCCTCTTTTTCCATTTGAATTGCTGTTGAAACTGCATCTTTTCCTTCTTCAACGTTTTTTAAAACTTTATCTACAGCCCAAAATAAATTTATTGCAGTAGGCCTAGCTGATTTTATTTCATTCCCTGCAATATTCAAGTCTGCACCTTCAAGTTCTGCTAATGCCATAGCATATGCAGCTGTAACACCTATTGCCGGTGCTCCTCTGACAACCATGGTTTTAATAGCATCAATTGTTTCATTGTAGGTTTTACATTCCACATATTCAATATTATGTGGAAGTTTTGTTTGATCCAATAAAAATAATGTGTTATTTTCCCAGTATAATGTTTCAATCATATTTTTTTCTCCATGAAATTGTTAAAAAAAAGTTAAAAAAAAGTAAAAAGTTAATAGTGACTACTTGGCACTATATTAAGTGAATGGTCTTCACCATGTTTTCCTGGAATACCAAATGCATCTGCTCTACATTGAGTACAAGCTCTGAATACTGGAAGATATTCTTCAACTTGTTGTCTCACATCACTGAGCTGTCCACATCCTGGCCGTGGAATATCTTTAAATTTATTTAAAGGTATTAAAGGTAGTACATTCATAATTGAGGCACCTTTACTTTTTACTACCTTAGCTATTTCAACAATGTGTTCATCATTTATTCCAGGTATTAGAACACTATTTACTTTTATAATTATTCCACGTTCAGCTAATAATTCTATACCTTTTAATTGATTTTCTAGAAGTATTTTGAAACCTTCTTTGCCATGATACATTTTTCCATGGTATTCGATATCATCATATATCTTAGAACCAATATCCAAATCAACTGCATTGATTGTAATTGTAACAGTTTTTACTCCTGCTTCTTTAATTTCATCCGCATAATCTGGAACTAGTAATCCATTTGTACTCATACATAATATTAAATCAGGAAATTCATCACGAACTCTTCTGAATAATTTTAAAGTATCTGGATTTTCTAAAGAATCTCCCGGTCCTGCTACACCCACAACATTAATTGGCATCTTTTGAACAGTATCACGAATATGTTCCATTGCTTGGTCAATTGTCATTATACATGATGCTACACCAGGCCTATTTTCTTTTTCATCTATTTTTCTTGTACAAAATCCACATTGGATGTTACATTTTGGCGCTATAGGAATATGAATTCTACCTACTTTATCATGTATTTTTTCATTAAAACATGGGTGTGCTTGTGTAACATGAGCAAAATGTTTCATGTCATGTTTAGTCATGAAATCCCCCTTAATCTAAATTATTGATTTCTAACTTCTTCTATTACTTCATTAAATTTCTCATTCCATTTTTCATCAATGATTTCATCACTGCTCATAATACAAATCATATTCCCCTGACTGGCATTTTTTGTCATACGAAATCCTTCAGGCATTACTCTAAATAATGCATCATAAACTTTTCTTTTTAATTCTTTAGATGGATCTACAACTACTAAATTTTTAGGATCAATAGTATGATTAGTAATTTCGATTTTATAACGATCAGGTTGTGAAACATTTACTCTTCCCTCTTTAATCCATAACACTCTCAATAAGTCGGGAAGATAATTTTCATTTTCAATAAGAATTTTTAATATTCCATTTTCAATTTTATAACTAGCCATATCATCAAGATAAATTGGTTGTGATGCTTTTTCAAGTTTTACTACACCAATAAACAAAGCTTCTCTTGGGTCAATGAATATTTTGATACCACTTATAGCTCGGGCTAATTTCAAGTCTTGAAGTGTATGTCTGAGTAATGTATCATATACTTGTGCACCTACTTCATCATAACACTCTACATACATATAACAATTCCTCCAAGATTTTATTTAAATCTTTTACTATCGTCAATATCCGTATCTTTAAGACCAGATACCAACATTGCTGCACCTATTGAACCGATATATTGGGAATATTCAGGTACTACTACGTCTATTCCACCAAGAATATCATGTACCGCATCAACTAATCCTGCTATTAAAGAGGTTCCCCCTACTTGGATTAATGGTTCACGTACATCAATCTCTTGCAACTGTTGTTCATAGACTTGTTCAGCAACAGAATGACAAGCTGCACTTGCTGCATCTGCTTTTGATGCTCCACCAGCCAAGGTTGTTACTAAGTCTTGAATACCGAATACGATACAATAACTGTTTAATATAGCATTTTTATAATTTCCCTGTTGTGCAAGTGGTCCTAATTCTGTAATATCTACACCTAACCTGTTACTAGTCATATCTAAGAAACGACCTGATGCTCCGGCACAGATACCTCCCATCGTGAAGTTATCTGGAATACCGTTATTTACAGTAATAACTTTATTATCCATTCCACCTATATCCAAAACTGTTGCTTCACCTTTTTGAGCATTTGCTAAGTATACTGCACCTTTACTGTTTACAGATATTTCTTCTTGAATCAATTTTGCACCCATAGCTTTACCAATAGTTATACGACCATAACCTGTAGTACCTATAGCTTCTATATCATCCAGTTTATAACCTGTTCCATCAAGAGCCTGTTCAATTCCATCATTAGCACATCCAATGATATCTCCAGTTTTTACCCAACCAGTACCTATTATTTCATCATTTTCCATAAGTGCTACTTTTGTTGTAGTGGAACCACTATCAATACCTAATGTTAATCCTTCCTGTTTTTCACGTGCAAGAATACTTTTTCTTGAAACAACAGTTGTTAACGCTTCCATACGAATGAAAAGTTCTGAAGCTTTAGTTTTTTCTGTGAAAGAGTAAGTTACTACAGGCAAATCTGTGTAATTTTGTATAAGTCTACGTACTTCATTTCTAGCAATAGCTGCTTCAGCACACCTGAAACAAGTACAGATAAATACTGCATCCGCTTCATTTTTTCCTTCTACAAGTGACATTGCACGTGCAATCATTAATTTCAAACTAGAACTTGCACAACTTAATCCAAACTTTTCATAAGCTTCATCAATATCATCTAAATTTACATCAGGCATAACCATTTGTGCACCAAATGTTTCTGCAGCTTTTTCAATTTCTTTTTGAACTCCGCTGTATTCTGTACCACAAGACAATTGTGCTATTCTAATCATCTGATTCATCCTCCCCATCTTTATCTAGATTGTCTAAAAAGGTATTTATTTTATATACCATTTCAACTGTATCTTCACGGCTTGTTGGATAATCTAATTCCAATACGGGAATATCTTTCCTTCTTAATGAGAAGACTGTTAACTCTGATGATCTAGCACATCCTACACACCCAAATCCATATGGTGCTTCATTCATAATTATTGCAGCTTCAGCTTCTTCAATAATAGGACCAAACAATGACATTCGACCACGTACCCCTGATGGTACTTCAATTGCAGCATATTTTAATCCACTTATTGGATCATCTTCAGTCATGTTGAACGGTGGAGCATCAATATCTGGTGATGTTACCTTCTGTTTCATTTGGTTTTGAACCACTAATGGTTCATGTCCACTCCTTACTATCATATCTGCCAGTATCATAGAATTTGGTGGAAATATTGCAACTTTCATAATATAACCTCTTTTTATCTATATTTACTCTTTGAAAATATACTCAAATTATTCAAATTTTTTTCTCGTTATGAATAACCAATTGTTATTATAAATCCTTCTGATTCCAATTCCTAAATTCTTAATTTAAAGTAAAATTATTTTTTTGACTCGATTTCTTTAACAATTTCTGTAAATTCGTCTACTGGAATTTTCTTAGGAAGTGTTAAATCAACATGTTTTGGATGTTCTAAAGCATAACTTACATCAGACAATAATTTATATTCTGCTTCGATTTGATGGAAACCTTCCCTAGCTCCACCTCTTTTTGCTCGACATCTCCTTGGATCACCCGGTGGAAAACCCCTGAATTTGATAAAAATATGAGTAGGATCCAATTCTCTTACACGATTAACTGCTTCCATTACACAATCAGGTTCACCATTTAAATTTGCTCCATAACATGTTAAACGTATGTTAATTGGTAATTCCAATAAATGTAAGAAGTTAAACAATTCTTTTGAACTTATAGAACAACCAGGACCTAAAATGACCATACGGGTAATTTTATCTTTTTGATCAGAGTCCCTATAAGTACCATCACCCATTGGAATATGACAAAATTCTGAATCAATGTCCTCATTTTTCTTTGACATAGACTGTATCTCCTTCTTTAAATGCTTTTAGATTATCAAACCCACTTACTACTCTACCAATAATGTTGGTACTGGCAAATGCCTCTCCAGTAGGTCCAAATTCCTTATTATCCACAAACCTAATACCAATATTCCCTATATGTTTACATGCCATATTACTTACACAAATATCCCAAGCATTTACTACATCTTTAGGTGTTTTTTCAGGTATTAAACCTTTAGCTTCTTTTTTAACAGCGTTAAACATTAAAATATCCATTTCTTTAATAGCCATATCCACTCTTAAATGTCCAACATCACCATCCAATAAACCTGTGATTTTTCTAAAGTACCAAACAGTACTAGGACTTTCATCCTCATATAATTCTATTTCTACAAATTCTTGAGGTGGAACACCCAATGTTTTAATACTTTTTCCTTGATTAATCTGTAAAGTATAATGAGGCTCTTGAGCAACTATAATAGCATCATCATCAGTAACACCATCTCTTTCATGCTTAATTCCAAGATTATCTAAATACTCATCAGCTTCTTTCTGTGTTAATGCAACTGTAGAAATCTTTTCTGGTTTGGTTAATATTGTAATTTTTTCATTCTCGTTAACAATATCCAATACTTGTATACCTTTTGTTACATAACCAATTACATTATGTGTTGGGACAGAAACTCTGTCTTCTCGGTAAATGTATACTCTACCCACACCATTTCCTTGATTACGTAAGGTTACTAAACCACGTTTTCGTTTTTCGATAATTTCTGATTCTTTTTCTAAACCTTTTAAGTGATTGTTTCCTACAAAAGTTTCTGATTCATAATCCACTTTGAATGTTCCATGATCAATAATTTTCAAGAAATGTTCGAATGATATTGGAGCTTCAGGATTAGCTTCAACTTCCATATATGTATATAATTCATTTCCTTCTTTAAGTTGAGTAGAAAAATCCGTTACTGAAGCACTATTAATCACACTTTTTCTTTCAATAACTGGTTCTATATTAACTACTTCATCAGTATTTTTAAGTTTTGCGATGTTTCTTTTACCACCAACAATTGTTGCTAAAATACCCTTATTATGATCAGGCACTCCATAAACAGCTTTATGTTTAGCTTTTGAAAATATGATGTGAGTAGCTTCATTTGAAAAACCAGATAAACTGATTATAACATCTCCCCTGTTATAAAGATATTCTTCTTCAGTAGGTTCCAAATTAGATACGACGGACCCCATAGCTACTTCATGAGATGTTGTCCATCTTATTGCTGTGCCAATAAACTGTTTATAATTATTCTTCCAGTAATCAGTTAAAATTTCAGCCTCTTCAACCAATTCAATAATTATGCTTCCTTGGGTAGTCGATATTTTATATTTGTTAACATGACTTTCCAATTCTTGTCTACCTTCAATTAAGGCAATAGCAGAACCTTCAATGTAAGGTGCATTAGATAATTTAATAACATCTTCAACAGTTGAGCCAGCATCTACATCTATTTCAACATCATTGACTTTAACTTGCATTTTTTCGCCTCAATTAAGAACCAAATTAAAAAAAAGTAATTATTCGATTCTTATTTTTTTAGAAATTTATGAAGTATTTCTATAAGTTTTATTTATGATGTTTAAAGTATTAATATATGAGGACTTGATAAAGACATTCTTAAAAATAAAATGTATTACTCTAATTTAAATATAAAAAAATCTTAATAGAAATAATTTATATTACTATTACTTATTTAAATTAATAATAAAGATATTATGTCAAATATTCTATATTAAAAAAAATACTTTTCAAACATCATTTGAAAAAAAGTATACATAATAGGAGGTTAATATTGAAATTATTTGTCTTCAGAAAATCCCATGATAATTTCTGAATTAAAATCAAAGACTGTTTTTGAAACGTTTTTACAAGACATGGATAAAACATGGTTATCCGTGACTTTTCCTATACAATTTGCATCAATATGTTCCTTATTTAACATTCGAATTAATTCGTCCGTATTCTCATCAGTAGAAGTTAAAACAAAAGCACTTCCAGGATACATTTTGAACCAACTGATCCAATCCATCCCATCCGGCTTTGGAATAGACTCTAAATCAATATTAGCCCCCATATTGGAAGCTTCCAGTAGCATACCTAATGTGCCCACAATTCCAGGATTACTTATATCTTTACAGGAATTGACTAAATGTTTTTTTGCAATTGTATTCATTACCTTAATTTGATCTTGAACATATTTTGGTGATTTATCACTAGTAGTATCCCAGTTAATTTCTGTACCAGGATATACGCTACCATCCAAATCAATTGCAACTATAACATCATCATCTAATTTCGCACCACAACTTGGAAGAACATCCTCTTTTCCAACAATACCACTTATAGCAACATCTAATGCTTCATAAGGTGTGTCTGGATGAGTATGGCCTCCAACCATAGGAACACCGAATTTTTTTACCCCTTCATTAATTCCATCCATTATTTCTTCAGTGATTTTTGGATTTGAAGAAGATAATACATTGGTCATACCCATAGGTATACCACCCATAGCAGCAATATCATTAACATTAACCAATACAGAACAATAACCTGACCACCAAGGATTAATATCCATTAATGATCCCCATATTCCATCAGTAGCCATTAACATCAATAAATCATTCCCAATATCAATTGCAGCAGCATCATCACCAAATGCTAAATGAACATTTCCTGAAATGTTGTATGTGTCTTTTAGTTTTTCTCTAACATCTGCAATAGATCTCTTACGCGTAACCCCTTTAAAAGTTCTAATTGACTCTATAATTTCATTAAAATCCAAAAAAATTCCTTCTAAAATATAATTATATAATATTATAATATTTCTTAAATTAACTTATTATAATTGTTTATCTACAATAGTATATCTTAATCCAGAATCATCAATTAAATTTAATATTTTTTCTTTAAGCTTATCTATACTTTCTATTTCAATACTTTCTTCATTATTAAAAATTTTTTCATGAATTAAATTGCCTATTACATCATCAAATCCTGATTGAACTTGAATTATAAGCGATTCATCCAATTTAAATCCTTTTAATACAACTTTATCCAAATCACCATCTGTAATACCTATTATTGGAACATTAAATCTATACAATATGTCTGAAGACAATAAAGTTGTATCATCTCCTATTGAAACTAATAAATCAGCATGATTAAACTTATAAATATCTTCAGCAGCATGATTTAAAAATACGGCTTCTAATTGTTTATTTGGAACATGCTTAATGGAACGTGGCTTAATGTTTTCTGTAGTTCTTAATAATCCCGTTTTAATGATTGCTTTTGTTAAATCAACATTACCTAATTTTTCCAAGCCATGTTTCTTAATTTCGCCACCAACCATATCAACAATCATATTCTCTCTAGCAATAACTGTTAAATTGTTATCTGTAACTTTACCAATTATTATCCCATTCATCATAATATTTTCACCAGGAGAAACTCCAGCTACCTTACGTTTAACTATGTTTCCTTCCTCATCAAATCCTGTCAAGTCCTTTACCGTATTAATAGCCTCAACTGATGAAATTATTTTTAAGGATAACCTTTGAGATATATCTTTAATTAAATCACTATTCTCAAAATCGTTCCATTGGATAATAACCCCATCATCTTCAGCAGGTCTTTCAATTTGAATCAGATTAATATTTTTACCCGCATTATTCAATACTTTATAACCAAAGGTATGTCCAGTCACAACCGATTTTCCATAGTTTAACAAGAATAAAATATCATTATCTTCAGATAATAATTTTATAGATTGACTGGGCAACAATTTATCCTCTATGTTAATTGTATTTTCTAAATGAGCATCTATAACTGCAGTTCTACCCATTGTTCCTCCTAAACGACAGGTTACTTCTCCATATTCACTTAAAATATTTATAATTTTTTCAGCACAACCGGAATCAATTATTTTTGGACCATGTACTATTACACCAACTTTCAATAAATTCATAATATAACCTTTAAATATTACTATGAGCATTCATACGTTTTCTAATGATTGGAGATCCACAAATATCGCATTCTTCCAACAAAGTATCTGACGGATATTCTTTTCTACAACCTTTACATATCTTCTTCCATTGTATTGTTTTTTTAATTCCTTTTGTTCTGACAGATTTAAATTTTAAATCCAAAAGTTTTAATGTGTTTTGCATTGAATAATCATCAGTAACCGTTATAACATCGTCTCCATGATGTTTATGTTTTAATGCAAGAGCTACAATATCTTTATCCGTTTCAGACAATCTTGTAAAGTCACCACTATCTAATAAAACTTCTTTGATTTCATCATCATTAGAATAATCAACATCCTCAATTTTTATGAATCCTTCATCTATACAATTATTTAATAAGATTTCCGTATTAATATCCTTGATTTCATTAACTGTTGACGAGGTCATTAAATTCAATGAATCTTTTGAATAAAATCCATTTATTAATCCAGAAGCATCTAGTATATATACTTTCATTTAATCCCTCCCTAATAATTATTATATCTTATCAAAAATAATAATAAAATTTAAAATATATTTATATAAATTTTTGATTAAATATTATATAAGTGATTTATATGCGTTTATTAGATGATATTGTTGGTAAAGAAATATTGGATAGTTCTGCAAAAATTGTAGGAAAAGTCAAAGATATTGAAATTGACACTTCCTCAAATAAAATAGACTCTATAATTATTACTAAAAATGGATCTAAAAAAAGAATAATGTCATCAAATGATGAAGAAAAAATACCTTTTGAAATGATAGGTCAGATTGGTGATAAAATCTTCTTAAAACATGACTTAAATGATATCATATATGAAATAACTAATTATTGAGGTGGATAACTTGGTAGATTATAAAGAAAAATTATTAAAATTACTAAAAGAAAATGATGTGATTAAATTTGGAGACTTTACATTATCTTCCGGTAAAAAAAGTGATTATTACGTTGATATGAAAAAAGCTATTACAATGCCTGAAATTCTTGATGCAGTAGCACACCTAATCACTGAAAAAATAGAAAATGAAAATGTTGATAAAATTGCCGGACCTGCTTTAGGTGCTGTTCCTATTGCTACAGCAACATCGTTAATTTCAAAGAAACCCATGTTAATGATTAGAAAAGAAAAAAAATCATATGGAACAAGTAAACAAATAGAAGGTGAACTATTAGAAAATGACAGAGTAGTTATTGTCGAAGATGTTACTACAACAGGAGGGTCATTAATTAAAGCTATAAATGTAATTAATGAAAACGGAGGTAAAATTACTGAAGCTTTTGTGATAGTTGACCGAGAAGAAGGTGCTAAAGAAACATTTGAAGAAAAAAATATAAAATTTACACCATTACTTACAATATCTGAATTTAAAGAATATCTTAACTTAAATTAATCATTTAATACTCAAAAAATAAAAGAATTTTTTAATTTTAGAGACTCAAAACGGTGATGAAATATTACTTTCAATTAAGTTAAAAAAAATAAGAGATTATAAAAAAAATATCAAAGGATTTACAAAGCCATAATTTTTATAATTAATAAAGAAAAAAAATATTACTAACTAATTATAATGGAGAAAAAATATGAACGCTAAAGATTTACTAGGAAAAAAAATTATTGACAAAAAAGCAAGAGACCTTGCAAAATTAGCAGAAATCGACCTCAATATGAAATCTTTCTCAATTGCAAAAATTTACGGTTCTATTGGAAATCCAATCAGCAAAAAATATTATGAAATCACAGCAGACAGTATTCTTGCAGTAGGCGACTATGTACAAGTTTCAGAAACTATCGAAGAATTAGAAGATAAACTATTAGACAAACTTCCAGAATCTGAAGAAAAAAATGTAAAAATTAATAATTTAATAGGAAAAACTGTTTTAGATTCTGAAGGTAACATTGCTGGAAAAGTAAGTAACATTGATCTTGATTTAGAACAATTTAAAATAAATGGATTTAGTATTGCTGAACAATCTTCTTCATTTGTAAAATCTAAAAAAGAAAATTTAATAAATAAAGATGACATTACCAGTATCGGTGATTACATAATAATCAACAAAGTTATTAGTAAAGAAGAAGAAAAAGAAGAAGAATCTGAAGATTCTGTAAAAATAGATATAGAATGAACTATTCATTCTTAATTTCTTTTACTATTTTTTTAAGTTCTGATAAATTATTTTCTAAAAATTTTGTAGCTTTTGGATCAGATAATTGTTTATATTGTTTTTTTCCTGATTTTTCATATGCATCTTTAAGTATTTCTTGTATATCGGAAACATCTGAATTCAATATAATCTCTAATTGTTTTTCTTGAACATCATTTAAACTATTTAATTTTGAAACAATTTGAGATTCAAATTTAGAAACTAAATTAGCATTTCTTCTAATCATAGTTCCAAGTAATAATGATGGGACTTTAGTTAAAACAAATTCATATTTTTGAATATCATCGTAAGTAATTTTATTTTCGGACATATCTTCACCTTATACTAATTATATACAAAATAATAAATATTTTTATCTAATTTTTATGATTTGAGTCCCCGACAAAATTATTTTTTTGATAGAATAAAAGTATTACTAAATAATAATAGTAATAATCTTTGTTCTT
>SUTQ01000005.1:0-64042 GCA_015062805.1 Methanosphaera stadtmanae
GTTTGATGGGGCTGGGATGTAAGCTTCGAGATTTTTTTTCGAGTTGTTAAGTCCGCGGTTTCCAACACCCGATTTTTCACAATTTCATATGTAAATTATCAAACTAGGCATAAATCTTGTTATAGGTAACTGTTTTATGTTCAATATATTATAATTATCTTGATTAGTATGTTGTGGAATATTATAAAGTTACTTTAGATTCTTAGTTTTATTCTAGTTAGGTGTATTCAGTATTTGGATTTTATATTTCTTCTGGATTTTTACGTTTATCGATTTATTCTGGTACGGCGACCATAGCGATAGGGTCACATCTGATCTCGTCTCGATCTCAGTAATAAAGTCTATCTACGTTCTGTTTTGTACTATAGGTGGTAAGCTTATGGGAATTTCGGAAAGTTGCCGGCCTTTTATTATTCATTTACCTTTGTGTTATTTTGTTCTATTTTTGTTTTGTTTTTGTGTTGAATTTGTTATGTAGTTTTTGTTCTGTTTTTTGTAATGAGTTCTTGATTCTACTTTTATTATAATTTTTATTTAAAAAAGTTTTTGTTTATTATTAATGATTTGGAGATTATTTTTTTTTATTTTATAATATTTATAATACAATTAATTTGTTTAAATAATAATAGGTTATAAAAAAAGCTTAATGAATTTTAGGTTAAGAAGAAAGAAACATTACGGAAATTTCTACTTCATAACCTATCTCTTAATGAATATATTTTTTGTATTATTATAATACATGATTAATAAATATTAATCATTATAATTTATGTTTTTTGTATATTATATATTTACTTATTTCTATTTGATTTTTAACTTATTTTAATATTCTTTGAATAATTAATATAATTTTAAAATCTATTTTAATTATTAACAATATATTTACTATAAGGATATGATTTATATGGAACGGAAGGATAAAAAGTTAGAGATTTTATTTATTGATGATATCAAATCTTCTAAAAATGATGTGTTATCTACTAAAACTAATCATTACCTTAGGAATATGTTGTTTTGTTTAAGACTGGTTTTTAGATATAATGCTGTAAATTTAGAGGAACTTATAGATTTTTATTACTATATAGAAGATTTGTTAAATAATAAAATTTTAATGGATTTGGAAGAATTAAAAATTTTTATTTATAGAATTACAGATTTAATTGTTAATCTTGATGATTATAATATTCGGGGAGATACTTTAATCACTGAAGTTGCTGCAAACCTTTTACAATCATTGTATCTGGAATTGGAGACATATAAATTAGTGGATAAGACAGATGAATCTAAACTTTGGAAGAATTTATTGTTAATGCAGGTGAAAGATCAGGTTGTCGATTTTAATATATTGATTGATATTTTGAATAATTCTTCAGATGATAAGATTGAATCTTCTATTTTAGAAATTTTAAATAATAATTATCCAATGGAGTTTGCTATTTATAAGGCACGTAATGGAATTTTGGATTGAGGGTATGTTTATGGAATATAGGGTAGATCTTAGAAGTGGTAAAAATGTTTCATTGTTAGGATTCGGTGCCATGAGACTTAAAAATAAGGGTAGTACTATTGATATGAATCTTGCAACTGAACAAATAAAGTACGCAGTAGATCATGGAGTTAATTATATTGATACAGCTTATTTGTATGGTAATGGTTCAGGTTCTAATGAACGAGCTCTTGGTGAAATCATAGAAAATCTTAATTTACGGGAAAAAGTATTTATTTCTACAAAGATGAATCGTATGATTATCCATTCCAAGCAGGATATGGAAGAAATGTTTAATAATCAGTTAGATAATCTTCGTACTTCGTATATAGATTACTACTTCTTACATAATATCATAAGTTACAATGATGTTATTAAATTGATTGATTGTGGTTTGTTAGAGTTTATAGAGGATAAAAAAGCTAAGGGTCATATAATTAATATGGGATTTTCTTTTCATGGTTCATTAGATGATTTTAAGAAAATTCTAGATTTGTATGATTGGGACGTTACTTTACTTCAATATAATTATTTGGATAATAATATGCAGGCCGGTCTTGAGGGTATCAAATTAGCAAATCAAAGGGATATGAGTGTTATTATAATGGAACCGTTAAAGGGTGGTTTATTGGCAGGTAATATGCCTATGGAAGTGACTAATTTGATTGAAAAATCAGGTACTGAACGTAGTAATGCTGATCTAGCTTTCAGTTGGCTTTATGATACTCCTGAAATAACTTGTGTATTAAGTGGTATGAATTCTTTGGAGATGGTTAAGGAAAACATTCGCATAGTTGATAATCATCTAATAAATCCTCTGAATGCAAAAGAGTTGAATTTAATTAATCAAATTAAAGATGTTCTAATTAGATTAAATGAAATTAATTGTACGGGTTGTAATTATTGCATGCCATGTCCTCAACAGATAAATATTCCTGCAATTTTTAAATATTATAATGATAAGCACCTATTTCCTGAAGATAAAACTTTTGGTATACATCATACTTTTGTTCTTTATTCAGCTAATATTTTGGGAGTTTCAGGTGATGCACATGATGCTTCATTATGTGTAGATTGTGGGTTATGTACGTCCAAATGTCCTCAACAGTTAGACATTCCTTCTTTAATTCGTAAAGTGGATAATGATTATAAAGGAAAATTAGTCAGGCCTTTCATTCCATTTTTGAAAAAGATTATGAGATATGTTTTATAAAAAAATAGTTTAAATAAAAAAAAATGTGATGAAGATTATTCTTCTTCATATACTTCTATACATTCGCCTGTACAGTTTTCAGATGCTTGTTCATAGATTTCAGCGTCTTCTACTTTTAATTCATCCACATCATCGTCTCTGTCTGCACCAATTAATGTTGCTCTGTCATCGTCGTCAAATACGAATTTTGATTCATCTAATTCAACGCAGTGTCCACAACTTGTACATTCTTCTCTTTCTAATATTATTTCATACATTTTTTTATGTCCTCCATAGGATATACTTCTATTTTTGATAAATAATGGTATATAAATATTTGTTACTATTAAAGTAAAAATTGAAAAAAAGTAGGGGATAATTGAAAATATTTTATTGGAGTGTAGGATATAGTCTGATTCTTTGGATACTGTTTACATTGATGTTATCTATGTTTAAACTCAATGTATCAAAGCCCAGGAATAGTTTTGTATTAATTTTTGTAGATTCTGTACCTATAATCTTATTATTTTTATCATAGCATGTTGCAGCTATTTTTATGTTATGGTATTTGTCTGGATTTTCTATTGTTATTTCTCCGACAATTTCTATACTATTTTCAGATTTAATAAGTACTGATGTGTTGGTAATGGTCATTCCTATTTTACGTTCAATGTCCACTAATTGTTCTATGAATATGTTGTTTCCTTCTTCAGGAATTGATATTTTTTCTTCTTTTATTGTATTATTGTTTAATTCATCATTATCATATCTTATCATTTCTGGTAGGATGATGATGATTGCTGTTTCTGTGATGTCTAAGTCTAAAGTAATTGTAAATTTTTCAAAGTTTCCATGATCAACTTTGACAATTGTTGAGTTTTTGCTAAGTTGTTTTTTGTGAATATCATATGATACTGCAGATAATTGTACTTTCTTATTATCTAATTTGTCGTTTGTTGTGATTTCTCCTAGAATTACTAGAGGACCAGTATAATCATCTAGAATCACATCAATATTTCTTATAAGTAAGCCCATTCCAGCTTCTAATTTTTTGTTTCGTCTTAATTTATTCTTCAATTGTTGTTCTAGTTGAATTAATTGTTCATCATTCATTGAAAATGTTTCATCTTCTGAATCAAAGTCGTATTCTTCAAGATCCATTAAAAAATTATTTTTGTCTTCTTCATTTTCACCAAGTAATTCTTTGGTTACTTCATTTAATTCATTATCGAAGACATTTGTATTTGAATCTATAATTTCTCTTGCGATACTGTCAGCATATAAATGATCCATTTTTGGGTTTCTTGAATCGTCGTGGTCAATTTCAATATACAACTCTTCACCACAATATGCACAGTAATCTTCATAATCTTCATTGTATTGTCCACAATGTAAACATTGTTGCATTTTATTTATCCCCTTTGAAATTATATCTTATATTATTTTATAAATGAAATGATTAATAAATGTAATCAATTATAAATTCTAAATAAAAACTAAATATTTAATTTAAGAAATATTTAATCATAGTTATTATAAGGTGGAGATTGTTATGTCAGATAGTAGAGAAAAAGTTTTTGATTTCATGCAAAAGGCGGGTGTATTGTATTTAGCAACTGTAAAAGGGGATAAACCTAAAAATCGTCCTATCGGTTTTAGAATGTTGATTGATAATCAAATCTATTTTTTAACAGGAGAATCAAAGGAAGTCAACACACAAATGATTAAAAATACCAATGTTGAATTTGTAGGTCGAGTTGAAAATCAGTTTATCCGGTATTATGGCAGGGTTGTTTTTGATAAGGATGAAGACAAGACCTTGTTAAAGAAGGCTTTTGAAGTAATGCCTATGCTTGAAAAATTATATGGTGATTCATCTGAAAATAATGCTGTTATATTCCATGTTGATAAAGCTACTGCAGAGATCAGAGACATGTTTGGCATTATTGAAGTATATAATTTCTTAAGTTAATCAAGTATTTTTTGAAAATTAGTTTATAGTGTAGTATACTTTTCTACACTATTTATTTTTAAAGTAATTTTTCTTCCCATTCTTTTTCTTTGAAACCAGTTAGCACGAATGTGTCTGCTACAATTATAGGTCTTTTTACTAGCATTCCATCTGTTGCCAATAAATTAATTTTTTCTTCTTCTGTCATGTCAGGTAGTTTATCTTTTAATTTTTTTTCTCTGTATATTTTTCCACTTGTATTGAAGAATCTTTTTAAGGGTAATTCAGATTTTTCATACCATTCTTTTAATTCATTGGATTGTGGATTATCTTTTACAATATCTCTGTCTTCATATTCAATATTATGTTCATCTAACCATTTTTTAGCTTTTTTACATGTTGTACATCGTGGATATTCTACAAATAACATTTTAATCCTCATTTACTTTGATTATTTATCTTTTTGTTTACTTTTCCTTTTATTATTATCTTTTTTTAATGTACATTATGTACATAATTTACATAAATAACATAAAAAACATTTAATACATTATGTTATTTATGTACATAGATTTAAATATTAGTATCTTTATAAATAATATCATGAAAAATTACACAGTAAAAGCTAGGCAAAGACAAGGGACAAATTCCATTGATTTAACATTACCTGCCGATATCAGTAAAGAATACTCCATTTCAAGAGGGGATATCTTTAAAATCGATCCTGTGTTAGAAGATGACACTTTAAGATTAGAGTATACATTAATATATCAAAGCAAAACTAAAAAAGAGGATTAAAATGAATTTAAACAATTTTAACTTATTCATCAGTTATTACCACGTAGATAAATATTTTAGGGACAAACTTAGTAAAATGATAGGAACTCACTTCAATACAAACTCTTCACCACACAAGTATGAAATTTGCCACAATTTTACTAAATATACTGAAGAATTAAAGAAAATATCCTCAAAAAATGATATTTTCATAGTTCTTGTTGGAAAAGAAACATATAAATCCGAAAATGTTGATTGGGAAATCGATTTCGGATTACATGAAGATGCCTGTGTAATGGGGTTATGCTTACCTACAAATGATGATTATTTAAAATCAGATATTAATCCAAAAATAATTCCGGAAAAACTTTTGACCAATTTATATTCTGGTTATGCATCCTATTTTGATTGGACGGATAACTATGATGATTTGGAATCATATATTGAAATATCATTAAACAATAAATTGACTAAACATCCGTTATTCATATAATAATCTAAAAAGTTTAATAGTTAATTAAATAATATTAATTATTATACAAGTTTTATTAAATTATAAAAAAATTATTATGGTGAAAATATGTCAGATAATAATCATCCTCATTTTAAGGTAATAGAGAACATGAAAGATATTTCTCCTATGATTGCATTGATTGAAGATTCAAAATTAACCTATATCAAGGAAAATATCAGTCAACATTTACATAGCAGCCAGATAAAACTATTAAAAGATGCAAATAAGCATTCTAAACCTCATCATAAGAAAGTTAGAATAGCTCAATATAAAAAATTGCAGGAAAATCCAGATCAAATGGATAATCTATTCGAGTTACATAAAAAATTATTCATCAAAAAATATAAAAAACTTGAAAATAAAGGTTTAGTTGAAGTGGACACAGAATGTGATAATCTTCCATATGATGTAAAACTAACACAAAAAGGTATTGATTTATTGGCTGAAATAAAAGATCTTGAATCACAATGGCAGGAAATAGTACTTAATGATGTGGAAGATTGTGATAAATTACTTGAAATATTAAAACAGGTAACACATAATGCTCTTCCTATAAATTATAACCACAAAAAACAACAAAAATTTGTATTCTAATCTTAACCCTCTTTTTTATTTTTTAAACAATATATCATTTTATCATTCTAGAGGAATTATTATGGATGGCTTTGAAATAACTTGTATATTAGAAGAAGTAACTCCCTTAACAGAAAGAACATTAATAATACCATCAAATATAAACTTTAAAAAGTTACATGAAATAATTTCCATAGTATTTAATCTGAACAGAAATAATAAATACAAATTTATATTCCAAGAAATAAACATGGAAATAACAGATACTGGAAGATTAAGTAGAGATGTTATCGATTCAAGATATGAAAAGATAGACAAGTATTTTCAGGCATTCAATGAAATTACTTACATTAATGACTTCTGGGAAGTAACTATACAAAGTATGCAAAACGAATATGATAATCAATATCCTGAAATAATTTCAATTAAAGGAATGTATAATCCAGTACCTGAAATTACTTCTACAAACGAGTTTTCAGAATTTATTGAAATGAAAAAAAATAAAGATATTGAATTTAAATTCGAATTTAAACGCATAAACAAGTTAAAAATTCAAGAAGATTTGATGATTTTGTTTAAAGTTACTTATGAGATTGTAAATAATAAAATTATTGAAGTAAAAACACAAAAAACACTTGATAACTTATTGTAGGGATAATAATGAAACATTTAGAAATTGATGAAAAAAAATGTATAGGCTGTGGACTTTGTAAACAGGTATGTATAAGGGACAATATAAAAATCGAAGAGATTGCGGTTGAACTTGGAAATGATTGTTTTGACTGTGGTCAATGTAGTACGTTATGTCCAACAAACGCTATTGAACTCTTGGCTTATGTCGGACAGGAGGACAGAATAGAATCTTATGATATGGATAATATTCCAGTATCATATGAGAACATGTTACAATTTTATAAACAAAGACGAACTGTCAGATGGTTTAAGGATGAAAAAATATCAAAGGAAACTTTCCTCAAATTAATGGAAGCCGCTTATTATAGTCCAAATAGACAGAATATTCAGGATGTTGAATTTGTTGTTATTGACGAAAAATTAGATGATTTCATAGAATTGGTCTATGATATAATAAGTGTTAAAGAAGATGAATTCTTTAGGATAAAACAGTTGGGTGATTATTTAAGGGATGAAAACAGGAATCCTAAACGGCATCCTTTGTTGTGGGAAGGTAGTCAATTGATACTTGCTTTTTCAGAAAGTAAAACTGATGCTGTTATTGCAATGACTAGGCTAGAATTACTTGCTTATACATTGGGATTGGGTGGTTTTCATTCATTGTTTATAGGCATGGCCGAAGAAACCAATCATGAAAAATTGATGAAATTTTTCCCTGATATAAATTCTGAGAAACATATGTTTGCAGCATTTGTTATAGGGGTTCCAAGGGTTAAATATTTAAGAACTAGACCACATCATGAAATTAACATTTCATTTAAATGATTTTTTTTGAATCAAAAATCGTTTTTTAAATCACTTATTTTTTTTATTAGAATAACATTTTTAATTCAAATACTTTATTTTAGCATTTTAATCTTTTTTTTCAGTGAAATTCTATTGTATATATCTTTATTAACGATTTTTTGTTATTTAAATTTAAAAATATTATATATTTTATCTTTATTTAATTAAAGATACATTTATATAAGACTTTAAAGTTATAACTAATTATATAAATTAAATAGGTTGTAATTAATAAAACTTTTTAAATGTTTTTTAATATTTTAATAAAATAACAGTTATTTTTATATTTTCAAAGATTAAATTGAATATTCTTAACAATATCTAAGGAAATGATGGAAATGTCTAGAATAATGTTTGTATTGTCTGATGAATTTCATGTATCTATGGATAAATCAAAAGAACATTTATCAAAAATGATTTATGAGGAAAAAATTGATTTAGTAGTAATAGTTGCATTTCCTGATATTTTAAACTATATACCTGATTTAAAAACTTATTATAAAGACAATTATGGTGAAGATCTTAATTTAAATGTTTTAATCATTAAAGATTTAAATAATATGGATTATGTTTTTGAAAGATTTAAATATAAAATTAACGAGTTTCCTAATTCGGATATAACAATAAATTACACAAATGGTTCAAATAAATTATCAGCTATTGGTATAATTATTGCCCGATTGTATGGCTTAAAGATTCAAGATAAATTTGAAATAGAGGATACAGCAAAATTAAGTGAATTTAATGTAGTTGATGAAAGAAATTCTGGAAGTATAATGTATATAATTAAAAAGTTATTTAATAATTATAGTTATAATATAGCAAAAGAACTACTTGAAGAGAATTACAGTGTTTTAAATGTGGTAGAACAAAGATTTTCTGGAATAATTGATTTGTATTATAGATGGGATTCATTTGATTATATTTTTAAAGATTATGGTTATTTAATTGATTTCTTCACAAATTTGGAATCTTTACCTGAAAATATAAAAGCTTTAGAAATATTATCTGATAACAATAATAAGTTATTTAATTCATATAAAATTGCAGATTTAATAAATAATGCTGGGCGGAGAATTGAAGAAAATAGATATGATGATGCTGTAATCAGATTGTATAAAACATTAGAGTTGATTTCTGAAGTTGAATTATATGAAAAATATGGTATTAAAAAGAATGATGTTCATATAAATGAACTAAGAGAACTTAATATTGATAAGCAGTCTCTTAAAACAATTATTGATAGGTTGGATTATAAATATCCTAAATATAACATATCCTTAAAGTCATCTTTCTTTTTACTTCAAAAGTTATATGATGATGTAGGAAAACATTATTATTACAACAAGGATCAGTATCAACAATTATTCCAAAAAAGGAACATTTCAATATTAGTTCATGGAAGTTATACTTATAATGTTGTAGAAGTTAATCAAATGTATGAATTGGTAGTTTCAATGGCAAAAAAATACGATAAGGATATGGATAAATATTTGGAAGCTACAAAATTTCCTAAATTTAAAATATAAATTAGTCTTTTCTATTTTTTTTTAAGAAATTATTCTATAATTGAAAAATCTATATATTAAAACTATTAAATATAGTAATGTGAGTAATTACTCACAAATAAATAAACATATTAAATAATTTAAATTTACAAGTTAAGAATAAATTTAATTAAGTCTATAAAAACCAATTTAAATCATTTATGGTATATGTATTACCATATTGTTGGAAATTAATAATTTTATACGTTTTTTAGATTTAATTGAATAAGTAAATACTTGTAAAAATCTTAAACAGATAACTCCAAAATTGTAAATAAAAGGAATATTGTAATTTTTTTTTACAATGTTTCTTTTTTATGCTTTTTATTAAAAACAAGTACTATTTTTTTTAATAAAACTTTTATTTTATTATAACTAATACAATTAATGTTTTTAAATGACTTTTCATTGATTATAAAAAAAAATTTTACTTTAATTAATCTAATATATACTTAACAAAGAAAATGGGTAATATTATGAAAAAAAAGTTTTTCTTGATAATACTTATGTTAGTGCTGGTTTTATCATTTATTCAGACATCTAGTGCTACAAGTGTTTTTTTGACTTCTGATCATATAGGTAGTGAAAATAATGACCTTAACATGTTAAATTCCGTGAAGAATTACATAGAAGAAATAAGTAATGGTCAAATAGAAGTTATTGTAGATAGTCAAGCTCCCAGTCCTGGGGAAGGAACAAGAGCCATAGAAAGTAATGCTGATGTAAGTGTTAATTTCGCAGCAAATTGTGCCGGAAACTTTTTGATTCTTTCTAAAGCAAAACAGAATATTGACAAACAGATAATATTTGTCAATGTCGGAAATTTTGATTTAGATGCTGCTGATTTCATTAGGAGAGCATGGGATGATGATTATTCAAGTGATTACTTCGCAGGAATAAAAAATCCGGGTAAATTTCTAAAAGAATCAGGAATAGACTACATTCAACCATTAAAACAGTATCCAAATGCTGGTGAAATATACGAATCCAGTGATGATGAAATAAACAGGTACATTGCACAAGAGATTGTTGATAAGGTTAATGCTAAAAATTCCAATAATTATTATGATGAAAATTTAATTGTTACACACAGTATACATCCATCCGTTATGGCACAAGCAAGTAATGAATTAGTCGAAAGTAATGATTATACTTATCAGGGAACATATGGTTCATACTCTGCACCTCAGGTTTTATATATGACTAGTTCCTATTTGAATGGTAATGGATTATCCGAGCCTGAAGAATATGGTCAACCAGAAAATCCTTGGGAAAATTCAGTATTTGCACGAGATTCCTATTCCATATATGAATATATGGAAATGGCAAGTATTGTGAGATCATTTATGGATGAAAATGGTAGAGCACCAAATTATATAAATTATGGTGGTTCTTATTTGGCTTATCCTGATTTAGTATATAATTTTGCCAGAATTTCTGAAAATCACACGGATGCTAGTCATATGGACTTTGCTTCAAATTATAGATTTGATAAGGTACAAAGTTCACTACTATTGGATTTATTACCAGCTTTAATTGCATTACTTGTAGTTTTAATACTATGTAAATTTTTAAGTTCATTTAAAAATAGAAAAACAAGAAATAGAAGAAGATAGTTAAATAGTATAGGAGGAATTTAATGTCGGATATAGAAAAAGTAGATAAATATTTATCAGAAGCAGGAATGTTCTTTTTAGCAACTGTCGATGGGGAACAACCTAAATGTAGACCATTGGGATTACACATATTACATGAAGAAAAAATTTACTTTGGAATAGGTGATTTCAAAGAAGTCTATAAACAAATGGAAGTTAATCCAAAAATAGAAATTGTTGCAAGTAAAGGTGAGGACATACTCAGATACTATGGTGTAGCTAAATTTGAAGATAATCAAGAAGTATTAGATAAGTGTTGGGAAATATTGGGTGATCTTAAAGCATTATATGATGAAAACGGTTGGAATATGAAATTATTCTATGTTGATGAAGCTACGGCAGAATTCAGAAACATGTTTTCTGTGGAAGAATCATACCATTTTAAATATTAAACACCTTTCTTTTTTTTAAATAATATCAATAGATTTTTCAACATTAATTATGTAAAAATATATTGGAATATGAAGTAATATAAAGGGAGATTATATGTTAGAAAAAGATTTAGAGAGCAAAGAAAAAATTACTACTGATATTCAAAAATTAGAAAGAAATCTTAAACAAGTAGAGGATATAACTTTTATAGATAAGGAAAAAGAAGTTTATGACAGAGCAGTAGATTATATGAACGATTCAAAATATTACTTAGAAAAAGAGGATATGAGAACTGCTTTTGGGTGTATTGAATACAGTCATGGATTACTTGATGCATTACGTATGATTCATGGTTTAATATAGTTTTTTTACAAAATTATTAAATAAAGATATGTATGGCGAAGATTAACTTCAACATACAATTAAAACTTTTTTTATAGCCATAATTTGGATTTGTTTAATAGCTTTAAAGTCTTTTTAAAGTATTTTCCACTTTTTATCCAGGAATCTTCCTGTCTAGCGTTTACACAATCATATTCTTTATTGTCATCATAACGTGAAATGGCCATTAAACAATATTCTTGGTTTTTAAAATCGTCAAGATTATCTAAAGTTATACAGCTTCTATTGACTAATATTGGTGCAGATAATTTAGTATCATACACTGTTGTCATAGCAATTTTTTCATTACTTTGATCTAGTTCACTGTTATATTCATAAACACCATTTATTGATTCATTCCAAGGTACAATATTAAAAATTATTGGTACAGTAGACAAAGCAAAACGGTTAGCGATAGTACTACATATGTCTGTTTTTAAAAGTATTTCCATTAAGGATCTGTTTGGGTTTTTTAATGCAATAAATCCATCTATATTTTTATTAAAGTAGTCTAATACTTGTAAAAAATTGTTATTTCCTCTAGCTTCTGGAATTACATAAATATGAGTTAAACTTAGCAATTCTTCAGATTCTATGTCAAATGTTACAAAACCTACAATATTTTCGTCATTGTCTGGAATAGCAAAATAATAGAAGCATTCATCATTTTCTGAAATATTGTAATTGTTTTCTTTGACTGATTTGCATATATCTGGGTATTCCTCTTTTAAAATCTTTGAGATGTTGATGTTTTTAATTTCTTTATCTGTTATTTCTCCACATTTTAAATATTGGAGAGTATCTGGAAGTAAAATTCGATAGTACGGATTTTCAGTGTCTTTTATGAAATTTATTCCTTCAGTCAATTTTTCACTGTTCATATTTTCACCATTTTTTTGGGTTTGTTATTTGAATATATGTACTTCCTATACTATGCTAATTTTTATTGATGATTTTTTTTAAAATTTTAATCTTATTTTATGTTTTTAAGTATTTTTGATTAATTTTTTTATTTATTTGATTAATTTTGATTTTTTTGTGTTAATCTTTATATATTGGTAATAACATATTATGTATTATACCCATAGGGGTATAGGTATTATATTTGGGAAGTGGATTAAATGACGTATATGAAAAAGAAAGTTGTTTTAGTAAAAAAATCTAGTGATGTAAACTACACATACATAAAACCACATGCAATATATACTACAAACAAGGAAATCAATCATTATAATAATAATTGAAAATCAGATGGGCAATAATATAATACGATTGGGTGATGTGGATGAATACAATAGAAATAGATGATTCTTTAATAGTAAATAATGAAAAACAATACGAAGGTAAATTATATGAATGTAAAAACTTTGAATTTCCATTTATAGGGATTTTCAAAAATGAAAAAAGGAATGAATATTATTTAAGTTTCATGAATGAAAATTATATTACGGAAAAATTCATAGTATACAGCGAAAATATTCCTTGTGATGTATTGAAATTATTTAACTTAAAATGTGAAGAATCATTTAAGGGATTTTTAACAGAAATAACTTGTATTCAATGTATAAATACTTAAATTATCTATTTAAAGTTTTTTACTCTTTTTTTTAAAAAAATAAATTTATCAGTAATTATTATCTTCTTTATGTCCATAAATCTGTTATAAACATGGGACTTGCATCATCAGCTTTTTTGAATTCGCAATGTTCATAAAATTCAATTTCATCATTATAAGCAATAACAACAATACGTAAGTAATCTTTATATCGTTGTTTAATTTTATTAACCAATTCTTTACCGATCCCTTTTCCCTGATATTCAGGTCTTATTAAAAGATAATGAACATAAACAGTCATAATCCCATCATCCATAGCTGAGATTAAACCTACTAACTTATTATCATCCCAAGCAGTATACACAGTCTCAAAATTTTTCATAGCTATAACAAGTTTATCGGGAAAATGTCCACTAGACCAATTAACAGATAAAAATAAATCTTCCATTTCTTTTTCTCTAAATTCATGAGTATCTTTGTAACTAATTTTCATATAAACACCTAAAAATTATAATTTTACTATATATACTAATGATATTAGACTTTCTTATAATAATACTTAATCAAATTTAGCTTAGAAAGAGTGGAATTGTAATCTTGAATACCCTATCAAAACATTTAATAAAAATAAATTCTAATTAAATATTATGATAGAATTAAAGGATTTATTGGATATTTTTAGTAGTGGCGAATCATTAACAATGGATGAAGAAGCTCTTGAAACCTGCAATTATTATAGTCAAGAAGCACAAAAATTAACCTCCGAATTAAATAGCAAATATCATGACTTTGAAGAAAGAAGGACAATCTTTTCAGAATTAATTGGTTATGAAGTTGATAAGGATTTTAGGGTTTTCACACCATTCTATACAGATTTTGGTAAGAACATACACTTGGGAAAAAACGTATTTATAAACGCTGATTGTAAATTCCAGGATCAAGGTGGTATCTTTATAGGTGATGATACATTAATAGGCCATAATGTTGTTATGGCTACATTGAATCATGAAGAAGATCCTAATAAAAGGGGAAATCTGATTGCAGCACCAATAAAAATAGGAAACAAAGTTTGGATTGGATCTAATGCCACTATTTTACCTGGAGTAACTGTAGGTGATGGAGCAATTATCGCAGCAGGTGCTGTAGTAACAAAAGATGTTGATGAAATGAGTATTGTTGCAGGTGTTCCAGCTAAATTTGTTAGAAAAGTTAAAGTCGATGAATAATTAATTTTTATTGTTACCATAGATTTTTTTTATAGAACTTATATTATATTATCATTCATTTTTTATTTAGGGATGTTTATAATGTCTAATAGAGAAACGATAGGGTTTGAAGCTGATGAGGTTGAAGCAGGAAGATTAAGTATATTTGATTGTGAGTATCCTAATGAAGTAGAAGATGAATTAGGTCATTCTGAATTTGATTCACGGGGATATATAATAAAACCCGAAAGGAACTGGAATAGAAACAATAATCATCATAATAAAAGAAATTCGGGTGAGAATAACAACGAAAAAACATGTTGTGGAATCTGTTTTTTATTTTTTATAATTTTCTGGATATACTGTGTTATAACATACAATCCTGGAATATAAATAATATTTATTTATTTTAGTTAAAAAAAATGAATAATTACATTGATTATCATTCAAAAGAAGAATTAAGATTGTTTTGGTGAATTAATTGTTATTAAGGATAAAAAAAATTAGAGGAGTGGTGATTAAACATTTAATTCTTCATTAGTATTTTGTCTAATCCATGTTGAACCGAAATTGTTATATAGGTTATTTACTCTAGTTTTAGTAGTGGAAGATAAAGAATATTGTAAAGAAATTAATAGTCCTGCAAATGAATCGCTAGAAAATCTGTTTTTCATTAATGATACGGATACCCATCCATTAGGTATTTTACCGCCACCCAAACTATAATTTCCATATGAATTTGAAACTAAAACTTTACTTTTGTCTTTACTTACATCTATAATTGAAACATAATGGTTTACACCATAAAAGACAAATGTGTATCCACCATTAGCGACTTTTTCCAACGCCTTATCAAAAGTATTTTTATAATAGTAAACTGCAGTCATATTATGTTTTTTTAAAGCAGGGTCAATATAACGAGCATAGGTACCAGTATATGTGTAAGTTTTAAACTCTGTTGCTAAAGTATATTCATTAACGTAATTTCTTAAAGATTGTGTACAAACACTGGTTGCTGTAGGTCCACAAGTATATCCAGTACTTTGTATGGCTCTAGCTTCACTGTAAGTATATGATTTACCTTTTAAGTTAACTGTAATATTATTTGGTATGGTACCTTTAGCACTTTTTACTCTAATTTTGTTAACTTCTTTCTCAATTACGTTCCATTTTTCACGTTTTAAAACATGATATATATTACTTTCATTTGCTGTTTTAAATGCAACATATTTAGACATATACCTGTTTAAGTAAAGAGAATAAGAATCTTGTTTGAATACTTCTTCTAATTGATTTTTTGTTAAAGTATATGTTCCATTTTCATCAGCCCAAACGTAATTTGTCATATAAATTAAATTAGGTATGCCTCCAACTAATGGTATAGTCTCTTGAGTAGGATTTTTATTTCCTAAAATTGCAGATTCACTATTTGATATGCTTCCTGAAGTTAATATAATATTTTTTGAATTATGTGAATCCTTTAAATCACAATCACCTTCATAATCAACACTAATGAGATAAGTGTCTACTTTACTTGGTAGTTTATATGAAATAATTGCTTTTCCATAGTTAACTCTTGAAGTCAATGTATTATTATTGATTTTAACTATTACCCTTCCTTGATTTACCGTTTTTAATAATGATTGATTAGCATATGTAACATAAATTCTTATATCGCTTTGAGAAGCATTTTGAGCCTTTTGAGGAGTATCTATGATTATTTTAGTTGGATATTTTTCAGTAAGACTAATTTTATATAGTTGACTAGCACTTGAATTATATGCGTAGGTAGTTCTAAGTTTAAGCTGTAAGTTGTGAATACCTTTAGGATAATAATCTAAAGGAACTTCTAATTTAATTTGACCATTACTGATTTTATATACTTTAGAAACATTGTTAATTCTCAGTTTATTATTATCTACTAGGAAATCTAAATAAGTTGAACCAATAACAGTTTCATCATCTTTATCTTTTATAACTGCATTTACAATACAGTTATTGTTATTATCAATATAAAACTTATTAACAGTTATATGAGTATTCATGGGTTTTAATGAAATTTTATTTATGGATTTAACAGTATTATAATTGAATCCATCTGATAAAACAGTAATATTTATATGATCATATCTTATACCTTTAGGTATTTGGATAGATGCATTAACCTGATTTCCATTTATTCTATAAACAACAGGATTATTATTTTTATCTTTAAGAGTTACTCCATTTAATTTAAACAATACTCGACCATTATTAAAATTATTTGTTTCCTTATCTGAAATAGTAATCATAAAAGTTATTTTATCTCCTGCATAATATGTTGATTGATCAGTTTTAACATTCATTTTAGGATTAAGTCTTAAATTCATGGTTTTATTCACAAAAGTTCTTGAATTTCTAAATAGATTACTTCCAGAATATACAGCTTCTTGATTAAATAGTATTCTTCTATAATCAGATATTGGCAATGATAATATAGCAGTAGAATCGGATACATAAACCTTATAAACTGCACTATATGAATCTTTTAGAGTAAGTTGATTTAATTTATAAATTACATAACCATTATAAATAGGAATATCCGATTTAACAGTTGCTTTCATAATTACGTGTGTATCATTGGTATAGGTATTTAATGAGGTTGTTGTGTCGTGTTTTATAAGTTTTGTGTTGTTAATTAATTTTCTTGATTGTGTAAATTCATCGCTTCCAGAATAAACAACTTCTGAAGTTGAATATAAACCCGTATACTCTGATACAGATAATGCTAATATTGCCTTTGAATTCACAACATTTACTTTAATATTTTCATTGTTTTCTTTAAGTGTTGCTCCATTTAGTTTATAAATTACGTATCCAGTGTTAACATTAATATCAGATTTCACGGTTGAATTCATAATAATGTGACTACCGTTAGTATATGTATCTAATGTAGAAGAGGTTGTATGTTTGTTTGCATCACTACTTTTTTCCTCATTCTTTTCAAGTTTTTTATCAATATTTTTTTCTTGATACGCATTACTTTCAATATTATCATTTGTAAACTCATTTTGAATTGTTTCATTCAAATTATCTGAGTTAGCATATGAAATTGAAGTAAATATTAATAAAAGGAACAAAAATATGAATAAAATACCAAATCGTTTATTAATATTACTGCCTCCTTATATTTTAAAGAAAATTTTAATAATTTATTTACTATTACTTTAATTTTTGTTTATAAAAATACTTAAATAAATTGATTATTATTTATAATCATTAGGGTGAGAATTAAATTATATTAATAGATGTTATTAGTGATTTTTAAAAAATTAATTCAGAATATTATTAATATATAATGGTCTAAAAAAATGATTAGGAATATTAATTTTTTTGGTTTCTACTATTTTTTTTCATTCTATATTAAATTTAATAATATAATTAAGTATTACTTTTTATAATTAAATTATTATTTATCCCAATTTGATTAAAACTAGCATTTTGAGTTTATGTCATCTATATGTCATGTATTATTTTTGCTATTTTCGTTTGGTTTAATTTTACTCTTATTTTCACTTTTTTAATTTACTTCGTTAAACCTAACTATAACGAAGTAAAAAGGGGGTGGAATATCCTCTAAACTCTTGTTTTTCATAAAAAATTATACAAAATTACAAACAGTTTTTACATGGAATATTTTTAACATAAATTATATGAATAAAATATTTTTTGAACAAAAAAATAAGAAATTATCAAATAAAAAATAGAATAATATAACTTAATATAAGTAAATATTTAATATATTTTTTTAAAAATTAATAAAAGACATAATATTTTATTATTTTTATTATTTTCACGTAATTTTTTGTTTTAATATAGAATACGTCTTTTTAAATAATTATTCCAGTTAATTTTTTTCTATTTTTTTTTATTTAAAACTTTTTTTTAGATTATTTTACTTTTATATACATTAAAATTTCAAAATATATAAAAAAATACCAGATATATTATTATACTTAATATAATAATTTAAAAAATTCTTAAATAACAAATTATAATTAAAATAAACGATATAATTAATTATTGAAGGTATACTATTAAATAAATAAAGGAGATAAGAAATTGAATAAAAAAACAGTATTATTTTTCTTATCAGTTATGTTTGTTTTATTAGTTATGTCTACTGTTTCTGCTAATGAGACTAATGTAAATTCAGAATTTATTTCACAAAATAATGGAATAAACGAAGTCAACTCATTAGAAGATAATTATATTGATGATGAGTCTAAAATTGAATCAGATAGTGTGATTAATACTAATTTAAAAACAAATGAAGATATTAAGAAAACCGATACAAAAAATTCTACAAAAACTATTAAAGAAGCTAGTTCAACTCAAACAAAATCACTTTTTGTAACGATTAATTCTCAAGTTTCTAAAACAAATGTCACCATATGGAAAAACACAGGTATTACAGATGTTTATGTTCAAGTAAATCATTTTAGTACAAATGTTTATAATATGAATAATCTTAAAAATGTTATCACATTAACTAACTCCTCAGGAATAAAAGTTCATGCATGGATTTATTGTTTTGTTGAAAAAAATACATATAAAGTTTCAGATACAAGGGCAACACTTGTGAAAAATAAAGTGAAGACTTTAATTAATAATTATAACATTGCAGGAGTTTGTTTAGATGCTGTAAGATATAGTGGACTAAAAACTAGCGCAGTCAATGATAATAAAATAACCAATTTTGTTAAAGATATTCGTACAATTGTTAAAAATAAAAATTCAAAGTTATTAGTAAGTCTATGTGTATTACCTGAGAAAGAAAATACTAAAAAGTATTATGGTCAGGATTATTCTGCTTTAAGTCCTTATACTGATGTGATGTTAGTATTAGCTTATAAATATGATTATAAATCAAATGATGCTTGGATGAAAAGTGCAATTTCCTATGTTAAAAATGAAGCTAAATCTTCTAAGGTAGTAGGTGTTATTCAAACTTTTAAAACCGTTTCTGGAAAAAATGTAAAATTAAATAGTGCTGAATTAAGTAATGATATTAAAATAATTAATTCAGCAGGATCTGATGGATATTCATTATTTAAATATGGATATATCTCTAGTTATCCTACGAATGTAAACTATGATCCATATAAAAATAAAATTGTATCATTATTTGTCTTGATTAATTCTGACGTGTCTAAAAAAGATGTATACGATTGGCAAAAATGTGGAATAACTGATGTTTATGTTCAAGTAAACTATAGAGTATCAGCAAAGTACAATACTACTAATCTGGATAGAATCATATCATTAACTAAAGGTACAGGTATTAAAGTACATGCTTTAATAATTTGTTTTGTAGAAGGTCATGTTGTAAAAGTTACAGATAAAAAAGCTGAAATTATAAAAAATGAAGTAAAAAAATTAGTTAACAATCATGACATTGCTGGTATATGTCTAGATTATGTTAGATATAGTGGTTTTAATCTTACTGAAACTAATCCAACAAAGATAACTAATTTCGTTAAAGATATTCATACTATTGTTAAATCTAAAGATTCTAAGTTAGAAGTAAGTGCTTGTGTTTTTGCTGAACGTGCAAATACTAAAAGATATTATGGTCAGGATTATGTGGCATTAAGTCCTTATGTGGATGTAATGTTAGTAATGTCTTATAAATATAGTTATCACTCCGATGATGAATGGATGAAAAAAGTTGTAAAATATGTAATGGATGAATCCAAATATTCTAAAGTGGTAGGAGTATTACAAACATATAAGCTCGTTAACAGTAAAGCTGTAAAATTAACTAAAAATGACTTGAATAGTGATGTTAAAGTTATTCTTTCCACAGGAGCAGATGGATATGCATTATATAGGTATAAAGTACTTTCAGATTATCCTGATAATATCACACGATTAAAAAGCAAATTAAAAGTTAATGTTGAAGTAGAAAATGTTAGTTACAAGTTAGGAACTACTGCAACACTAAAAGCTAAAATAACCGATTGGGCAGGTAATCCTGTATCTGATGCTAAAGTAGCCGTTAAAATTAATAACAAAACATTCGGATATACCTATGTGAAAAAAGGTATTGCTACTTATAATCAGTTCTTATCACCTGATATATTTGGAGGATATAATTATAAAATCCAATTTGTGTATGGTGCAAATGAAGTATATGAAACCAATCGGGGTAGTGGTGTAATGACAGTCACTTCCTTCCAGCCAGTATTTACATTTAATGCTTTTACGGTTAATAAGAATAATTCCACAATAAGTGTAAAAGTTAAAATATCTAATGACACTAAGTTTTCTCATCTAGCTAGAAGTGGTAATGTTGGTATTAAGATTAATGGTAACACGTTTAAGGTTAATTCAAAGTCAATAATATTTAAACCAGTTAATGGAATGGTGGAATTCATTGTTCCACAGAATTGGTTCAAAATAGGTTTTAATAATTTAACAATTACCTATAGTGGAAATAGTCAATTCAATGGTGGAAGAACTACAATTTCTAATGCTATTAGGATGGTTTAATTTCCATTCATTTCATCTTTTTTTATTTATCACATTAATGTAGAGCTTAATCTTTAGACCTTTTTTTATAAAGTGTTGTTTTCAAAAAATAATTTTTATTTTTCCTGTTTTTGAATATACTTTTTTTATTTACAAAAATTAAAAAACAAACCTTTTCTTTTTGAAAGTACATTGAATAGTATCCTAGATAACTATAATAATTTCTAAAAACATAACTTATAATGATATAAACAAATAAATATCAATAAAACAAATAATTAATATAATTTGAAAAATTATGGGAGTGATTACATGAAAGCAGATTCAGTAAAAATAGCAGATGGGGTGTACTGGGTAGGTGCACTTGATTGGGATGCTCGTGATTTCCACGGTTTTGCAGTACCTGGTATGACTTACAATGCATACTTAGTATTCGGTGATGAAAAAGTAGCACTTATAGACAACGTATATGATGGATTTTATCCAGAAATGTGGGCAAGAATAGAAGATGCATTTGCCAAAGAAGAAAAAGAAATAAAAATAGATGCATTTGTAATTAACCACATTGAAAACGATCATATCGGTTCCATACCAGAGTTCCTAGAACAATGTCCTGATGTAGAATGTTACTGTACACAAGCAGCAAGTATGGGAATTAAAAGACAACATCACTGTTTAGCTGACCAAGAATTCAATGTAATTACCACGGGAGATACCCTAGATTTAGGTGGAAAAACATTCACATTCATAAATGCTCCAATGTTACACTGGCCTGACAGTAACTTCACATTATACAATGAAGAAGGTATTTTATTCTCCAATGATGCATTTGGACAACACATATGTGAAAGTAAAAGATATGATGTGGATGTAGATCCTGCTTACTTGGCATTACATGCAAAAAAATTCTATGCTAACCTAGTTCAATTATCCGCATCAATGGTACTTAATAAAGTAACAGAAATGACAGAAGCAGGTTACTTAGATAATTTAACAATGATTGCACCATGTCATGGTCAAATCTGGACACAACCTGGTACAGTTGTGGATTTGTATGCTAAATGGGCTAAAGGAGAAGCAGATGAAAAAATAACAGTTATATATGAAACTATGCATCATTCAACCCAAAAAATGGCTCATCAAATTGTTGAAGGAATAATGTCTGAAGGTGTGGAAGCTAAAATGCATTTCATCAGATATGATCCTGAATCAGACATACTTGCAGATATTTTAGATAGTAAAGCAATAGTATTGGGTGTACCTACTATGATGAACAACCCATATCCAAAAATAGGTAATCTATTGGCATACTTAAGTTGTGTAAGTCCTGCAAATACTGGTGTACGTAAAACAGCCGCCGTATTTTCATCTAAAGGATGGGCTGGGGGAGCAATTCCTAAACTTACGGAAAGTTTAACTGTAGCAGGATTCGATGTATTGGAAGATGAAGCTATAGAAGAAATATATGTACCTGATGAAAACGATTTGGATAAATGTTATGAGTTAGGTAAGAAACTAGCTCAAATGGTTAAAGAATAGTTAAAATCTTTGAAAATACGTATTATTTATTTTTTGATAAAGAAATTATATTTTCTTTATTTTTCTCTTATTTTTTTTATTAATATTTGAAAAAAACTTTTTTTTGTATAAAATATATTTTAACTTAACAGTTGATATGATATAGTTTATAAATCTATTTTTTAGGATAATAAATTATATAAAAATAGTTTAAGAGAGGAGATGGTGGTGTTAGGTGGTCACCACCATGAGATTATGGATTTGAATCCATTATTATGTTTAAATTTGTTTTTAAGAGGAGTTTATCTTTATTTGTGGTAGAATTTTTTTTAGTCCTTTAAAGGGTGATTAAATTTAAAAATTATTAGGAAATATTTATCTTTGGTAATTATATGTCACTTTTTTCTTTTTACCTCCATAGGTTTAAAATGATTTAAATTATTTTTTTTATAACATTGTTATTTTTTTCTTCACAATATTCTATTAATTAACAATGTTATATAAAGGTTTCGGTTAAAATTAAAAAAAGTTAATGAATGGATTTTTACAAAAAGTAATAAAATTATATTTACATATATCTCCATTAACAAAGATAATAGTAGATATTTAAAGGGGAGATTATGTCTAATAAAAATGTTGAGTTAATGAGAGGAGATCCTAAGATAGCTGTAAGAACATTGGCTATTCCAATAATGATATCGATGTTACTGACTGCATCATACAATATTATCGATGGGATATGGGTAGCAGGATTAGGTCAAGCAGCTATTGCAGGGATAGGATTTGTAACACCAATATTTATGATATTAAATGGTGTAAGTGTAGGTCTGGGAAATGGAGCTACAAGTAGTATAAGTCGGGCTGTAGGTGCTAAAAATCATGAAAAGGCAAACCAGGCTGCAACACATTCGTTGCTCATATTTCTTGTAGCATCCATTCTATTAACAATTATATTCCTGATTATTCAAGAACCATTGCTTGTTAGTTATGGTGCTGCAGGTCAAGCTTTGGAAGAAGCAATTAAATATGGAACACCACTTTTTTCAGGTCTTTTCGGTTTTATGTTTGCTAATGGAGCAAGTGGTATTCTTCGTGGTGAAGGTGATATGAAAAGGGCAATGTATGCAGTGATAGTATCTGTAATATTTAATGCAATTCTAGATCCAATATTTATCTATGTGTTGGGATTAGGTTCTGCGGGGGCATCACTGGCAACAATATTCAGTTCCATAGCTTCAGCAATAGTAATAATGTACTGGATACTAATAAAAAAGGATACCTATGTTGAAGTAAACCTAAAGGATTTCAAATTTGATTCAAAAATTGCAATGGACATACTTAAAGTTGGTATTCCGGCAAGTTTGGATATGTTTGTAATGAGTATAGCAATGAGTTTATATCTTGTATTCATTTCAACAATTAGTGGTGAATTTGGTATTGCTGCATTTACTTCAGGTCAAAGGTTATATTTGTTTGCAATAATGCCATTAACTGCCATAGCCAGTGCAGTTGCAGCTGTAACTGGAAGTTCGTATGGAGCACGAAATGGTGAAAATCTATCAGTAGCCCATATGTATGGAGTAAAATTTGGAATTGCATTTGGAACTGCAGTTACAATTATATTAATTGGATTGGCTCCACAATTGGCAACATTATTTGCTTATACTCCAGAAACAGCAGTTCTTGTTCCTGAAATAACAAGGTTTTTACAAATTGCATGTTTATGTCTACCATTAACTGCTGCAGGAATGGTTTCAAGTTTCTTCTATCAAGGAATCGGAAAAGGAGCAATAAGTTTGGGGTGGACAATCGTTAGGGAAGTAATATTTACTGTATCGTTTACTTATTTGTTTGGCATATATCTTGGTTGGGGTTTAATAGGAATTTGGACTGGTTTAGCTTTAGGTAGAGTTATTTCAAGTATTTTAAATTTCATATTTGCAAGATATACCATAAAAATTATTAGAAAAAGATTGGAAATATAATCCAATTTTACTTTTTTTTGTTAAAACTATTTTTATAACCATTTTTTTCTTCTGAAGAACCATAAAACCAGTAAACTGATTAAAATACATGAAGTGAAAACCAATGGGTAACTCATCTTGTATTCCAGCTCGGGCATGTACTTGAAGTTCATTCCATACCATCCGACAACCAACATCAATGGTGTAAATACTGTAGTAACCATAGTTAGAAGTGTAATGATATGGTTTTGTTTAATGTCCAGGTGAGTTTTATATACATCACGAAGCTGTATGGTATAATCTCTTATACTGTTGGAAAGATCTCTTAAACGTTCTACTCTATTAATGAACATTCTGAAATATCTTAAGTTCTCCTCTCTAAAGAACCTATTTTCATTTTCTTCGAACACTTCTCCTAAATCTAATAATTGTTCGTAATGTTTTTTCAAATCTCTGATATCTATACGAATATCGTTAACTCTTTGGGAAATAAGTTCGTCATCATTTATGATTTCATCTTCCATTTCATCCAATTCTTGTTCATATTTTTCCATCATTCGAAAGTCATCTTTGATTATTTCATTTAAAAAATCATATATGAAACGTTCCAGACTAGGTAATCTCCATTTTTTGCGTTTCTTGATTCTTCTAACAATCTTTCGTGATGAATTGCTGTCATCAATAAATACTATTCCCTTTTCATCCAAAGCAAATGCAAATTTAATTTCTTCAGATTGAACATTTTTCCTGTTTGGAATGAAAAAAGTTCCGGTAATTGAGTCAAAGTTTTCTTCAGCTTTTGTTACGTGAATATTTGTTGTTTTTGGTTCAAAATCTATTCCCATTTTGAACGTATTTTTTTCTTTTTCCCAGTCGTCCGACGAAAGAAGTGCAACATATTGTTTTTGAGATTCCATCATTTCCTCTTTTGTGCATTCAAGTAATTTTTCACTAATAATATAATACATATGCTATCACTTCTAATGAGTTATAATTTAATATATGTTTTTAAAACTTTAAATTTTTATCTATTTTCCTGTTCTAAAATATCTCTTTGAGTATACGGAATGTAATACTTAAACCTAAATAGTATAAATAATATAATATTATTATTATCGGATTTTTGATTTTTATGTTTAAAGTGTATATTGATGATGAAACTAGACATTTGGCTTATGAATTAAAGAATGTTATTCTCTTAATTCTTACAGTTATAGATTTGGTATTTATATTTTTATCAATAATATATTCTTTTGATTTTAAAGTTGAAATTCTATTTGCGGATTATGATTTTTTAGTATGTTTATTATTGTTTATTGACTTGTCATATGAATATTATACTTATGAAGGTTCTCTTAAAGACTTTTTAATTAAGGATAAGAATTTGTTGGCTATTATTTCGATTCTTCCATTTGATCTGTTGTTTAGATATTTTTCTGTATTCAGATTATTCCGTTTTGTAAAAGTATTTAAAATTGTACGTATTTATAATGTGAAACGGGATATGGGATCATTAATCTTTTTTATACAGAATCACTTGTTTAAGTTATTGTTTGTAATATTAACGGTATATGTTGCAGTCTCATCTGTTTTACTTATTATATTGGATGATGCGATTGATACTGTAGGTGATGCAATATGGTTTATGGTTGTTACTGCTTCAACTGTGGGATATGGTGATATTACTCCTGCAACTACTGTGGGTAAAGCGTTGACAATTCTGACGATTATTATTGGAATTATATTTGTTGCAATATTAACTGCATATCTGTCTGCTATTTATAATGAAAAACAGGAAAGGGAAACAAGAGAAACAGTTTTTAAGTATGTTAAAAAAATTGAAAAAACTAATAAGATATATAAGGGTGAACTTCTTTTGTTGATTTCAAAAGTGGAAGAACTGGAAAAAGACAATAAAGAATTAAATGAAAAATTATCTAAAATCGATGAAAAGTTAGATGAAATCTCTAAAAAAATTTAACCTCCTTTTTTCTTATTTTTACTATTATTTTTCTATAAATTATTCCCATAAAAAAGAAAAACATTATTTATGCTTCTAAATATAGATATTATCATTCATTAATATAATAAAAAAAAGTGATAATATGGGTATTATAATCAATACTAACAGTAGGGAGGAGTATAACGATAAAATCAATTATTATAAGATGAATGGGTTTAAAGTTAAATCTGCATCAAGTATGAATCTTCAAACACATCTTGAAAAGAAAAATATAGGTCCTTCATGGGTTCCTATTCTATTAATAACTTCATTAATAGGATCTTTTGTTTATTTAACGGATTTGGTCTTGTATCCATTAGCTATAAGTGATTTTTTCATTAAATTAAATTTTTTCAGTCTTGTCCTTGCTGTAAAGTATTTGCAGGATATGGGTTTAATATTGCTAATAATATTTATTGCAATGATTCTGATTGCAGTATATTACTATATGTATAAGCCTTATGAGGTAATAGTTAAAGTTAATAAACAAAACAATAATCAATACATCAAAAACAACAGTAATGTAAATGATTATAATCCGAATAGGGGTAATTTCAATGGATGATTATGGAATAGATGATAGGTATATGGAAAAAATTGTTGCAGGTGTAGTCCTTGGATTGATACTTCTATTTTTGGTAGTGCCATTGATGGCTAATGCTGTTGCAACTCAATCCGTTGCCAATGTAGCAAATCAAACTTTAGAAGAAGTAAATGCTTCCAGTTCTTTACCCGATACAACAAGCAGCGTATTACCTACTGCTTCTCAGAAACAGCCAACTACTTCCAGTAATAATATGTCTAATGATGCAACTGATAAAAAAACAAATTCACCTGAGGGTATGCAGATTTTATCAGGTACTATTACAACTGGCAGTTCTTTATCTTCAAAAAGTGAGTGTACAATATATGTTGGAAAAGAATATGCTGGTACAGATATTAAAATAAGTACATTATACAGTCGTGACGGTACCGATCTTAATGCAGGCAGGTTGGTGGCAAAAACAGTTAATTCTAATGGATATGTCACTTTAAAAGCTGCAGATAGTTATGAACTTTATCCTGATGAATGTCTTATAACTATTTTCGATTCAAATGGACACCAACTTGATTATAGAATTGTATATTTGGAAACTGTAAGTGGTACACAAAGTTTCTAAACTTCTTTTTTTCTTTATTTATAAATTTTTTTTAATTGATTTTAGTAATTCATCCTTATTTTCAACGATTGCTATTGGATATTCATTTTCATAAACATCATCTACACCATAACCCCAAGTGACTAATATGCAATCGATTCCAGCATTCTTGGCGGTTTGAATATCTGTTATTGAATCTCCAATATATAATGTTTCTTCTTTTGTTACATTAGCTTTCTCAATGATTATATTGACACCATAGGGGTCAGGTTTTGATGTTTTTGTAGGTATAGGTCCTTGTATATCTATGAAATTGATATTGCTGGCATATTTATCTACAAAATATCTTATTGAATCTGAACTTCTGTTTGAATTGATGGCCAAGAGCATACCTTCTTCCTGTAGTTGTTCCAGAACATCCAACATTCCATCGAATAGGTGCGTATTCTCCTTTAAATCTTCATGATAGATTTTTTCATATGTATTTTTAACAGATTCTATGTTTTCGGGAGTACTTTTATCTTTTAATATGAGTTTTGTGATTTCATAGATATTGCCTCCTACTGATTTTATATAGGAATCCAAATCTAATTGTTCAAATCCCAAGATTTCTAATGTTTTATTAAAACATTTAGCTACATCAGTTAATGAGTCAAATAATGTTCCATCAAAGTCAAAAATACATAGTTTCTTCATAAAAATCTCCAATTTTTGTTTATTATAAGTATTTATGTTTATTTTTTCTAAAATATTTGCTTATTTTTTTCTTTTTGATTTATTTATCATTATTAATCATTATAATTAATCGAAAATTTTATATTATAGGATTTTAAACATAATAATATAAACTCATAAAAATAATTTTTTTTGATAATGGAGGAAAAAAATATGGCAAAAAACGCAATCATAACTGGTGGTTCAAGAGGAATCGGTAAAGCAATGGCATTAAAATTAGGTGAATTAGGTTACAACGTAGCAATTAACTACCGTAGTGATTCATCAAAACAATTAACCGAAGATCTTATTGAAGAAATCAAAAAAGAATATGGTGTAGAAGCAATAGCAGTACAAGCTGATGTAAGTAAATTCGAGGACTGTAAAAAATTAGTAGAAACAACTGTTGAAACATTTGGTGACAACATCGATGCACTTGTAAACAATGCGGGAATTACAAACAACTGTAACTTCATTGACTTACAACCTGAAGATTATGAAAGAGTGATTAACACAAACCTTGTAAGTATGATGCATATGTCACACTTAGCATTACCATATATGGTAGATAGAGAAACATCAATAGTATGTACAGCTTCTGTTGGTGGATTAACTGGTGTAATTAACCAAGCAGATTATTGTGCAGCAAAAACAGGTGTAATTGGATTGGTTCGTGCATTAGCTCTTGAATTCGCACCAAGAAAAGTAAGAGTAAATGCTATCGCACCAGGTATGATTATGACTGACATGTTACGTGGAGTAAACCAGGATGAACTTAATGCATTAGCAGCAACAATACCTATTGGTCGTATTGGTGACGTATCTGATATTGCAGGAGCATTAGGATACATCTTGGAAGCACCATACCTTACAGGACAAGTAATTTCTCCTAACGGTGGATTTGTATTACAATAAGGTTAATAATCTAACCTTAATCTTTTTTTTTTAAACAATAATTAATATAATCTTATTTTATAAACATACACTTCTTTATCCAGATAATTAAAGCTTCGAGTATATTTTCCCTGATTTTTTTCTATAATTCTAATGGAAGCGATATTGTCTTTTTCTGAAGATAATTGTAATTCGTTTAGACCATAATTTTTAGCAATTTCTAAAACTTCTTTAAGCATTGCTGTTGCAAATCCGTTACATCTGCAGGAAGGTCTAACGCTATAGCCAATGTGCCCAAAATCTTTAAGAAAATCATTTAGTTCATGACGTAATGATATTATTCCGACAAGCATGTTATGATTTATTGCAAGTAGTGTATCAGTTACAACCCAATCCTTGGAAACTGTATCTGGAGAATTATTTTTACAAACATAATTTAACCATTCATCAAATGTATCAATTTTGTCTAATAATTCACTTCCAGGAATAGTATTTTCATCATTTTTTATAAATTCTTTCTTAAAATCAATTATTTCATTTTTTAACTCATAGGATGGTTTAACAAGTTTTATCATCTTTTCACCATTTATTTTATAAATTTCTTTTTAACTATTGTTGATTTTGTTGAACTTGTTTCTAGTATAAATACTTCAAACAAATGTTCTCCATTATTTAAGTTTTTTATGTCTATTTTTTCATGAACTTTTCCATCTTTTGTGCTGATTGTTGAATTTTCTTGGTTATCAATAGATATTCTGCATATAGTATTTACCTTCAGAGTCTTTAGGTCATAAACAGAGATATTAACATTTAAATAATCGTTATCAACAGTTAAATCATCAAATTGTACGATAATAGGTACTTTAACGTCATCCCTAATTGAAACAATTTGACAAATGGGATTTTCAAACTTACATTCTTCCCTGATTTCAACTACGACATCTGGATTAAACCATCCAATTAAATCCTTATTGAAATACCATTCATCATAATAAAAGAAGCTTTCATTAAAGCTGGCTACTATCGATGGAATGAATGGTATAATTGAAGTATCTGTCAATATTAATGCTTTTTTATCGGATATTGGATTATCATTTATAAAATATTGTGATTTTCTATTGGAAAATTCTTTAAATTCTTGTGGAATATCCGAATCATCTACTTTCAAATAGCTTTTCACAGTTACGTCGCTAATTATAATTGTATAATATTTTTTATGAAGTTCATCTTTTTCGTATGACCATGCCTTATTGGTAAATAGTGAACCGTTATGTTTCTTTTCAGATATATTTACACGTTTTATGATTTCCTTTTCATAATTCTTATTTTCAGGAAGGATTTTATTTAGGATGTGTGCAGTCGCTTTGATGGCTGATTTCATTTCTACATAAAAGTCATTTTTAATAAAGTCTTCTTCAGAAAACAATTTTCTCAAATCATTTACATTATTCAACTTTTCTATCAATCGTATAGGTTTTGATTCATTGAATGGAATATACTTACTTAAAACCACACTTTTATCAGGTATGGCAAAAAGATTATATTTGATATTCTGTTCATTTAAAAACATTTTTTTAGATGAAATGCTTTCTTCAAATAAGGGGATGTCTATTCTGGTTTTATACATTCTGTCGAAATGTTGTTTCAGTTCGTTGTTTTTATCGTTTACTTTGAAGAATGTATCATCTTTTCCTTTATAGCAACTTTTCAGTTCTTTAAATTCATCATCTAAACTTTTATAAAATGGGAACTTTTTGTTTAGGATGTACTCTTTGTCATTTTTATCCCTGATTTCTATTTTCAACTCATAATCTTTATATTCATAATCATCCAGTGAAATTATGGTTGAATAATTTCCGTTAGTTATGGAATCGTCTTTAACATTATTCTCATCGATAAATATTTTGATGCTTGCTTCTTGTCCAATTTTTCTAATGTCTTCTATTCTTATCTTAAGATGTATTTGTGTTTGATCTACTTGGAACTTCTCTAAATATACATTATTGGGGTAATTTGGATAGTAATTTTCATTTATTATTGGAGTTAAAGCATTTTCAAGGAATCGTTCTGTTCTGATTTCTATAACGTCATCAGGATTAAACCAGTTAATTAGGTCTTTGTTAAAATACCAGTGATCCCAGTAAAAGAATACTTCCCTATATGTGGCTATAAACGTTTTCATTAGTTTTTCAGTTGCCGAATCATGTAATATTATTGCCTTTTTATTCAATATTGGATTTTCATTAATATAATAATGTGATGTCCTTTGTGATACGTGTCTGAATTCCTGTGGTATATCCTTTTGTGCAATTGATTTGTATTTATTATTCAGTTCAACTTTGGAACTTTTGATGAATTTGTTTTCATAATATAAACTGTCCTTATCATACGACCAATTTTGGTAGTTAAATAAGTCTCCTTCATGTTCATAGGGAATTAAAGAAATTTTTGTGTCTAATACAGTTTTAAAGTATGAACATGGTTTGTTGTACATTTTTGACAGGATATATGAAACTATTTTCGGGGAGGATTTTTCTGAAAGGTGTGTGTCATTTGAGAGAGTATCCTCTTTTGTAACAATTTCATTTAAGTCATATAAATATCCTTTTAAATTTTCTGTATGTCTTGTGGGGGTTGTGGTTTCAAAGGGCAAATACTCTCTTAAAGTTATGCTTTTATCAGGAATTATAAATAAATTGTAGTTTATATTCGATTTCATTAGGAATTCTTTTTTAGATTTTATGCTTTTAATAAAAATTTCATATTCTAGTTTTGTTTTATAAGTATTATCGTAGTGTTGTGGGATTTCCTGATTGCTGTCATTAATTAAGAAAAATATGTTGTTTTTTCCTCTTAATGTCTTTTTTAATCCTTGAAAATTTGAACGAATATTATTCTTGTTTTCATTCTTTTTAAAGAATTTTTGCAATTGTTTGTTAATATTGGTCATTTTATTTTTATTTCTTTTTTCTTTTAGCATAAAAACCACTTAGGATATTTAGAATGATTTTATATTTGTTTATTATATTTAATTAATTTTTATAAATTTTTATGTATCTGTTTGTTTGTTGCTATGTTGTAATAATCTTTATTTATTATAAAGGCTATTTATTTAAAAATTGTTTATTGTTTTAATCTTTGTTTTTTCTTTATTATATGTTAAAATAATTTATAACGATTTTTATATCAAAATAATTTGTAATGATTAATCATAATGTTTATATAATATAAAAAAATATCTATATGTATAGGAATAATGATTGAAATTTTTCAATTATAACACTACATTTTAATTATTTTATAATTAAATGCAAAAAGTTGTATAACATTGTAAAAGTATTATGAATCTTTTTTTTTAATTTATATTGCATAATATGTTATAGTTTAAATAAGAATATAATTCTCTGTAGGTGAAAAAGATATGTTAACAATCAATCACACAATATGCCCTGAATGTAGCATAGGCTGTGGTTTAAACGTAATTAGTAAGGATGGAATTATTGTAGGAATAAATCCATTTAAGAATCATGAAATTAATGAAGGAAAGAATTGTAAAAATTGTACGGATTACATAAATAAAATTTCTGCATTAGAAAATAAGACTTTCAATTATGAAGAAGTAATAAGTGATATTAAAGGCATGTTAAATAATACAGATGCTGATAAAATTACGATTCTAACATCAGGTAATACAGATAACAATGATTTAGACAATTTAATTAAATTTGCAGACGAAAAAGGATTTGATTTGATTTCCTATGAATATGAATTTACTAAAATTAATCCTGAAATAATTGCAAGTTATGATGAAGTTGAAAAAGCTGATCAAATAATTACAATTGGGGATATATTCAGAAAAAATTCTTTGATAGGAAGAAGAATTATCCATGCCCAACAAAACGGTGCAAAAACTATTAATATATACACTGAAACAAATTTAACTGGTTTTAATAGTGATGAATTTAGGCAGATAGATTCATGTGATCAATTAGATGAAATTGTTAATTCAATTGATTTAACAGATAATACAATCATAATAATTAATGAAATCTCTTCAAAACAAAACTATGAAAATCTAATAAAGTTTGTTGAAGAAAAAGGTATTAAAGTTTTACCTTTACTTAAACATCCAAATAGTTACTCTATTTTAGAAAAAACAGAATCTTTATCAAAAGATGAATTAGCAAATAAGATTCAAGATTCTGAATTGCTTTTATTAGTTAATGAAGATCCACGAGAATATTTGGAAAATGATATTTTTGAAGGTAAAGAAGTTGTGTCATTAACACAAAATTGTACGGATATTGGTATAAAAGTTCCTTTAAAAGTATGGTGTCAAAAGGATACATCATTCACAAATTCTGCAGGCTTGACACAAGAATATTCTGATGCAATAAATGATGACGATAACACATTAAAAACACTATCAGAAGTTTTAAAATTATTATAATTGGTGGTATTTATGAAATATTTACAGATTAAATCTACAAATGAAGATATATTACAGAATTGTGAAAATGGTGGTGCAGTAACTTCTTTACTATTGTCATTATTGGATGATGGTAAAGTTGATGGAGTTTTAAACCTTAAGAAACAGGATAATGTTTATGATGGGATTCCAACATTTGTAACTACTAAGGAAGAACTTTTGGAAACATCAGGTTCATTGCACTGTGCTCCACTTATGACTTCTGACATCATTGCTAAGTTCTTAAAGGATGATAAGGTAGCTGTCACAACAAAACCATGTGATGCGATGGCCATAGATGAAATAATAAAAAGAAACGGTATAAATAGGGATAACATCTACATGATAGGTTTAAATTGTGGGGGAACAGTTAGTCCAGTAACTGCAGAGAAAATGATAAAACTTTTCTATGATGTGGATCCGGAAGATGTAGTCAAAGAAGAAATTAACAAGGGACAATTTATCATTGAACTCAAAAACGGTGAGGAAAAATCCGTTAAAATAGATGACCTTGAAGATGAAGGATATGGTAGAAGAAACAACTGTCAAAGATGTGAATTAAAAATCCCGAGAAAGGCTGATGTAGCTTGTGGTAACTGGGGTTCTAGTAAAGGATACACGTTTGTAGAAATAAACACGCCTAAAGGTGAAGAACTCATACAAAATGCTATTGACAAAGGATATATTGAAGTTAAGGAGCCATCTGAAAAACAAATTACAATAAGAGGTAAAGTTGAAAACGTAATGAAAAAGATGGCTAAGAAAGCACAGAAAAAACAACTGGAAAAGGAATATCCTACTCCTGAAGAATTTAATGAAATCTTAACTAGATGTATAAAATGTTACAGATGTCGTGATGTTTGTCCTGTATGTAACTGTAAAGTATGTTCATTGGAAAAAGAATATTTCCAGGAAAATCCTACAGAAAAACCAGATCCATTATTAATGCATGGAATCAGGTTAGGACATATGTCATTTAGCTGTATTAATTGTGGTCAATGTGAAGATGTTTGTCCAATGGAAATACCATTAGCTAAGATGTATCAAAAAGTCCAATTAAAGTATAAAGAAGAAACTGGGTATGTATCAGGTGTAACAGAAGACAAACCTCCAATGTATAGTGGTATGAAAGAGGAAATTGCAGAATAATTTAGGAGGATTAAAAAAATGAATGATGATAAAGAGATTAAAATAGTAGGATTCTGCTGTAATTGGTGTTGTTATGGTGGAGCAGATAATGCAGGAACAAGTAGAATGGCTTATCCTCCAAATATTCGTATAATTAGGGTAATGTGTTCGGGCAGAATAAATCCTGAAATGGTATTCAAGGCTTTCCATGATGGGGCAGATGGTGTATTTGTTGGTGGATGTCACATAGGTGATTGCCACTACGATGCAGGTAATTACAAATGGAGAAGAAGAGCACATTTAATTAGACATATCCTTGATGAAATGAATATTGATCAAAGAAGATTCAAGCATGACTGGGTATCTGCATCAGAAGGTGCTAAATTCCAAAGATTGATGAATGAATTCTATGAAGAATTATCTGAAATGGAAGAATAATTAACTTTTTTTCTTTTATTTTTTTTATTTTTAATTCGTTTTTAATAAAATGGTTTTTTTAGAATATTATTATATCATATTAAAATAATTATATTCCAAATGTTATTATTATATTTTTTCTTTATTTTGTTTAAATCTTTATTAAAATTATTTTTTTAATTTTTATTTAATTAATACATGATATTTTTTTATATTTTTAAATAATCATATTATATATTTTAAATAATTTTGGAATATTATAATAGTTAAATATATATATTAGTTATTCCAAAACTATACTATGGAAATATAGAAAAAAACATATTTCTAAAAAAAGGGCGTTCCACAGAATATCTAAATTAGCTCCTTAAACTAAACAGGATATGTGGTGGGAACTATTAATATGTTAATAGTTAATTATAGAATGATTAAAAATTCAAATATATCCCTAAAAATATTGTCATATTAATAGTTGAGGGTAAATTTTAAAAAATATAATTAATGATTCATTTTAATCAACTCTTAAACGGAACAACAAAATTTTCACACTAACATGAAATTTTGTTTATTATTATTTTTTTATCTTTTCAAAATACATTTTCATAATCAAACTACTTTTAAAGATATTTTAAACAATCCTTCTTTTTAGTTTACAATTACATATTTTCTAAATGTATTAAGTAATAATAAAACTATTTTTAAATATAATAAATTAAAAATATATTAACAATAATAATGGTGATTTAAATGAAAGTATTATTAGTAAATGGGAGTCCCAGACCTGAGGGATGTACATACACAGCTCTCACAGAAGTAGAAAAAATACTCAACGAAGAGGGTGTAGAAACAGAAATATTTCAGATAGGAACTGATGCGGTTTATGGTTGCAGTGCATGTAGGGCATGTATTGAATTAGGTAAATGTGTATATGATGATGTTTCAAACAAATTAGCAGAAAAAATGCAGCAAGCTGATGGAATCGTTTTAGGAAGTCCAGTATACTATGCAAATATCAATGGATCATTTGGTGCAGCACTGGATAAAGCTTTTTACCAAAACTCCAAAGCATATGAAAATAAGATTGGTGCAGCAGTAGTAAGCTGTAGAAGGGGTGGAGCAGGTTCTTCATTTGACAGGTTAAATAAATATTTCACAATATTGAGAATGCCTATTGCTTCAGGTCAATATTGGAATGCAGTACATGGAAATACTCCTGAAGAGGTTAAACAGGATATAGAAGGAATGCAACAAATGAGGGATTTAGCAAGAAGTATGGCTTGGATGCTTAAAAATCTTACAGATACAGAAACACCAGAAAGAGAAGAGAAGACATTTTTCAATTTCATTCATTAAATTCTAAGAGGGGTATTATGAAGTTTTATTTAATTAACGGTAGTAACAGAAAAAAATATAATACAGCTAAACTATTGGATGCTGTAGCCGAAGGAATTACGGATGAATTGGAACAACAAGATAAAACTGCTAAAGTAGAAATCATAGATTTATACACGTATGAATATAATGGATGTAAATCATGTTTTCACTGTAAGAAAAAAGAAGGAAAATACTATGGAACTTGCCCAATAAAAGATGATTTGTATGAATTACTTCCAAAATTATGGGGTTCAGATGCATTAATATTTGCAAGTCCAATATATTTCAGAGATATTTCAGGCCAAATGAGATGTTTTCTGGAAAGATTGCTATTTCCGAATTACGTTTATGGAGGAGAATCATTATCCAAACCAAAACACACAGCATTTATATTTAATATGAATGTTTCAGAAGAGATAAGTAATGAAAAATACAGTCACATCTACAATAATATTGAAGATTTTTTAGAATATACTTTCAAAATCAAACCATATACATTAAAGGTCTACGATACATATCAATTCAAAGATTATTCTTTTTACCAACATAACTTTGATGAAAAGGCGAAAAGGAAACAATTAGAAGAACAATTCCCAAATGACTTGGAAACAGCATATGATATGGGTGTTCAATTAGTTAAAGACGTAATTAACAATAAATAATTTTCTCTCATTCCTTTTAGAATATTTTTTTTTATTTTTTTAAAGAGATTTTATTCTTTAATAATATTTAAATTATATTTTTAAACAATAGAACTATGTGTAATGTAAATAATTTCAATAAAAGAGTGTTATTATGGTAAAAAATAAAAAAATTTCTTTTCTCGTTGTCGTATTGTTATTACTGATGGCCAGTATTACTATAGTATCAGCAAATGATAACAATACTCAAAATCAATATGAAAATTATATTTCAAATGTTGATTATAATCAACAAGAAATAGGTAATTCCAATGAGTATCAAGAAACAAATCATAAATCAGATACATTAACCAAAAACTCTAAAAATGAATCCAAAGCAGGCAGTAATTCAATAAGTTCAAATCAAATGACATTAAATACAAGTGTGGAAAATAAAACTGTCACCTTGGTTTATGATACAGGTAAAGAAGTTGCAATTACTAAAAATATCTCAACAGTTAATGGAAAACCAGACGTTACAAAATTAGGTTCTGATTATGCATATGCTGATGAAAATGGAGTTTACACAATTCTTGGTTCAGAAATTCGTCGTGTAATGAAATTGGATAGTTATTGCCAGCAGATATATGGTTTTGTTCCTAAATACACGTTTTTCAGAAAGGAAGGAAGTAATGTTAAATATGTTATTAGTCGTGAGAAATGGAATGTAATAGCCCGGTCGTTAAATGCATATCATGTAAAGAAAGGATATGAAAGTGTTCCGACACCATATTCCATAACTGTTAATTTAGCTGATCAAAAATATTTCTATAGTGTATATTATGATGCTCAGGAATGGATTAATGGACAACAATATACTTGTGGACCAACAGCAATGAGTATGATTAGTCAAGCCTTGAACTGTTTTAGTAGTGAAAGAAAATTAGTGGGAACATATTCAACTACTGTTGCAGACGGTACTAGTGAAAGTAAAATAATCAAATACTCTCCTCTGGTACATATGAAATTAACAGACATTAAAGATGATAAAACTTCTGTAAAAAATGCTTTATTAAATGGAAAAATGATTTTTTGGCATATTTCAGGTCATTATATGTGTATAATTGGATATAATTCAGACAAGGATAAGTTCCTGTGCTTAAATCCGAGTGGTCCAAGTCATAATATCAATGCTGTACAATGGGCTACATGGAGTCAAATAACAAATACAGATCGTTCTTTAAAAGAACATGGATTTATGCAGGTTCAACCCAATTGGAATTTGACTACACTGGATAAAACACACGTTAAATATTATTATTATAATATGGGTGGAAAATATGCTATTCCAAACAACTTGGAATATCCTAATAATAATATTCTTAAATATAGTGTAGTTGCAAGTTCTAGCAATGTAATAACTATCACTAATCAGACAATATTACATATCAAAACAGAAGTAGAATTAAATTCACGTCCTGCTGATGGTGGAAAAGTTGAAATATATTTAAATAATATTATTATTGGAACTAAAACTATCAGTAAGGGTGTTGTTAATTTGAATTATACATTACCAGCATATATCTCAGATAAAATAGAGGTTAAGGCAAAATATATTTCTTTATTAAATTTTACTTCAACAAAGGATGTTAAAACTATATTTAATAAATTTAGTGCTGGAAAAACATTTATTAATTCAACTAATTTGGGTAACTTGGAAAATATAAAAATATTGGATATTATAGGTAAAAAAGATGATGTAATATTATTTAAAGCTATAGTTCAGGATTATTCAGGACGTCCTGTAAACGACGGTAAAGTTGTGTTTAAAATCAATGGAAATACTATTAAAAAAGATGGAACATCTTATAAAATCAAGGTAACAAGTGGTATTGCAACATATAATTATCTTGTTCCCGCATATTCGGCTAAAAATTATCGTTTGACTGCAGTATTCGGAATCGACACTACTAGGTTGGAAGATAATGCTACAATGACTCTTCAGAGATTAAGTACAAAAATAAATTTGTTAAAGGGAGATAACAAAGGGAATACTTTGGAACTCAAAGCAAGAATTATTGATGAAAATGAAAGGTATGTGGTTAGGGATACTAAGATATCCATTAAAATTAATGGAAAAACTATAATTAATAAAGAAAAAGTACAAAATGGAGTAATAAGTTATCTCTTTGATGTTTCATCTTATAAAAAAGGACTTAACATTACAATAATAGCTGGTGAAAATGGACTTTATAAATCATCTTCATTAATTTTTACTTTAAATTCGCAGGGTACTTTAGAAAGAAGAAACCTAAAAATCACAAACTTTAAAAACATTCCTTCAAATAATAATTTGAGATTTTTAGCTAAAGTGGTTGATACTGATGGAAAAGAGATTAATAATGATTTAAAGGCATCATTAAAAGTCAATGGAAAGACATTGCTCAATAAAGTTTTAATTCAAAATGGAAATGTTGACTGGAATGTGGATCTTTCGGCATATCAAAGTGGAACCCATAACCTTACGTTAATTATTGGTGAATCCACGTTCTATAAGAGTACTTATTTAAATACCACATTTGTAAAATCTTAAACTCCTGTTTCTTATTTTTTTTCAACATATTTTAAACCAGTGTTAAATGCATCAGCTATCTTTGAACCTACCTTAAAATAGTCATATAACACATCATCATATACTATTGGTTCCAGTAATTCTAAAGAAATTTTACCTTCTTCATTTAAAACACTTTTGTCTGCAATTATATTAACTATTTCTCCACTAATTTGTATATGACTACCCACTTCTATAATATTTATTACTTTACATTCGACTGATACTTTCAGTTCATTGATTATAGGTGCATGAACTTTATCTCCACAAGTAGTGGTCCAAGATATTTTATCCAGTTTATCTTCATCATACCCCGATATAATTCCCAGATAATCTGTTTCATCAACTTGATTAATACATGGAAAACCCACTACAAATTCTTTCCTTTCAAGAATATCATTCAACGTTTTTCTTTTAGCCGTTGAATTGATTGCAATCATTATACATGGTGGGAAATGGCTACACATGGTAGCAAATGCCAAAGTACAGGCATTTGCTTTATCATTTTCATCATATGCTGAAGCAATAACTGCTGGTGCAGGATACATTAATGCTCTTGGTTTTAAGCTTATTTTATCATTCATTTTTAAACACACTTTTATTCTCTTGTACATTTTTCCGCGTCGATTGCAATTACAAACAGCAACACGGCTAATGCATCATATGGATTAACTACATCTATTGAATAAGTATCCGTCAGATTAAACAATTCTTTGGATATTTTTGCAATTAGATTGTTATTTGAGTCTTTAATAGTATAATTCCACTCTGTAATGTTACCTTTAACTGTCCAACCTTTAAAATCTATATCGTAGGACGGACCAAAAAAGGATATCATCTTTCTTCTAATGGATCCTATTTTTTTCCATTTGAGGATATTGTGAATGTTGGAGTTAATGATATTTTCTGTTCATTAATTTTTCCAACTTCTTTACCGTTTTGATCATATATTTTCTGGCAATGACCCCATGATAATTGTCCTTTTACCTCAAATACCTTTTTTCTGTTTTCATCATAGACATCATAACTGTCTAACCATGAGAATACTCTTTGTTTAAATATTAATTTCATTTTCTTCACCTTTCTTTATTATTTTTTAATAGTATTATTAAATATATTTTTTCTGTAAATAAAAAATTTGCAGGCTATTTAGAAAATAGTTATAAGTAATTTAAAACATAAATAGTATTATAAAATAGTTTTTCAAGTGATATTTATGGATTTTTTTAATAAAATTGAAATAGATACAAAATTAAGAAAAGCCATTGATGATGGATTGGCTATTGGGGTAGTTAAAGTAGATAAAACGGGTAAATCATCAGTTGAGTTATTACATAAGGATATGTTAATAAAATCTTATAAAAATGGAGATACTTTTAAAATTTCTGTTGACAACATTGATTTTGTAAGTTATTCAAAAGGAAATTTTCTTGAAGGAGATAAAATTCATATGGGCGTATCTGGTAATCAGTTAACAATCACCAGTATCGGTGATAATGAAAATGAATTAAGAAATTTCTATAATAATCTTATTAAAGTGCGAAATGATGAGAAAATGGGTGTAAACTACATCGAAGATAATGAAAAATCAAATACAAACATAGAATCATCTAAAGACATTTCGTTAATTCTTGAAAAACGCATTACTTCACAAAGTGCCAATGTCTCAAAGCAAGAAAAATCTACAAAATCATCAAATATTAAACATAATAATGATTTTGATCCAACAGAAGAAATTCGTAAATATTATAATCTTATGGAAGATGGAATCATTTCTAAAGAAGAATTTGAAGAAAAGAAAAATGAATTACTTAATTATAAATATTATTAGGGGAGAATTATAATGAAAATTAATCCGATATTGGCAGTCATTGCTTGTATACTTGGGTTAGGGGGAGTGTTTGTTGCTTTTTCATCATCAGTTTTAACTTCAGATTTAGTAATAAATATTTCAATAGCACTTTTATCAAGTATTCTTGCTTTAGCGGGAATATTGTTGTTTGAGAAAGATTATAAAATATCTATTGTTCAATATGTTATTTGTGCTTTTGGAGTATTATTGGGCTTATTGGTATATGGTATTCCATCTTTTGTATTATTTATAATTGCAGCGGCTATTACCTTTTTTGAAAAAGAAAAAAGTCAAAATTATACTGAAAAAAATATTCTAGATGCTCATTTTTTCGGAGATGAAAGTGAAATAAGGGAAAGATATAATAATTTCCCAAAAAACACTACAAACAGCACTATTTACTGGATAATACCTTTGATAACAATAATTTTATTATTATTGGTGGGGGTTGTTGGTGGATTAATATATGATAATGATCTGGAAAGTAAAATGGATGCCATAGAAATCAGCAATTTATCTAGTGATATCAAAAGATCTTACCAAAATTATACTGGAGGAGTTCATGGGGTTCTCTCATCTGATAGAGATTTTGATAATATTCAAATTAAAGGAAAATGGTATTCGGCAAACGGAACATTGATTGAAGAAAATTATGATTTAAACATTACAAGCATTAAACAGAGTCAAAAATATCCAATCAATCTTCCATATGATAAACCAACTAGTGAAAAACCAGCAAAGATAGAAATAGAAGTAACTGAATCTGATGAAAACATGGTTTTATACTCAAGAAATGTAACATTTAACTAAATTTATTTAGTTATTTCATTACATTAATCACTATTTTTTTTTATTTTTTATTCAATCATTTAAAGTATAACTATTTATATAACAATTATCTACAATATAAATAATACTTATTAAAAATACTATAGAATTTGTTGTAAATTGCTTTAACTATTTAAGCATTACAAAGATTATTTTATTCAATAAATACTTGTTGATAAGGATGTTTTATGCATAATAAATGATTTTTGAGGTATAAATGTATGAAATGTGAAAATTGTGGATACTATAATAAAAGTGATAATGAAAAATGTGAACAGTGTGGTAGTCCACTAAACAAAAATCCTATATTAAAATACAAAGAAAAAGCAACCAACACGATTCCTAATGGAAAAACTTTTAATAATTCAGAAAAATTAATTATAGCTTTATTTGCTATAGGAGTGTTAATGTTAATTGCTTCGGCAGTAATACCTTCAGATTTTGATGTTTCAAGTGTATGGGGTCCTGAAAGCAATATTTCTGATGATGCTCCAATAGTTATGAACGATACAAAAATACGTATCGATACTTGGATACAAGTTGTTTCTTCGGGATTTAGTGGGGAGGATCATATAATCGTAAATGCCAATGTAAATGATATTAATAATTATCCAGTTAATGGTGGAACTGCAAGTATTACAATTAATGGGGTGAAATATTCGGGAAATGTTGAAAATGGTAATGTAAATATATTAATTCCTAAGATTGATAATAACAAACGTCAAATAACAGTTGTGTATGAAGGAAATGACGAATATAATCCATCAGAAATCATAACAACAATTGAAATAACAAAAATAAGTACAAAAATAGATGTTGAAGAAGTAAATGGTAGTTTAGTAGCTACTCTTAAAACGGTTAATGATGAAATTATTAAAGATTCTACAATAAATGTAATGTATTCTGACAATATAACAGTAGATAAAAAAACTGATGGGAATGGAAGAATAACAATTGATGCAAATTTAACTCCAGGACTTAATAAGATTAAAGTAGCTTATGCAGGAAATGAAAAATATAATCCATGTGAAAAAATTATAGAAATAGAAAATAATAAAATGGATACAAAAATGGATGTTGAAGAACAAAATGATATTATTAAAGCTTCTCTTAAAACAGTAAATGGTGAGGCAATAAAAGATTCTACGATAAACATTTTGTATTCGGATAACACATCAATAGATAAAAAAACGGGTGCAGATGGAAGTATCACAATAGATTCAAAATTAAATCAAGGAATAAAAAGGATAAAATTTTCATATAATGGCAGTGACCAGTATAATCCATGTGAAAAAATATTTGAAATTGAAAGTAAAAAATCAGATACTCATATAGATGCTCAATTTAATCAACAAGAGAAATCTATCTCTGTCAAACTGACAGATAATACTAACATGCCAATTTCGAATGTTAATCTAAAAATAATAGATAATGGTAATCAAAAAATGGAATCTACAGATAATTATGGAATTACAAATATAAAAATAGATGAAGGATCTCATAATGTATCAATAAAATATGAAGGAAATAACACATTCAATCCATCAGAAACTACAATAAATGTTATTGTTGAAGAAAACGATATTAATGACACTGTAGATAATCATACAAATGATACAATGGACAATGGTACTGTTAACAATACAGAAAGTATGCTAAACAATACAGAAAATAAGAACATTTCTGAAAATACTTCCAAAAATAACATAAATAATACAGAAAATAACATCAATCTAAGTGATATTGACACTAAAATTAACACTTCAATAAAATCACAAGTAGTAAAAGAAAACTCAACTATAGAAATATACTTAACTACAGAAGACAATAAAGCGATTTCCAATGAATACATTAAAATCAAACTGGATAATGGTACAGAGATTACTAAAAAAACAGATAGTAATGGAATGATTATATTGGATTTGGATGATTATTCTTCAATTGACAAAATGGAATTTGAATTTTTAGGTGATGACGATTATTCTTCTTCAGATGATTATATTACAATATAGAAAAAATGCTTTTATTGATTAACTGACAAAAAAAATTCAAACTAACGAGTAAAAAAATGAAAAGTATGTAATAAATAGGTGGATGAATTAAGCTGCACGTAAAGAATCCCATACCATATCCTTTACATCATGATCAGCAGCACTAACAACCACCCATTTACCCTCTATTTTGGTCATCTGATTAACACCATCTATCTGATTATACTGTTCCTTTTCACTGTAACCAATAGGCTTACTATCACTCACATAAACACTTAATTTATGTTCATAATCTTCATAATCCCATATTACACCAGTATCTGTCTTTGTGAAATTTGTTGTATTGTTAATGGTTGTAGGAGCATCAAATTTGACACCGTACATCTCAACAGTTACATTGTCTTTCGGATCTATTGCATTAATTGTTCCTATGCAGTAGATGATGGTAAATATGAATAATAATGTTATTGTTAGTTTTTTGTAGTTTATCATGCTATCTTTCACCTCTTCTTTTTTTTGAATATTTATTTAATTTTAATCCTTATAATTATTACTTTTTTTTTAAATTAAAATTATTATGTTCATGTTGGTTTATTAACATTAGCGTATTTTTCCATATTTTTTGATTTTAAATAAAAAATAAATTATTAATTCACATATATTTTAAATACTTCTTATTTTATATTATTAATTAGAAAATTTTAATTTATTAAGATATCAAATCTATAAATTTAAATTAATTCATTAAATGGAGATAAGATTTATGGTTAAAGATGATAAAATAGTTATTAAAAGTACTAATGAAAATGACATGACTTCCAGTATTAAAATAGATCACCTTAATAAAACTAGTGTAAAATTCGGTTTTAAACCAGAAGATGTAGAATACATTGGTGAAGTAAACATAAAAGATTTGGAAGAGGAAGAAGAAAAAGAAGATGAATAACTTTATTTAGTTATTTTTTTAATTCTTTTTTACTTTTTTTTGAATATTATTGTTTTTTTTTATTTGAATCTTTTTCCACGATTTTTAAGATATTTCCTACCTCTATTTACTCCTATACCTGCAGCTGCACCACCCAATAATAATTTTGTTCCAGATAATAAAGGTTGAGATTTTAAGGAACCGAATAATAAGTTTGCACCTTTGTTTGCTATTCCAAAGTTGTCTTCTATATCCTTAAGTAAATTAATTGTATTATTTTCCTGATAATTTTTGCCTTTTTTTCCACTTTTATTATAAGATATTGCTTTATCATATAATTCATCATATTTAATCCTTTTATCAGCATCTGACAATACGGTGTATGCTTCCTGGATGGATAAATATTTTTTCTGATCTTCTTTGTTATCATTTACATCAGGATGATATTTAAGTGTTAATTTTTTATAAGATTCTTTAATTGTTTTTTGGTTTGCATATCTATCTACTTTAAGAATTTTATAATAATTTTTAATGTATTTGGTCATTCTAATCTCCTCTTTTTGGTTGTTAAGGGTTTGTATTAATATTTCCTTTGTTGCTCTATTTTTTCTTGAATATCTGGTTAATCTTTTTATTATTTTTGAATTTACATTAACCATTAATACCTATACCCCTATGGGTATATAATAATATAATCTTCTTAGTATATAAACTTTTAAAGAAAATATTATTCAAAAATCAAATTCATATAATTTAATTTAATATAAATTTTCATCATTATCCTCAGTTTTATTTTGCTCTAATAATAAAAATGTATATTCTTAACTAAATCCACATAAATGTATTTAAAGCATCAAATAAAGAATTCTTATTATAATGATATGGTGTATAACATGAATGATAAGCAAAATTCCTGTGTTGACTGTGGCTTAATCAATTGTCAAAATCAGAATAGTGAATATCCAGAATTCTGTCCTACAAAAGAACTAACACAAGAGGATATCTACGAAATTGTCAAATTATACGATGAAGGAAACAATAAGGATGTTTCACGAATATCTGCCGAGATAGAATCTGACTTCTACTGTCAATACACAAGAGTTGAAGAAATAATAGAATTTGCTAAAAGATTACATTTTAAGAAAATAGGAATAGCAACCTGTGTTGGTCTGTTGAATGAGAGCCGAATTTTTGCAAAAATACTTAGAAAAGAGGGTTTTGAAGTATACACCAGTGCTTGTAAAGTTGGAGCAATGAAAAAAACAACAGTAACTGGATTGGATGAAGAAAAAACAAAAGTTATAGGAAATATTATGTGTAATCCAATATTACAAGCAACAATCCTAAACAATGAAAAAACTGATTTAAATGTTGTAATTGGATTATGTGTAGGTCATGACAGTTTATTCTATAAATACTCCAATGCCCTAACAACAACACTCGTCACAAAAGATCGTGTATTGGCCCATAATCCCGCAGGTGCATTGTATCAGATAAATTCTTATTACAAAAAATTATTAGAGTAGGATGTGATAGTATTTTTAAATTAGATTACCCAGAAGAACCAACAGATGCAGCAAAGATTAATTCAGAAGAATATAATGGACTCTTGTTAGGAAAAAACAAAATGGGAACTGTCCATTTGCATGGGCCCTATGGTAACAAGAAATCCAAAGTGAAAATAGCATATAACATTGGGATGCATCCATTAGAAAGCAAATCACACAGAGCACTATTTGATACATTAATCTCCAAAAATGATGAATTGAGTTATCAATATTACATTTACAACATAAACGTCATAGGCAAACTTGACGAAAAGACGGAAGGTCGAATGGATGGACAATTGTTGGCACAGGAATTTGTAGCACCACATATTATAGGAAACGACTACGACTTCTTTGTTGACATTCATTCTAATAAAGGCCAACAAGGTCCTGGAAAATATGAAAAAACTAACTTCATTTTCGCTCCAGGATTTGATGAGGAATCTACAAAATATATGAATATTTTATTATCTCAGATAAGTGAAATATCTTATTACGCTCCAGAATATCGTACAAGCCCAGAGTATATTACAATTCCTGTAGTAAATAGTGGTGTTCCAACAATAGTATATGAAACATTTTCATATGAAGCAATGAGCAAAACATACAAATTAGCATATCTATTAGTTGACTTAGTAGATAAATTAGATTTTAATAAATAAAACAGAACTTATCTTTGTGTTTTATTATTAAAAAAAATGTAATGAGAGATAAATATGCATTTTGCAAGTCAAATACTTAGACCACCATATGAGGCAAGAAGTAAATTTTTACAGGTAACAACAGGATGCAGTCATAATAAGTGCAGATTCTGCAATTATTTTAAAGATGTTTCATTTTCAATTTCACCAACAGATGAAATAATTGAAGACCTGGAAGAACTGAAAGAAAACAATAATACATTCAAACGTATATGGTTACAGGGGGCAGATCCATTTTCATTAAGTTTTAACAGATTATATGAAATTGCATTAATGATACATGAATATTTGCCATTTGTACAAACTATTGGTAGTTATGCACGGGTGGACAGTCTGAAAAATAAGTCCATCGAAGAACTGAGGATTTTAAAAGATGTTGGATATAACTCCATAGTTTTTGGCATTGAATCAGGGGATAGTTGTTTGCTGAAGTATATGAATAAAGGTTTTAACGCCTCAGATATTGTAGAGGAATTATCAAAAATGGATGAATCTGATTTTGATTACACGGTAATATTCTTAAATGGACTTGGTGGACATGGTTATGGCTTAAATCATGCTATTAAAACGGCAGAAATAATCAATCAACTACATCCCAAGAGAGTAATGGTAACTGGATTGACAGTATTTGAAGATACTCCGTTGATGAATGACATTAACTGCGATGATTTCATAGAAGCAGATGAAAAAGAGAGAATTGAGGAACTGATAGTATTTTTAGACAAATTGGAAATAGAAACATTTATTGATGCAACAAATGCTTCAAATAGTGTTCCGATATTTGGCAAATTTCCGGAAAATGATGAAGCTATGATAAGGCATTTGAAAGAAATTTATGAAAAATATGGAGAAAAAACTTTAAGAAATAAAAGAGAAAATCTTAATAAAGTATAAAAATTTTAATAAATAAAGGAGGGGTAAATATGACGGATTTAGTAATTTATTATTCCAGAACAAATAACACGGAATTGGTAGCACAGACAATTCAGGAAGAAACAGGTGCTGATTTATTAAAGATTAATGATAAAAAAAATAGGTCTGGACCGTTAGGTTATCTTAAGGGAGGTTTTGATGCATTTAGAGAAAAAACTACTGAAATAGAATATGATAAGGTTAATCTTAAAAATTATGATACAGTTTACCTTGGAACACCAGTATGGGCATCTAAACCAACACCAGCAATACTTCAATTTATAAGAGAAAACGATTTTGGTGGAGTAAAAGTAATCACATTTTGTACAACAGGTTCAAGTGGTGATGAAACTACAATCAACTATATGAATCATCTTATTGTAAGTGGTGGTGGAAAAGTTAAGATGTCATTTGCTATAATTGTTAGTCAGGATGATATAAAAGAATCAACCATAGCTGCTTTAAGAGATGAATAATTAATCAATAAATTGGGATAAGTATTATGGACGTATTTGATAGATTTTTAATAGGTGATACTGGAACTATAGAATGGAACTTTGATAATACACATTTTATTCAAAGATTGAATAAGTACAGAATTTCCAGAGATTACATAGTGGATACTATTCTATATGAAGAACCGCTTAGGTATGACACAAGTGGTTCTGGAGAATATGAGGTAGTATTTCAGGCACCAAAAAACAAGGATTACAAAGAAATTAGGGTAATATTTGCCTGTCATAACAATACAATTGACTTACTAACAGTTATTCCTGAAGGAAAAACGAACAGACAAAAAAACAAGTATGCTGATGACGATTATAAAAAATTAGAGAAAAAGAGATTGCAAGCATATTCAAAGAGAAAGAAATTATACTGATGAATGATTTTAGTATTTTAAAATAATGTCATCTGTTTGCTTTTTCTTTTTTTAGGAAATTCATGAAGATACTTGAATATTTCATCGGGTTGGTTCATAATCTTATTTTTATTGGTTTTTTCTAGGAATAATTCCATCAATTCTTTATTTTTGGGACTAACAATACTGTAACGGTTTCTAAAACTATTTTTGTATACTTCTTTTAGTCCAGGGAAGTGTTCATCAAGTTTTTTGTAGAAATATTCTCTGTTTCCATCTCTAAGTGTCATTCCCATACCAAAACATATTATTCCTTTTACGTTAGCTTTGATTGATGCATCAATTATTGAAGAGATATTTTCTTCACTATCGGTTATGTATGGTAGAATTGGGCAAAGCCAAACGACTGTAGGTATATTCTCTTTTTTCAATGTTTCAAGAACTTCTATTCGTCTTGAGGTTGGACAAACATTAGGTTCAATCTTTTGGCTAATTTCATCATCCATGCATGTCAGGGTCATTTGTAGAACAACTTTTGAGTCCTTGTTGATTTTCGTGAGAATATCAAGATCATTCAGTACCAAATCTGATTTAGTTATGCATGTAAAACCGTGACCATAACGGCGTATAAGTTCCAATGTTTTTCTAATATATTGTAGTTCTGATTCTAATGGGATGTAAGGATCAGTCATTGAACCGGTACCAATCATACATTTTTCTTTCTTTCTTTGCAGAGCTTTTTTAAGTAATTCAAGACCGTTTTCCTTTACTTCTATGTCTTCAAAATCATGTTGCATATTGTAAACGTTACTTCTTGAATCACAATATATACATCCATGAGTGCATCCTCTATACAGGTTCATTCCATTATTCTTCGATAATATGCTCTTGGTGTTCACATAGTGCATTTTTTTTCACTTCTTGAATTTGATGGTTACATTAGTTATGCTCTTTAATCTAGTTATATTTATAGTCAATAAAGCTTTTAAAATATTCAATTTTTAAGTATAATAATATAGAAAAACTAATTATATATATGAATAAATTTTTAAGTTATTTTGAAAAGTATTTTTTTCTGGTAATATTACTTTTTGTTGTTGTAGCGTTACTCTCTCCAACAACTTTTGCATGGGTTTTAGATGATATTTCGGGTATTTCAGTAATTAACATACTTTTAAGTATCATACTTTTTGGAATGGGTACAACCTTAAAATTGGATAATTTCTTGGAAGTTTTTAAAAACCCTAAAGAAATATTGTTAGGTATATCCGCACAATATTTAATCATGCCCTTATTGGCATTATCTCTGGCTAAAATATTCTCTCTGGATACTGCATTGACTGTTGGTTTAATACTTGTTGGAACAGTTCCAGGTGGAACGGCTTCTGATGTCATAACATTTCTGGCAAAGGGTGACTTGGCATTATCAGTGTCTTTAACCGCAGTTTCAACAGTAATCTCTCCTATTTTAACTCCGGTGATATCGTTATTGTTGATAGGTAATCATATTCTATTTGATCCTGTAGACATGTTTATTTCAATTGTTCAAATAGTGATTATTCCTATATTTTTAGGTTTGTTTGTAAATTACAAGTTTCCAAAAGTTGCAAAAAGTTTAAAAGATTATCTGCCGACAGTTTCCGCTATTGCTATATGTTTAATAATTGGTGGAGTGCTTGGTGCAAATAAGGAGGCAATAATAACATCTTCTTGGATAATTATACTGGTTGTAATATTGCAGTACTGTTTAGGTATTTTATTGGGTTTTGCAGTTGGATACCTGTCAGGTATGAAATGGAAACAGATTATAACCATTGCAATAGAATTGGCTTTCCAAAATTCAGGTTTATCAACAAGCCTTGCAAAAACACATTTTCCGGATTTAAGTATGGCTACCGTTCCGGGAGCATTATATTCAGTTTGGCAAAATTTTGCAGGATCTGTTCTTGCTCATATCTTCAGAACGTATTTTAATCTAGAAGATTAAATATTAAAAACACTTATTTTTTTATTTTTTTTTTTAAATCTCAAAAATAGTTATTTAAAAGGGAGTTTATAAGGTAAATTCATAATATTTTTTCGTATACTTTAAATGAGAGTAATCCTCTGTATTTATTGTTTACTTCTATCGTATCAACATATTTGAATCCAAATTTGGTGTAGACGGGTTCTATGCCTAAGTTATTCATGTGGATGCTTAGTCTAATGCTTTTGATTGAATTCTCTTTTGCTAAATCAAATGCATAATTTAACATTTTCTTGGCAAATCCTTGTTTTCTAAATCTCTGATTTACTGCTACAAGGTGAATGTAATAAACATATTCATCATCTACATCGAGATTCCATTTAACATTTTCGTAACCTTCGTTGGATTTATTATTAATGACTATTGCCGATGCAATTTCTTCTTCTTTTACTCCAACATATAGTTCTCCGGAATTTATTGCAGTGCATATGTCTTCTTTTCTAGGGTATATTCCATGTTCCCAGTTGGGGTTGCTTTCATTGTATCTGATTTGGTCAATAACTTCACTGTAAAGTTTCAAAACATTTTTAATATCATTTTTATTTGCTTTTCTAATTGTAATCACTTTATTCACCTTTATATGTTCTGAAATAGTATATATGTTGTTTTATTGTAAATATAACTGATTATGTAAAAAAAAGTTAATCATATTAGGTAATTATGTCTTTTTTTAAATATTTAAATATTTTTATTGAATATTATTTTTTTGATATATCTATCTTAAAACTATTCTTTAATCATTGTTTTTAAATTCTTTAAATATTAAAAAATTTCATAAATTATTTTATTTAAAACAAATAAATAAACTATCATATTATTAAAATCTAATTTATTTGAATAATTTTGAATATAAAAATTAAATATAGGAGTAAAAAAGATGAAAACCACAAGTAAATTCTTTTTACTAATTATTGTATTACTAGTGGTTGCTTTAGGAACAGTATCTGCTTCAGAAAATGTATCTGATGTATCAAAAACTTCAGAACTTTCTGTTGTAGATGATTTTACTGATGACAATATTCTATCAAAAGTTAATTCAGAAAACGATGTTCAAGGTAGCTCGGTAAACAAAACTATTAAAAAGAATATAGAAAATGATGATTGTGAATTTGAAAAATCATCTTCAAATCTTATCACAGTTACAAGTAGCAATTACGATTATTTTTTTAGCCCAGTAACTGATACAGAATTTGTTAAAACTACTGATTTAATACAAAGTGGGGACACAATCAACTTACAGGGAACGTTTAACAACGTTAAATTTGCAGTTGATAAATCAATCACATTTACTAGTATAAATAAAAATGCTAAATTATATAATTGTACTGTGTATGTTCTTGGACAAAATTCTTCAGGTTCAAAAATATCAAACTTAACAATATATAATGATGGGACTCTGCTCAAAGGAATACAGGTTAAAAATTCTTCAAATTTATTAATAGAAGATAATCATATTACAACATACGGATTACGTGCTTATGGATTTGTAGCAGATTATATGAATAACAGTACAATTTGTTCCAATTACTTTGTAAGAGCGGGTGATGATTGGAGATACATCACATTTGTAATAGGTAGATGTTTCTACAATAATATTGCAAACAATACAATTCATTCAGGTGGAGCAAACGGTATATATCTAAGTATTTATGATAGTCTTGATGCAAACTTTGATGGTGGTGAATCAGACTATAATAATATTACAGGAAATACAATCGTTGCTACTGGAAATATTTCCTCTTGGTGTTATACAATTCAAGTAATGGGAGCACATAATATTGTTTCATACAATAATGTTACTGGTGGATTTAGAGGAATTTCAACAGAAGGTTATGAAAGTAATATTGTAACAAATAATGAAGTTCATGCAATTGCTGAAGGGATATTTGCTTGTGAAAATGCAATAGTATCAAATAATTTGGTGGATGTATCTGGAACTTCTCGTGGTATAAAGATAGGTGGTAATGGTGTCAGAGTTGTTAACAATACAATTTCATCTATCGATGGACAAGCAATAGAAATTTCGGGTAATAATGAGTTTATATCAAATAATACGATAGTTTCATCAAATAGTTATGGAATTTACTTAAAAGGTCAATATACAACAATAAACATTGATAATAACAAAATCAATTCACAAAAAGAAGGAATAATATTTAAACAACAATCAAGATATAAAAAAACTAATAATGTTGTAGTTACTAGGAACATCATTACTTCACAAGATGATTATGCTATAAACTTTGAAGAAGTAGAAAATGAAACTGGAGTTTCTAATATTACAGTATCAAGTTCTAATGTTCTTACATCAAGTAGAGGTATTGGATTAAGTGTAGCATATAAAAAACCGTTTAATGCAATTGTTAGTGAAGAGGAAACAGATACAAATGATGTTAATCATATTAATATGACTAATTATAATAGTTTCTTTGAAAATGGTGTAGCGACTCCTTTAATTCGTCAAAATGCTACTGTTTACCTTGAAGGAGTATTCGAAAATTGCAATTTCACTTTTAATAAAAAAGTTCACGTGATTGGGAACAATTGTGAGATTCGTTCAGGTACTATTGTTTTAGCTGGAGATTCACATTCTTCTACTATAACTAATGTTACATTTAAAAACTTATTGAAAGATTCCACTAGACATGCTATAGAACTTGTTGAGGTAAATAATTGTAGAATAACTAATGTCGTCATAAGTAATGTTGCTGAATATGAGTCAATAGGTATATTTTTGTTTGGTTCAAATGGAAATAGAATTTTTGATTGTTATATAACCACTAATAGTGATTACATTAATAATGGTATATTGACCTATTCTTCTGACTCCAATATATTTAAAAATAACATTATTCAGGTTAATCAATCGGGGGTTCAGGTACCATATGCTGATACCATAATGTTTGATGAAAGAATTGGTATTATTCAAGAAGTTTTACATAATCATGGAATAATATTGTTATATTCTTCTGATAACTCAATTGATAATAACATCATTAATGTAAAATCAGGATTTACTCAATATACATTCCCAACAAATGATTGTAAGAATAGTATAGTTGGTATTGATATTTACTTTGATAGTCATAGAAATTCAGTAATAAATAATAATATAAACTTTAAAAGTTATTGTCCTTTTGTATATGGTATGGGAGTACTCGGTGGTTACTGGGGCTCATCTATAACTGCTATGAATGCAACAGACAATGTATTTAAATTTAACAAAGTAAGGGTTGATGGTGGTTATTTCGCTACTGGTTTTATTGCTGGTCGAAATAGTGTTAATACTCTCATAGATTCTAATAACTTTAGTGTTTATACTTATAGAAATTCAACAAATCGTGGAGATTATGTGCATGGTATTACATTAGAGAATAGTACAACATCAACTATCAAAAACAATAACATTGGTATTGTAGGTACTTCAGTATATTCTATAGAATTGTTTGATTCTAATTTGAATACTGTCTTCAATAATAGTATAACTGCAAAAGGTACAAACCCATATGGATTAGCAGGATATAGAAGTTCAAATAACAATATTACTAATAATTCATTCACTTTAAGACAATTTGATTATGGTACAAGTGGTTCTGCTATGCATAGTGATGTAATTTCTGCTGGTGATGAAGGTATAATGTTTATGTCTTCAAGTAGTAAAAATAACATTACCTTTAATAAGGTTGACACTAACACAACGTGTGCAGTTATGTTAAGTGAACAGACCAGGAATAATTATGTTGTTGAGAATTCTTTAAAATCTAAAGGAAAAGTTGGTGATGCTAGCGTATTTAATGAACATACTTCCAATGTTGTATCAAACAATTTCTTACACTTTGTGAACGTTACGGCTGATTCGGTTACTGCTAAATTGGGAGATACTGTTGATTTTGTTGCCCATATTGAGACTACAGGTATTGATTTGAATAATTTAAGGGTAACCTTCAAATTAGGATCAACAGATATTGGTACTGTTGGAGTTGTAAATAATGTTGCTACTTTGAGTTATCAACTTAATTCTACATTTTGGAGAGATACTACATATCCTATAATGGTTTCAGTTAAAGGAACTAATTTCCAGAATGCAAGTGTCCAGTCACAAGCAACTTTTAGCAAAGATCCTGAGGCTACAGTAGTTAAAGTTGCAAATGTTTCTCAGACTCAGGGTAAAAACGTAACTCTTATAGCAAACATTACCTCTGTATCTGGTGCTAAAGTAGGTACTGGTTATGTTCAATTCTATCTCGACGGCACTTTATTAGGTACTGTTTTTCCTCAAATTGGAGTTGCAAGAATGAACTATACTATTGCTTCAAACGCACCTAATGTGATGCATTTTATTAAGGTGGACTATCATGGAAGTAGCATTTATCTAAATTCTACAGGAACAGGTTATTTAGGTGTGCAAACAACATCAGCTATAACAGCAACCACACATACCGGAACTATCGGTCAATCTGTAAAATTTAATGCAACAGTTAAATCAGGAGGTAAAGCAGTTACTTCGGGTAAAATAAATATTTACATCGATGATACATTCATAAACTCTAAGAATATTGTTAATGGATCAGTTCTGTATACATACAATATTCCTTACACATTCAATAAAGGAAACCATAACTTGAAATTTATTTATTATGGAAACAATACAATGTCTCCTGCCAATAAGACTGTTATTCTTAAACTTAATCCGGTTAATCCACACTTCAGCTATGTTAAAACTACTGTAGATGTTGGTCAAACAGCAAATATAATGTTGAGAATAGATAATGGTGAAAGTGGAAGTAACTATTGTGGAGCAGATGGTGGAAACGTATCAATAAAACTCAACGGTAAAGAATTAAAAGATTCTTCAGGTAAAGCGATAATTGGAATCATACACAATGGTACTATAACTTTCAAATTTATAGTTCCTAAAGAATTAATTGGAAGTAACAATATTAGCTTTAATTACAGTGGTGACAACATATTTAACACAGGTAATAAAAACTACAACAATGCATTGATTGTAAACAACTTAACTCATACCAATATTGAATTATACAACCTTAATCCAGCCACTAAAGGTTCAACGGTTAAACTCAGTGGTAAACTATTGAGTAATGGAGTGGGTGTGAAAAATATGTCTGTTACAGTTAGTGTTGATGGTAAAAACTTTACTGCATCTACATATAGTAGTGGTTATTTCACTGTAAATTATACCGTGACAAGCTATGATTCCCAGAAAGTAGATTTCAAATTTGCTGGAAATGCTAATTATGCATCATGTAGTAATTCTACTACGCTTCAAGTAAAACAGCCTACAACCATAGAAATATACAAACTGTCCACAGCCTCAAAAGGTTCTACAGTTAAATTAAGTGGTAAACTATTGAGTAATGGAGTGGGTGTGAAAAATATGTCTGTTACAGTTAGTGTTGATGGTAAAAACTTTACTGCATCTACATATAGTAGTGGTTATTTCACTGTAAATTATACCGTGACAAGCTATGATTCCCAGAAAGTAGATTTCAAATTTGCTGGAAATGCTAATTATGCATCATGTAGTAATTCTACTACGCTTCAAGTAAAACAGCCTACAACCATAGAAATATACAAACTGTCCACAGCCTCAAAAGGTTCTACAGTTAAACTCAGTGGTAAACTCTTAAGTAATGGTGCAGCCGTAAAAGGAGTAACTGTTACTGTCACAGTTGGTGGAAATAACTATACTGCAACTACTTACAGCAGTGGATACTTCACTGTAAATTACACTGTAACAAGTTATGATCCACAAACTGTTAAATTTACGTTTGCAGGAAACAGCAATTATGAATCTAAAACCAACTCAACTACACTTAAAGTAAAACAGCCTACAACCATAGAATTATACAGTATGAGTACGGTAAAGGTTGGTTCAACCATTAAAGTTAGTGGTAAACTCTTAAGTAATGGTGCAGGTGTGAAAAATCAGAAAGTAGTTATAAAAATAAACAGTAACAGCTTTACTGCAACTACATACAGTAGTGGTTATTTCACAATAAACTATACCGTAACTGCACTTGGTACTAACAACATAACATTCACTTATGCAGGAGCAGACGGATATCTCCCTATCCAAACAACACAAAAATTCACAGCTACAACATAGAGAATAAACATATTCTCATTCTTATTTTTTTACCCTTTTAAATTCAATTTATTTTTAATAGTTTTATGGACTGATGTTACTAGTTTTATCTAATGAAAAAATATTTTTTTTTATTTAGTTTTTTTTTATTTTTTAGTTCTTTCTATTTAGTTTACAGTTTAAACAAATAGGTTGTTATTTTTTAATTTTTTGGAAAAGATACTTCTTTTATTCTTAGTAAAAGTTCTAAAATTTATTTTAATTAAAAAATAGTAAAATTTATTTAAATTCTAATTAAAAAAATAATAAAATATATTTTAATTAAATTAAAATATGCATAACTATATTATTAATAAAAAACTATAATATATTAGTGTATCTTTTCTAATTTTAGAGTGATACACAATTGTAAATATTTAATAAAGGAGCATATGTGATGAATAAAAGGATAATTTCATTATGTATGATACTCTTTATTTTGATAATATGTGCAACTGTGAATGCTCAAGATAATACAGTTAAGAACGATACAAACATAATAACTAACGAAACTACAATTATAACTAGTGATATTAACACAGATACTATTGATATACAACAGAATACAAAATTAGATGCAATTAAGGAATCTGATGTTACATCAGATAAATCAATGTCGAAAAATATAAATAAACGTGAATCATCGATAAATTCACAGAATGTACAATCAGCAGATGAAAATCTGAAAATAGTAAAACAAAATCGATTAAATAATCAGGACATAGAAAAAGTTAAAGAAATCCCTTCAATAGATAACCTGAATATTTCAGGTATAGTAACAACAGCATATGACAAATTAAATAATACTTATGCTGGTGGTGATGAAGACGGATTTGTAGTTAGTGGAGTAAATATTACTTTATCTGATGAAAATGGAATTCTTTATAATACTACAAGTAATGTTGATGGAGAATATTTATTTTCTAATTTAAATCCAGGTAAGTATACTGTAAACTTTAATTATGGAACTTATGCAACTGGATCAGAATCAGTTACTTTAGTAAATGAATCCCGTTCAATAAATCACATATTTGTACCAGATATAACTATCATTACTTTCTCTGGAGATACTAGTAGTATTGGTCAAGCCGATAAAATTAGATTATTAAAAGAAATCAGTGATAGATTTTTATTCTTAGAAAGTTATGAATTAAATAATTCATATGATAATTCAAATCAATGGATGCTAAACTATGCCCAATTTATATTAGTTGATATGTTTTCTATTGGAAATGGATTTGGTATTGACACAGACTTAATTGCCTATTCACCTGCATCTCAAAAAGAAAAAATAGCATATACTTTCGGTATTTTTGATGGTGCAATGATACAGGGAACACTAGCAAATTGGGGATTTTTAGGTGGTAATCCACATTCCATAGAGAATACCTATGCTGGTTCCTATTGGCAAACAGGGTCTGAATCAAATTCAACAGTATTAAAAACTAATATGCAAAACTTCTATAATTACATACGATATTTATTAGGAGAAACTGAAGAAAATCCTACAACTAACGGTAATGGTCCATTGTTACTTTCAAATTCATGGGGTATATATTATCCAGGTTTTACAGGTAATGTAAAAACTCCTACTGAAGAACAAATTAATACATGGATTTTGTCTGACCCAGGTTACAATGATGATGGGGCCGGAAGTTTAAATTGGATGACAAATGAATATTCCAAATGGAATCTAGAAAACAACGACCCTCAATTAATATTAAGAAACTTTGAAGATTGGTATACCACCAATAAAAAAGAGTTTAATGGATCATTTATTGTAATATCCACTTATTATGAAGGTGGAGAAGTTGTGGATGCATTGATAAAAGAATATGAAAAATTAGGAAGAGCTACCTTTAGTATTTATAAAAGTACTTCTGAAACTCCAGATATGACTTACTTATTAGAAATGGCAGGAAATAAATCTGTTATTCATAGAGGTGTATCTGCAGTAAGTTACATGTATTGGTGGACAACAGGATATGCTCAAAGAGGTGGAAATTACACCATAAACGCATATAAGAATCTAAATGTATCTTTAATAAATGCATTAAAAGATATAAGTCAATTCAGTTATGAGAGCGAATATGGTCCTCAAAATGAATGGACTGCTGCCGTTACCATGCCTGAATTTGAAGGTGTATTTGGTGCAATACCTATTTCCTATATTGATGAAAATAAAACAACAGTTATTATCAAGGAAGGAATTGCCAAACATGCTCAATTAACTAATGGATGGGCAAATCTTCATGATTTAAATAATTCTGATAAGAAAGTCTCAATATTGGTTTATGGTTATCCACCTGGAAAAGCTAATATAGGTGCATCATATTTGGATGTTTTCCAAAGTATACATGATTTGTTAGAAATATTGTATGATGAAGGTTATGACATAGGAATGAACAAATCTGAAATCCCAACAACTGAAGAATTAAACAGTATTATTACTGATTTTGGTAATAAAGGATTGTGGGCTGAAGGGTTATTAGATTTTTATGTTATTCAACATTATGATGAATTAACTAAAAATAATCAATTAGTTAATGAAGAACTATTCCAGAAATGGTATGATGAACTTCCTAAAAAACTTCAACAAGATTTAACAGATTATTGGGGTGCTGGCTTAGGTAACGGATCTATGGTTTATCGTGAAAAAGTTGTGGTAAATTTCAAGGAATTGGAGGATTGGTTAAATTCACTGCCTGAAGATGATCACATTCTATTTGATCATTACTGGAATCTTTCAAAAGAGAATATAATTATATCCGAAGATTCTGAAGGCATGCTTTTAAATAAAACCAGATTCTATCAATGGTATTTTGATTTACCTTCAAACTTACAAAAAGTATTTAATCAAACAATAGGATTCAAATTACTTAATGAAACCAAGTATAAAAATGAAGGATACTTCCTTATTCCTGGGAAATTCTTTGGAAACATCTTTTTAAGTATTCAACCATTAAGAGGTTGGGAATCACAGATTGATTTCCATAATTCATATTTACCTCCACCACATCAATATATTGCATATTACAAATATCTTAGTCAAATATTCCAGACAAATGCAATTATTCATATGGGTACACACGGAACTTTAGAATGGTTACCTGGACGTAATTTGGGATTACAATCACTTGACTGGCCATTCCAGTTAATTGATACTCCAATCATATATCCATACATAGTTTCTAACCCTGGTGAAGGTATGGTTGCTAAGGAAAGAAGTTTTGCAGAGGTTATTACTCATTTAACACCGGTTACTTCATCAACATCTTTATACGGTAATTATGTTGAATTAAATGATTTGATATCTAGGTATGATAATAACAAAAATTCTGGTGTAGAAACTAATATTATCAATTATCAAAATGAAATATTACGTTTAGCCGAAGATTTAGGTTATGATGATCCAGATTATATTACTGTTAAAAAGGCTATAACTGATTATGAGATTGCTTTAAGTAATGAAGATGTAAATGGAACTATCGAAGCTAAGAATAATTTAATAGAAAAAGCAAAATTATTAAGATATGATACTCCAGCTGAAGAAAACTTTGAAGAATGGTTAAATGATGTTCAAACGTTTGTAAATAGTAATCAGGCATTTGATCAATGGTTGGCAGTTATTCACGAAAACCTTGAAGATATGTCTGCTGATAAAATTAACACAGGTATGCATACGCTTGGAGAAATATGGAACGACACTGATTTAATAACAGGAGTGGGAACTATAGTATCCTCAAGAACAATGATTCTTGATGATTTAATGCACTTGTATTATCCTGATATTAAAGAAAGTTACTATGATAAACTTAAAGACAGAACCTTTAATGATAAAAGGGATATGCTTACAACTATATTAAATTCAATAGTAACTAATTTGGTAGAAGGAAGCAGTGTTTATGATATAGCAACAAGTTATGGTATATTTGACTATACTCATCCATTATTTGAAGATATTGTAGAAATCAATGAAACAATTGACAATATCCGAAATAATAAGGAGTGGTATAGTATTATTACAGCATTAAGTGGTGGTTATGTAGAACCTGGTTTAGCTGCAGATCCATTATATTCTGATGTATTACCTACGGGTAGATCAATGTATGTAAGTGATACAACTAAAATTCCAAGTAGAAGTGCTTGGCAATCAGCAGTTAATTCTGTGGATGATTTATTAGAGAAATACATGGTAAATCTTGGTGAAGAATCATTCCCAGAAGTTGTTGGTGAAGTTATATGGGGTACTGAAGCTCTTCGTACAGAAGGTATTAGTTTAGCCCAATTTATGTATTTATTGGGTGTAAAACCTGTATGGGATAAAACCGGAAAAGTTACAGGAATAGAAGTAATTCCATTAGATGAATTAACAATTACTATCGATTCAACGATTTATAGTAGACCTAGAATCGACGTATTTGCTACTATTGTATGTAATAATCCGGATTGGCTTAGTTTACTAACCCAGTCAGTTGAAGTTGTAAATGCATTAAATGAATCAACAACTGATAACTACGTTAAAAAACATTTTAACGAAACTGGTTCATTAGAAAGATTATTTGGATTGCCTGGAGCTATACTTGAAGGTACTGGGGTATCTGATTATTTGAATAATGCAGGTACTTCTTTAAATGAATCATCAGATATAGCAGTTGAATTGGCAAGTGTTTATGAATCTAGGATAGGACATTCATGGAATGTTGACGATGAGGGAAATGTTATAGTAAAAGATGATGGCGAAGCATTCGCTTATTTACTTGAACATGTTGATCTTATCATTCAAAACCTCGACAGTACATGGAGATATCTTGATTCAGATGATTATCTTGATTGGTTTGGTGGTCTATTAAATGCAGCAACTGTACATGGTACAATAGTTAATACTGTGTTACTGGATATACGTGATAAAAATACAGTAGTAACAAGTACATTAGGTGAAGAAGTTAAAAAAGAAACAAGAACAACAATGTTAAACCCTCAATGGTTATCTGAGATGACAGATGAAATCGGTGGATGGAACCAAATGTCCCAGAATTTCGAAAATTTAATGAAAACAATGTTAACAACTCAGAATTATAAAGAAAACCAAGCAGGAAAAGCAGTTCTTGATACAAGTAAAGGTAACAATGCAGGTATTATTGGTAATGGGTTATTAAGAGAACTTGCAAGAACAGTTACATATAGTGAATATTTCACTATAGATGCTCAGTATAAATCTTATGCATTCCAATCTATGGCTGGATGGTTATTAACCAGTGATATGGCCGGTTATTGGAAAACAGAGGATAATGCACTTCGTAAAGATTTGTTACAAAAATATGTAAATAATGCAAATAGATATGGAGTTGCATGTTGTCACCACACTTGTGGTAACATTAATTTCCATGAGTGGATTATAAAAACAGGAACTTCTCTTGGTGTAAAAGGACTTTCTGAATATTCAATTAACTATGCATCAGCAACTAAAAATCCGGATGCAGCACATGTTGAAAATCCAGAAAGTGGTTCAACAGCTAGTACTGATGGTACTGGTACTGTAGACATATCAGAAGGTATAAGTGAATACTTGAATGATGGTGCAACTGGTGAAGCAAATGCAATGGCAATGGCTGGTCAAAATGCCAAAGGATTTGCTGATTCCTCAAGCAGTATTGGTATGGCAGCTAGTATGACAAAAACATATAATACAGGAACCGGTGCTGGAGAATCTGGAAATAATACAGGAACCGGTGATGTTGGAGAAGGTAATGGTACTGGAACAGGTACTGGTTCTGGTGATGGTGATGATTCAGAAAACTCTGGATCAGGTTCTGGAAATGGAACTGATGACAATCCATCTGAAAGTGGAGAAGGTACAGAACAAAATCCTTCTGACATAGATGGAAATAAAAATGATACAAATACTGAAACTTCAAATAATACTGCAGAAGAAACAAAACCTGATGAAAATACAAACACAACTGTAGAAGATATAACAAACGCTACTACAGAAGTGGTTACTAACAATACAGTTGAGAATATTACTAACACTACAGAAGAGGTTACTCCTCCAACGGAAGAGGTTACTAACACTACTGTAGATGATGATACCAATACTACAGTTGATGATAACACTAATACTACGGTTGATGATAATACTAACACTACTGTAGATGATGTTACTAATACTACTGAAGAGGTCACTAATACTACTGAAGAGGT
>SUTQ01000005.1:64142-116018 GCA_015062805.1 Methanosphaera stadtmanae
GTTGATGATAATACTAACACTACTGTAGATGATGTTACTAATACTACTGAAGAGGTCACTAATACTACTGAAGAGGTCACTAATACTACTGAAGAGGTTATTCCACCTACTGAGGAAGTTACTAATTCAACTGAAGAGGTTACTAACACTACTGTAGATGATGTTACTAATACTACTGAAGAGGTCACTAATACTACTGAAGAGGTTATTCCACCTACTGAGGAAGTTACTAATTCAACTGAAGAGGTTACTAACACTACTGTTGAGGAAGAAAAACATAATTCTACAGTGGTTGATACTTCAGATACTGGTGCAGGGGAAACTCCAAGTGAAGTAGATCCTTCTGAAAGTACTTCTGAAACTACTCCTGAAAGTACTCCCGAGATTCCACCTGAAGCTACTCCAGAAAGTAGTTCAGACAGTAGTTCACAGGATGTACCTCAATTTACAGATTCACCTGTAGTGTCTATGGCTGGAGATTCCTCTGCTTCGGGTAGTGCAGGTTCATCTGCCGGTGCAAAATCAGTATATGAAGTCGTTAAGAAAAACTTAGGTAAACCGCCTTCTTCCCAATCAGAAATTGCTATTGGATACTTGTTATTCATTATTTTACTATTGGGAATATTTTTCTTCGGATTCGCTAGACCAAATGTTAGAGATAAATAATAGAGTATTGTACATTTACAAAAATTCAAATTCCCCTTTATTTTTTTTTAATTATTTTTTTTAATAATATTCCGTATAAAAATATGTGGAGGTGAAAAAATGAACAGAAGAAATTATATTCATATCATTTTGTTACTACTGTTTATTTTATCGTTAAATCTATCTTTCGCAACAGAAGAAAATATGGATTCAACTATTTTACATACTACAGATAATTTGGATTATCAAAGTATAACAGATTATGCAAATAAAAAACAAGATTCAAATGATGTTGTATATGTGAATTCCAAATCTAATAGTAGTATAGAAGATGGAAGTATAGATTCGCCATTCAAAACGATTAATAATGAAAATTTAGAACGAATATCTGATGATTCAATGATATATGTATCGGAAGGAGATTATACTTTAGATTTAACTAACATTAATAAGAATTTATCAATTATTGGTGAAGATAAAAAGAATACTATATTCATTCCAATTAATTCTGGTGGATTTACAATTAATGAAGAAGTTAGTGTTGTGTTTAAAGATTTTTCAATTAAAGATCATTCGTCAGATTTTAAACCCGCAATAATAAACAATGGAAATTTGTTCATTGATAACTTAAATTTAATAAATAATGTTGGTACAACTATCAACAATAAGGGTGGAGCTATTCTTAACAACGGAAATTTAACGGTTAACAATAGTAAATTTGAAAACAATATGGCATCATTTGGTGCTGCAATATACAATACAAATAATGCTGTAATCACAAAGTCTAAGTTTATAGAAAATAAAATATACAATGTGGGTGGAGCGATATATAGTTTAAAGGGAAATCTTACAGTTTTGGATTCAGAATTTTTCGGTAATAAGGCTGTAAGTGGAGCAGCAATATATAATGCTGCAGGATACTTGTATGTTGATAACACAGAGTTTTATGATAATGATGCTGAAAAATTTTTCGGTGGAGCCATATACTCTACAGGGGTGACAATAACAAATAATTCATTTTTCCTTTTGAATCATGCATCAATAGATGGTGGAGCAATCACTACTACTAATGAGTTTACAGTAATAAATTGTTCATTTGAACAAAATAGTGCAGATCAAAATGGTGGTGCTATTGAAAACGTTCCATGGGCAACTAATGAAATTGGTAAATTGATACTATTGGATTCCAAATTTATTGAAAACACTGCAGGAATTAATGGTGGAGTAATTATTAATTATAATAAAGAAGAATTTTTAGGAGATATTCCTATAGTCACGGCAAGAAATTGTATATTTGATTCAAATTCAGCTAATGCTGGTAGTGTAATATATAATGAATTGTTTATTGATTTCCAGTATAACATATTTAATAATAATATTGCTGATGAAAATAAAGTGATATATTCAAATAATACTTTAATTAAATCTATTGAAAATAATTGGTGGGGTACTAACACTCCAACTGAAGATGATATAGGTGCAATGCCTGAAACATGGATTGTAATGAATTTTACAAATAAAACTGCATTGGTAAAAAATATGGCAGGCTATATTGAAGTATCATTGAATACATTAAATAATGGACAAAGTCTTGACTCAGCTATTCAAGAAAGGAAAGTTAGATTTGCAGCTGATAATACGGTATTTCCTGAAAATTATATGAAATTCACAGATAAGGTTAATCTCTCCATTGAACCATTAGATGATGTTATCTATGCACAAATAGATGGTCAGCTTCTATCATTGGAAGTGGATACTGTAAATGTCTCATATTCTTTCATTAATGATAATCAGACATTACAAGTTAATTTAAAGTTTCCGGAAAATGTTAATGGAAAAGCTTCAATAAAAATTAATTCAGTAACGATATTTAATAAAGAAAAATTAGTTGATGGTTCATTGACTGTTAACTATGATATTCCTAATGAATGGACGAGAAAATATTATAATTTAAGTATAGTTGCATTGACAACTGATAATAATTTATTTAGAATGGATGATATTCCTATTGAAATTCCTGAAAGAAACGTGGATGTTACGTTATCAGTATTTAATTCAACATCTCTTAAAGTTGGATGTGTTGTTGAATTAGTTGCTTCTGTAGAATTAGCAGGCAAAGGTTTAAATTCTGGTAAAGTAGCTTTTAAAATCAATGGACATACTATTCAAACAAACATTAAATTAGTTGATGGCGGAGCAAGTATATATTATATTATTCCAACATCATTCACAAATAAGGAATATGTTTTTACACTTGTTTATTCAGGTGATGAAAACAAATTTTCTTCAAATGTAAATGAAACAATTTTATTGGAAAAACGTGAAGTTTATTGTGATATGCCTGATGAAATGTCTTTAAATCAAAACACGGAGTATAGTTTCACTGTTAAATTATATGATGATGAATATTATCCTATTGATATTGGGAAAGCATGTTATAAGATAAATTATATAACTGTTCAAACAAATATTACTATAGTCGACGGTGAATTTATTGTAACATTCCTAACACCAGAAATAAAGAATAATAATGAAATTTCACAAACATTAACTATTAAATATAGTGGAAACAATAATTTTAACTCTTTGACAAAGGATATTAAATTAAGTATTATTTAATATCTTCCTATTTTTTTTAGATTTTTTTTTATTCACAATTATGATTGTCTTTTTTTGATAAAAATTTAATAAGTAACATAGATATTTTATTTTTAATATTATTATATAAGATACATAAAAAAAAGTAATTAGGAAAATATTTAAATGATTTCTACAAAATCAAAGATTAAATAAAAAAAGAAAAATTAAAAATAATTATTTTGTTGAATTAATTAGTAGTTCAACAGTATCTTTATCGTATTTACCTTTAGCGAATAATTGATATATTTTTTCACCTTTTTGATAGAAATAATAAGTATGGACGGTTTTATTGTTATTATTTTTATATGTTAATGTTTTGACAGGTATATCATCTATTTTCATAGTGTCGTTAACTACTCTGCTGCTATCATTATGTTTATTAAAACAATCGTTAAAACATGAGTCTATACTTTTTTCTCCAACCATTTCTTGAACAGTATAATTCGTTTCACCATTTGTAATTGAAATCTTATTGTTACCCTGATTTGTTACAGTATAATTTTCAGGTGTAGTAATTGTTGGTGAAGAAAAAGTACCATTAAGTGAAAAGTAAGCAAATATACCGGCTAATATTAAGATAACTATGAGTATCATACCTAAAATATATTTTCTTTCCATAATCTTCCTCCATTATCATATTTATTATTTATTGTTAATAAGTTAATGGTTAATTTTTCAAAATGTGTAAAAATATTATTTAAACAATAAAATATTATCATCTCTTCAATTGCTAAAAATTTAAATTAATTATCAGATAATGTGTGTTATTGTTTTAGAAATAGGTTAATTTTCAGGATTCTATTAAAAATAATTAGTTTGGATTTTGTTGTAAAAATATTAGTTTGAATAAGAAAAAAATAAAAAAGAGAGAATAAGATAATATTCTCATATTAGGCAGTTGCCGTGAATTTTTGTGTTGTTTGTACAGGAATGTATGCAGTTGAACCGGCATATGTGAAGGTAACATTATTTGTACCAACATTAGTTACAGTATAGTTTATTGTGAAATAACCACTACTATATGTTTTAGCCGTATAACTGTTATTGTTAACTTTTACAACAACATTTTGATTTTTCACACCTGCACCATTACTTAAGAGTTTACCACTAACTTTAATGGTTGAACCAACCTTTACCGTACTCATACTGTATAATTCTATGGTTGTAGGCTGTTTTACTTTAAGTGTAGTTGAGTTGGTTTTAGATTCATAATTGCTGTTTCCTGCAAACGTAAATTTAACAGTTTGTGGATCATAACTTGTTACAGTGTAATTTACAGTGAAGTATCCACTGCTGTAAGTAGTTGCAGTATAGTTATTTCCACCAACTGTGACAGTAACAGTTACTCCTTTTACGGCTGCACCATTGCTTAAGAGTTTACCACTGAGTTTAACTGTAGAACCTTTTGTAGCTGTGGACAGTTTGTATATTGCTATGGTTGTAGGCTGTTTTACCTTGAGTGTTGTGGAATTTTGACTTGATGCATAGTTAGCATATCCAGCAAACGTAAATTTAACAGTTTGTGAAGCATAACTTGTAATGGTATGGTTAACAGTGAAGTATCCACTGCTGTAAGTAGTGGCAGTATAATTCTTACCATCAACAGTGACTGTGACTGGAACTCCTTTTACGGCTGCACCATTGCTTAAGAGTTTACCACTGAGTTTAACTGTAGAACCTTTTAAGGCCGGATTAAGATTGTATAATTCAATATTGGTATTTTTCAAGTTGTTCACGATAAAAGCGTTGTTATACGTTTTTGTAGCTGATTTGAATGTGCTGTCACCACTGTAAATGAAACTGATGTTGTTGCTACCTACTAACTGACTAGGAACTGTGAATTTAAATGTAATATTACCATTATGTATTGTACCAGTAATGTTTTTACCATTGGCATCAGTTAAAACCTTTCCGTTAAGTTTAACAGTAACATTTCCACCATCTGCACCATAATAATTAGTGCCACTTAAACCATTGTCAATTTTAAGCAATAGGTTTGCATTTTGACCAACATCCACGGTAGTTTTAACGAAACTGAAGTATGGGGTTGCCGGATTAAGCTTGAAGGTAACGGTCTTGTTGGCTGGACTTAATGTACTGTTACCATCGTAAATATATTTCAAATTATGATTTCCCTGACTGAATGTATAAGGAACAGTATAAGTATAGACAGCAGATCCGTTAACAATCTTCTTAGAATATACAAATGTATCATCAATGTAGATATGTACCTTACCAGAAGTAACATTCTTTCCACCAGACTTGACAGTGGCATTAAACGTCACGCTCTGTCCAATGGTTCCGGTAAGAGCACTAGCCGTTATTGCAGATACCGTTTGTATACCCAAGTGACCTGTTCCGGATGAAGCAAGATAATCATTTGTACCCTGATACACAACCTTGATTTTATGCAATGCAGGCACTGCATTTGAAGGTATATTGTATATATAGTTTGCAACACCTGTTCTGAAACTAACCACAGCTATTTTAACATCATCCACGTAAAATTCGGCAATACCCGTACCTATTTTTCCTCCTGAAGCTGTGGAAATGTTTGCTGTAAGAGTTGCATTAGTACCTACAGGCTGATATACATTTGCAACTTTAACAACTGTAGCCTCAGGATCTTTGCTAAAAGTTGCTTGTGACTGGACACTTGCATTCTGGAAATTAGTTCCTTTAACTGAAACCATTATAGGATATGTAGTATCTCTCCAAAATGTAGAATTAAGTTGATAACTCAAAGTAGCAACATTATTTACAACTCCAACAGTACCAATATCTGTTGATCCTAATTTGAAGGTTACCCTTAAATTATTCAAATCAATACCTGTAGTCTCAATATGGGCAACAAAATCAACAGTATCTCCCAATTTAGCAGTAACCGAATCAGCCGTAACGTTCACAAAGTGTAAGAAATTGTTTGATACAACATTGGAAGTATGCTGATTCAATACGGCTGCATCACCAATACTAGTCTTAGTCTTTAAAGAGTTCTCAACAACATAATTATTTCTAGTCTGGTTTGTTAACTTAACGGCACATGTTGCATTTGTGTCTATTTTATTGAATGAAATGTTATTTCTTGTACTTGATGAATTGAACATTATACCTTGATCACCTGAAGGAATGGCATCGGCATGTTGTGCTGAAGAACTTGTACCATAATCGAATTTTCTCAAAGTAAATGTATTGTTTGTTATATTATTATAGGAACTGGCATATCCTGCTACTCCGTATGGATTGGTACCTCTTGCAGTGATGGTATTGTTGAAAATTGTATTCAAATTGGAATCGAACAATTCTATACAATATACTGATGTACCTACGATACCAATATTGTTGTTAGTGATTGTTGAAGTTGTACTGTTTTCTAGGGTAATAGCGTGTACGTAATCTCCACGATTGGTTTCATTTCTGTAAGTATAGACACTGAAGTTATTTGAATTAACAATGGTATTCACACTATTTTTACCGGCAATGAAACCAGTTGCGAAATAACCACCATTAACCTTAACTGTATTGAACTCAAACACGTTATCTGTTGCATTTGATGAAGTTATGGAAGTATCCCAATTACTTCCGAGAACACCCATACCATATGCAAATGGAGCATAACTTTTAAAATCAATGGTATTATTTACGACTGTATTTCTATGACTATCAAAGTAAATGTCGATACCAACAATACTGTTTTTGCAATCATTTGTTGGGGATGTATATTGGGTAAATCCTGAGTTTACTTTTATTGTATTCTTATTGATATAGTTGTTTGAGGAATATATTAATATTATTCCATGGTTGTGTAAAACCTCTTGAATAATACCAATTCTATCATTAAACATAATGGAATCAGCATATTGTACTGGAACACCGGATTGGTTGATAGTTATGTTGTTGTTTTCAATAGCACTTGAATCAGATGAGAATACCATAATACCATCATTGACATAGTCACTTTTGGTATTGATTTTGGAATTTGATACGTTAGTACCGTCAGCACCAGCTATGAATATACCAAATGCTTCATATTCTGCTACAACAGCAATGTTTACATTTGAAATTTTTACATTATTCACATCTAATACTTCTATTCCATGACAATTAATTTTTTGTGCTGTGTTTCTGATTTTAACATTGGTTATTGTAGATGAATGTGCATCACCTGTAAAAGTGATATTACCATTAATTATTTCACAGTTGTTTCCAATCACATGTACTTTTTTATTAAAGGTAAAATTAAGATTTTCAAAAGTTCCAGTAAGATATATTGTGGCATTTTGTGTTATTATAGGTTTTGCTAAACCGTTGTCAAAGTATTGATTATAAGTTTCAGATGATATAGTAATGGTTTGGTTTCCATCATCAATATCTCCACTACCGCTAGAAGTTCCTGGTCTTTTATAAGCAGCACTTAATCCTGTTCCCCTACTTGATTTAAGAACATTGGAACTTGATACTGTGATGTTAATTTCACTAGCTATTTTTGAACCAGCATCTTCAAAATCTATAGCATATTCAGCATTTGAAGTAATTGTGTTTTTAAGTACTTTTACATGGTTTATTCTTTTGTTGGATGACTGGTATTTAAAGATTATTCCTTCTTTGGCAGATGTAATTTTATTGTCTTCTATAATTATTTGTGTGAAATTACCTTTTGAGTGAATTCCATATCCATTGGTAGTAGTAATATTGTTCTTCTTTATTGTTGAGTTACAACCCATAATTTCAATTGCTGTACCATTAACAGTTGTAATGTTATTTTCTGAAATTATAACATTATCATCAATAGTTATACCTGTTGCCTGTGCATCTACATGAACATAATTTTTAGTTACCGTAGAACCTGCAGCTGCATGTATACCGAATGCAAGTGCTGATACATCATTGTAAGAAACTACATTATTTGGATAATCTGAAGTACATATTCCTCTGTTTCCACCAGAAACAGTATTGTAAGAAACTCTGTTATCCTCTCCCATAACTTGGATGGTATAACAAAATGATCCAAAATCTTCATGTCCTGTCACAGTGTTACCAGTTATATTGTTATGATTAGAAATACCACCCTGGAAGTTAGCCTCACCATTTGGATACCAACTTAAATAGATACCATTAGCCCAACAGTTTACTGTATTGTTTTCTATTTTATTGTAATTTGAAGAACCTAATACAAAAGTACTGTGTGCATGACCACCATCTGGTATTGATGCTTCGAAATAGTTTGATTTTATTGTACTGTAATTGGTATTATCTGCTGCAAAGGCAAATGCGTTTTTACTTTTTACTTTAACTGTGTTATTTATAATGGAAACTCTTGTTGTGTCTTTAATGTGAATCCCTGTTTTTTGTTCTGCAGAATTAATGATTTGTAAATTTGATACCACCGAATTGGAAGCACTGCTTCCTAATACATATACACTTGAATTGTATAATTTAGCATCTTTGTCTAAACTTGTCAATGTAATGGATTTGTCTACCGTAAAAGTCATATTGTAAAAGTTACCTTTAAGGTTTATGGTATCTCCGGATCTAATTAAGTTAGTTGTAGCATCATTTGTAAAGAACTGACTGTATGTAGCATTATTAACGGTTATAACGTTAGTTGCACTTTTAACTGATTTTTTATCATTAGTTATCTCATTATTTTTTTCTATAATTTTATTTTGATTATTTAATTTTTCATTAGTAATTGTTTCTCTAATTTCATTATTAGTTGAAATATCATCATTTGTAACAATATCTGAAGTTTGTGACGAATCTGTATCGTTATCTACTGCAGATACCGTACCTAAAGCAACCAATAGTAAAATTAATGTGAAAAACAAGAATTTACTTTTGGCTTTCATTTTTATTCACCTTTTACATTTATTCTAATGATTATTTTAAATCATAAAATAGAATGTTATATATTAATATGAATTTACAAACTATTATATTTTTAATTAAATGAAATAAAGTTTTTTTTATTAAAAAATTAATAAAAAAACAATTTTGAATTAAATGAATGATAAATAGTTTAATTGAATATTTTAATGGAATTAAATATTCTTTTAAATATATTTATTTAAATAACTAAAAAATAAATTAATAATACCTGTTTTAAAGGTTTTAAGATATGTTAAAATAGTGTAATCGAACAGTTTTAATTTAAAAAAGAATTTATAAAAAAAGAATGAGTAAAAAAATGAAGTTAAGTCGTAGTGACAATATACTCCTTATTGGTTTTAGGATCTTTGTAAACTATACCTGATTGGGTGTATCCTGAACTATCGGAATCGATGTTTTCCATTGAATCCGTAACTTCCTTACCTTGTTCAATTTCGACAGTTTTAGGTGTGTTCATTTGTTGTTCAGAATTTTCCTCAAGAATCATTTCCTCAAGTCCTGTGGACATTACTGCAAATATTAAAAAGCCCACGGCTAAAACCAACATAATATCAGTCATGTTGGTAACGGATGACATTGGATCCAAATCATCCCCATTTTCTCTAATTCTACTTCTTTTAAGTGACATTTAAATCGCCTCTAATATACATTCAGCAAAATCATATAACATTGAGATATCTTGATTGTACCAGTTACGTCGAATTTTAGCTATTACAAAACAGATAGTTCCTGCAGCTAATCCTGCCGTAGTTGTGTTAAATGCAGTTGTAAGATTAGTGGTTAACGTTATCATATCTCCAACACCTAAAGCAGCTAAACCTGGGCCCATAGGAATAATTGTTCCTAATAAACCACAACCTGAACCTACTTTAGCCACAATATCAACTTTAGCTAACGATTTAATCATATTTGATTCCTGAGTTTCCAAAAGATTTCTAGCGAGAATTTCTCTAGTATTTTTATCATATTTTTCCGTATCTAATGTAGCTATCGTATTTAATAGTTCCTTGTCATGTTTATAAAGTTTTGTATTTGCAATTACTTGGCAAATCTCATCTTTATTGTTACATTCAGCTATTTTTTTAAGAATTTCTTCTTTTTCTTCACCTGTTATGTTTTTCCTACCGGTATATTCAGCTAATATGGATCCTATTTCAATAATTGAAAATATGATGAATATAATAAGTAAAATCATTACAGGTAATAGTAAACTTTGTGCTATTACATCTAATATTCCGGTAAGTATACTTCCACCAGGTATTGTTGAAACCATTTGATATTCCCCCTTTCATTTAATATTGTAAAAAGTTACTTCTTTTTTTAGCATAAACTGCTCCAATTAACATCATGGCAATTAAAACTAAAATCATCCAACCTAACATTGTTGCAGATTGAATTTGGATTGTTGACGTACTCATCAATAAGGATATATTTGGTAAAATCATTAGACATAAAACAAAGTATACCCCTATAAATATCATAAAATTTCCTAATACTACAGGATAAGGCTTATTTACTTTTTTAACAATTAAGCTTGATAGTAAATAGGTCAATCCCATCACAATAACTAATGTTATAGCTGAAACGGTACCTAATAGAACTGATGATACACCGGCTACCGGTGCAACTAAAATTACCGAAGCCAGTATTGCACCAAAACAGCATGGACATGGTGCAACCACGGCCATACACGTTGCTGAACCAGTATCCTTATTAGTTACTTTCCAGTCATATATAGTTTTAAATCCAGTTATAACTATTATTATTGCAATTACTGCAAATATTGCTCCACTATAACCATATACTATGTCATAAACCTGTTGGGTGTATGGTTGGCATATATATGATAGTAGGATTAATCCAATTGCGTAACCTATTAATATTAATCCCACAGTTTTTCTCTTAATTCCCGAAAAACCTAAAGCTAAACCTATTTTAATACCAAAAACAAGTATAGCGGCAAGTATTCCGTATTGTAAAAATTGATCTAGCATAAAACCCCTTTTTAATTTATTTCCTAATATTATTTTTGATTTAATAGATGCCTATCAATATTAGCATTAATTAAAATATCTTTTAATATTATAAATAATAGTTTATTAAAAATTATTTATTAATATTATTATAATTTTTTAGATTTTAAATAAGATTAATTGAATTTATCTTAACTTATTGGTAATAATATGATTAAAATGATAATCTTCTATAATTTAATCTTTAACTTTAAAAACGACAAATATAAAAATTTAATTATCTTAACTCTTTTAAAATACTTTAAAATAGTAAATTAAGATTAAAAATGATAAAATAAATAATAATTAGATTAAAAAAACATTGAATTTATATAATATGATTAAGATAATTAAACATATTAACGAAAGAAAATGGAGGAACTAGAATATATTGAGAAAAAATTCTCATTAGAAAAAAAGATAATGGGGGCATAATAATTAACAATAGAAAAAATTCACTAATATTTTCCTTATTAACAGTTACATTTATTTTTCTAATGATTAATGCGGTTTCAGCAATTGATAATAATATTACAGAAGAAAATAATCTAAAGACAATTGATGATAATCAGGATAGTCTAGATATAGAAAAAATAAATACGGGGATTGAAACAACTAAAAACGATTCTAAGGAGGTAACAAAAAATAATAATCTAAATATTGCAAAGGAATCATCATCCGAATCAGAAAAGATTGACCCTGATATCAGGTTAATAGATTCTGAGATTCATCCTGGCGTTGAAAAAACGTTCATAGCAATTCTTCCTTATGATGCAACTGGGACAGCTACATTTAGAATTAGTAAAACCACCATCTCAAATAAGATTAAAGTCGAATATGGTATGGTGATGTATACATATAAAATCCCGGAAACATATAACAAAGAAAAGTATTACTACTATCTAATATATTCGGGGGATGAAAAGTATAATGCAAAACGAGCTAATGCTACATTAACACTTACACCTGAAGGTGGAAAAGTCAATGCAACAATGACACTAAAGAATATTACTAGTAAATATTCAGATACAATACCACTTACGGTTAAATTAAATGATACTGCAACAGGTAATGTAATCTTCAAGGTGGATGGCACTCAGATTGCAAAAGCTAAAATAAATAATGGAATTGCATCTGTTAATTATACAGGAAAATTAACTCCAGGAAATCGTACATTAACGGCAACTTATATTGGAAATTATCTCTATGAAGAAACAAGTATAAACTCTACATTAGAAATTAGGAAGTTAAATACAAAAATAAATGTTAAAAACATTGCGGCAAAAGCGGGTAATGTTACACTATTTACTGCAAATGTAACCGATGAATTTGGAAATGTTGCAAAGAACACGAAAGTACAATTTAGACTTAACGGTAATTTCATTGGTTCAAATACAACTAATAATGAGGGTGTAGTCAATGTCTATTATTTAATTCCTTCAAAATTATATACACAGAAAAATAATATAAGTATCAATACAATTGAAACTAAAACATTATTAAGCAGTAGTAAAGATGCAACATTAACATTGAAACAATTGAAGACCAAAACAACGGTTCCTAACATTTCCACAATACCTTCAAAAACAGTTGTCATTACTGCAACCGTAGTGGATGAGTTTAATAATTATGTAACCAAGGGTAATGTCACTTTTGTGAAGGATAACGTGACTTTGAAGACCGTAGCTGTGTCAAACGGATTTGCGAAATTTACCTACACAACAAATTATAAGACGGCAAACCAAACCAACATTTACGCTTACTATGTTGGTGACTGGAAATATGGAAATTCCACAGGAAAAGGTACTTTCAAAATCACCCAATTGAAAACTACAATTTCATCAACGGCCGTAGATGCAAAACCTAATTCACAGATAACGATAACTGCGACAATCAGAGATCAGAATCTTAACCCTGCAACAGAGGGTGAGGTTAAATTTACTTTGGCAGGTAATGTTATCGGAACTTCAAATGTTACCAAGGGTGTAGCAAAAATTAAATATACATTAAACTCTTATAGTGCAGGAAATTATCGTATTCAATGTGATTATTCAGGTTCAAAGGTTTATAAAAGCTGTAGCAATAACAATACCATGACAGTTACAAGGTATTCCACTAACATTAAGGGAGATTCAATTAACGCTGTTGTAGGTAAGGATACAACTATAACCATAACAATTAGTGACGAGGAAAAGTACAATGTAAAACATGGAACTGTGGAATATTACATTAACAATGAGTATATTGGAAGTTCCAATGTATCAAATGGTGTTTCAAAGATAACCTATAATGTTCCTAGTAAATTTGATGGAAAAATTTTAAGATATTATGTAAATTATGAAAAGAATGATATCTATGATTCAAATTCATATACTGATACCATAACGGTTTCACATCAAAAAACCGTTTATGTTAGTGTAAACGGTAGTGACAGTAATTTGGGTGATGAATTGCATCCATTTAAAACATTGGGTTATGCGGTAAATCACATTACTCTCTTTGGTACTATCAAATTAGGTGAAGGTACTTTTTCAGCTTCAGGAATAGTTCTGAATAATTCGATAACCATTGTTGGTAGTGGAAGGGATAAAACCATAATTGACGGATTGAATAATGGAAAAACCATATTCAATATCACAAAAAGGAATGTTGTTCTTTCCATTAGAAGTGTAACTATAAAAAACGGTAAAAGTAATAATGAGTTTAGTGCAGGAGCAATAGTGTCTTCTGGTAAATTAAACGTTTATAGTTCAGCATTTGTGGATAATACAGCAACAGGATTGTATTCTGGTGGAGCTATTTATAGCAATGGAATACTTAACTTAACGCATTGTAAATTCGTAAACAATGTCGTAACAAATGTCAATAGTCAAGGTGGTGCAATAAGAAGTTACAATAACATAACATATATATCCAACTGTCAATTTGATTCAAATAAGGTTACAGGTAATAATTCCACCGGTGGTTCAGTGATATATAGTGAATATTCCGATTTAATAATCAATTCAACTATCTTTACAAATAATACTGCTAAAGGTAAATATGTTACTGGTGGAGTAATTAGATGTATTTATGGGGCTATGGTAATAGACAACAGTACATTTAAACAGAATAGTATAAAAGCAACTGATTATGCGGTTGGTGGAACAATTGGTTCTATTGGTTGTGGAATATCAGTATTGAACACTTCATTCAATTCAAATAATATAGATGCAATTAATTCTGCAGGAGGATGTGCAATATATGTTGAAACTGCAGCTTTGGATATCATTGATTCAAAATTGAATTCCAATAAAATAATTACAAAAGATGGATATGGTGGAGTAATATACGGATACTATTCCGTTGTTACTTTAAAATCTAATGAAATAAATAATAATCTCATGAATACAACAAGTAATGCTATGGGTGGAGTAGTATATTCCAACGGAGGAAATTTAACGGTTGATAAGACCAATTTCACAAACAATCAGGTCAAATCTAAAAACATGGCATTGGCCGGTGCAATATATTCATATTCAAACGTTACCATAAGCAATTCAAACTTCAACAAAAACAAGGTTAATGCGACAAACATAGGTGGTGGAGCAATAGCCAATATGGGTAACTTAACAGTCAAGAAAACGAATTTCATAGATAACTATGCTTATGACTGTGGAAATGCAATTACATCAACAACTACTGCATACAATAATATAAATAATAATTATTGGGGTTCCAATAATCCAGAATGGTCCAAGTTGTTGTACAGTATATCGCAACCGAGTTCATATTCTACTACAAAAATCAATAATTAGGATTATTATATAATTCTAAGTTTTTTCCTTTTTTTTAATTCTTTTAATTGAAATGATCATATATTTTTTTTTTCGATATAATTATGGTTTATGTCGATTATTTTTGTATAATTATAATAATTTATTAAATAAATTAATAATGGTGATATTATTAATTTTAGAATTCATTATATCTTAAAATATTCTTTATTGACAATTTTTAAGCATAATGTTTATATATTAAGCAATTTAAATAATTTAATGTTAGTTATATTATAATATTCATCTTTTTATTAGGTTTTATAATCATTTATTTGATTATTGGTGTTGGTATATGGAATCATATAATTTTTAATAATTATTTATATTATCCCAGCATTATTAAACTAAAAATATGATTATCCTGGTGTGAGTGTTGAGATTACTGTTAATGTTACTGATGTGAATACTGGTGCTAATGTTATTGGTAGTGGTGTTGTTACTATTGGTGATGAGGTAGTTAGTGTTGTTGATGGTGTTGGTAAGTATACTTTCATTATTGAGGATACTACTCCTGTTGATGGTGAGACTCTTACTTTCGAGTTTAGTAGTGAGGATTATGAGACTGTAAGTAATTATAGTGTTGTTAAGAGGGATATTATTCCTACCAGTACCGTTGTAAGTGATGTTGTTGGTAGTGTTGGTGTTCCTGTTACTATTACTGCTGCTGTTGCTAGTGATAATGAACGTCCTGTAAGTCAGGGTAAGGTTACCTTTAAGTTTAATGGTGAAGTTATTGGTACTGATGATACTGTTGTTGATGGTGTTGCTAGTATTGATTATACTTTTACTAGTGTTGTTACTGATGGCGTTGTTGTTGCTGAGTATGTTGATGATTGTGCTAATGTTATCTTTGGTGATAGTAGTTCCGAAAGTGAAACTGTTCAAGTGTAACTAACATTGGCAAAGGTGTAGCAGTGATTGTTGCTGTTGCCAATCCTGATAGTGGTATTCCTGGTGAAACCAGTACAGTTACTATCACGGTTAAAGATAAGAATACTGGATTGCCTATTGATGGTGAAGTAAGCATTGATGGTCAAACTCTAACTTTATCTGATGGTACTGCAACGTATGAATACACTATTCTTGATACTACTCTTCGTGCCGGTACAGTCCTTACGGCTGAGTTTACTAGTCCGGATTATGAAAGTGTAAGTGCTGACGTAACTATTTACAGATTACTAATTCCTACAACCACCGTTGTGGAACCTGTAACAGGTACTGTTGGTACTCCAACTACTGTTACAGCTATTGTAACAAGTAGTAATGGTAGACCTGTAACCCAAGGTAAAGTTACATTCACCTATAATGGTCAAGTAATTGGTGTTGCAGATGTAACAAGTGGCAGTGACGAATCAGCTTCTGATGTTAAAACGGCTTCCCCTACAGACAGTACTGCAACTATCAGTGTTGTCTTCAATAATTCAATTAAGGATGGCCTTATAACTGCAGATTATGTTGATGATAGTGTTGGTGAACTTCAGATCTTTGATAGTAGTAGTAGTTCTGCTGATATTGATGAGTCTGGAAGAACTAATGTTGTTCCTGGTGAAGCTGTAATTACTGCTATACCTGATCCTGCTAGTGGTGTTCCTGGTGTAACGAGTGTTGTTGATATTACTGTTACTGATAGGAATACTGGATTGCCTGTTGAGGGTACGGTTGCTATTGATGGAACAAGTGTTGCTGTTGTTGATGGTAAAGGTACTTACAGCTATCCTATTACTGTGGATACCAGTCTTGAGGGTACTACCCTTACTGCTACATTCACTAGTCCTGATTACCGGGAAGTTAGTGATGAAGTAGTAATTAGCAGACAGCTTGTTCCTACAAACACCGATGCAACAGTCATTAACAACACTGCAGGTAATGTAACAGTAAGAGTTAACGTAACCGATGATATTAACGGAGAACCTGTTCCTTATGGTGAAGTTGACATATATGTTAACGATACACTTGTAGGAAAAGGAGAAATAGAAAACGGTACAGTTGAAATTGTTATAAATATTGATGAGCCAGGTGATTATGATATCACTATCAAATATAATGGTAATGATGTCTACACTGACAGTGAAGATGTATTGGAAAATGTTGAAGTAGTTGGTTTAGAACCAAAAATTATTAAGATTGGATTCTGGAAATTAGTATGTTTCAATTCAACACCTGAAAGAAACAATACTGATAACAATACTAATAATAAAGTTGCCAGACCGTCCAAGATAATAAAACCAACTCCAAGATATAAATCATCTGTTAAAGGTGCTTCTAAATATCAAAGAGCAATTGGCAACTACAAACATAGGAAAGCTTCATGGAAAAAACCATCAGTTAGGCCTGTAATTCCTCCAATAAGTAAAGTTCAATACCGTCTATTCATAGTATTGTACAAAGAATACTTTGAAGGGGATATCAGTTTCTCAGACTTCGTAGCAATACTTAAACTTAATGGTATTGAAATTGCAAGTTTAAACACTTGGAATGAAAACGGTGAAATCATCATAGATTACGATAACCTTGAAGACGTACCGGATTCAATTGAAATCATTGACAACAGTGGACATCTTGAAGATTACACTCAATCAATCAACAAGAACAATGCCCCTGATAGCAATGGTGTCATTGATTCAGGAGATGTTGAAGTAAAAGCAAAAGCATCTAATACTCAATCATCTAATGTTCCTAGCAGTTCTGGTTCACAAGCATCCAGTAACGCAGAATCTTCTGGTGATTCAGGAGTTGCAGCTGCCAGTGGAGAATAATTGATAATTATTCCCCGGTATTGCTTCAACAATACTTCAAAAGTCATTAAAATCTACGGATAATAATCTTAGTTAAAGATTTATTTATTATTGATTAAGTCTAAAAATACACAAAAATTAATAAAATTCCTTTTTCCTTTTTTTCTTTTTTTTATAAAAAAATAAACATGTATAATTTTTCATTTTTAAAAACAGCATAAGATTAGAATATATTTTCATTTTATTTAATGCTGAAAAATTGCTGTTGATAGTTTTATTTTCGATTCATTTTAAAATAAACATTTGATTTTGTTTTTATTTTCATTTATGAACATTTGTTGGATAGTAAAGTGGTTTTTTTTCATCATACTTTTTTATTTTAATTTACATTTTTTTAACTGTTCTAAAACAATTAATGCATAGTTCAACGTTTCTTTTTGAGTTTCAATTCTCTAAAAATATTTTATTTTAATTAAGTGTTATTTATTCAAAAAAAGTATAGTTTTAGATTTTTTAATATTTTATTTATTCTTTAGACTTAAAAAAGAGAATAAATCATTATATTTCTAAATATTTAAAATTAGTTTTATTATCAATTAATAATACTTATGGCTAATTATATATTAATCAAATATAATTTATGATAAATTATATTTATTAGATTAATTAAATAATATAATATCTTTCAATAATATTTTATATCTTATAAAAACCGGTTGAAAGATATAATTAATTAGGTAATATAAATGTTAAATAATAAAACAAAAATGTTTTTATTGCTTACATTAATTTTCTTTACAGCAGTAGGTTTATCTGCTGTATCTGCAGCTGATTTGGATGCAGATGCAACTGATATTCCAGTTGCTACACAGGAAATCGCTGATGATAGTGATTTCAGTGTAGATACTGCTCAAAGTGATTTGAGTAATAAAAATACGCAACTAAATAAAAAGACTGTCGAAAATGTAAAGAGTGAAGGCGAAGGTACTTTTGCTGATCTTGCAAATGATATTGCAGGTAGTGAAGTAACACTCGAAAAAGATTATGTACAGGGTGAACTTGAAACTAATGTAACAATTGCTGAAAATAAGGTAATTGATGCAAATGGTAAAAGTATTACCTCACATAACGGTACATTCGTAATTAATGAAGGAGTTACTTTCACGCTTAAAAATGCAATAATCTATTCACAATATGCACCTAGTATGTCCTATCCTTTAAGACAAGCATATTACTATGATATAGATAATCATGGAACAGTTTTATTGGAAAATGTTACATTCCATTATACTGGCACTGATTTAGGTTATGGTGCACCAGTATACATGTATACTAGTTCAAATATAACTGTCAAAGATAGTATATTTGAAGGATATGTGACTAACCAGGCAATGATTTATGGTTATAATGCAGGTATTAATATAACTGTAGATAATTCTTTATTTACCAATTATAACACCGCAAATGCAGCAATCTATATGAGAACCAGTAATAGTAATTTAACAGTTACTAACACTAACTTCACAAATGCTGGTTGGGAATATACTACTCCAGCAACTTCTTACAGTGGTCCTACTACTTACCCAACACGTATTAACTATGGTGGAGCATTGTATCTAAATAATTATCAACAGAATGCAATTATTGAAAATTGTGTGTTTGATAACATTACTTCACAATACCGTGGCGCAGCAATGTATGTAAGTGGAAACACAACAGTTAAAGATTCAACATTCAAAAATCTTAAACAAACTGCTGCAACATATAATGGTGGAGCTATATGGGTTAACAACAACAATGGAGTATTATGCCTAGAAAACAATGTCATGGAAGACATAGTTTCAAATTCTGCTGATGTTTACTTCTATGCTGGTAAAATAAATTCAACAGTAAATGTTGTTGGAGAAAGCCTATCCGTTAATCAGGAAGATTCTGTTGTAATATCATTTAACGTTACAGATGATAACGGTAATAGTATTGACTTCAGAACCAGTCCGTTTACTGTAAAAGTAGATAATCAAGAAGTATCCTCATCATACGGAAACGGTACAGTAACTGCAGAGTTTTATGCATCAATGGAACCGGGAGTATACGACATTACTCTAGAATATACTACTACAAATATGTTAGGTGATGTTGTAGTTACACCTGACCTTAAATTAACAGTAATTGACATTGGTTTATACAAATATGCAAACGTAACCCAACTTATAGCAGATGCCAAATTGAATGGTCTTGTTGAAATTGATTCACTTGTAGTAAGGGGATCAGATGAAGAAAGTATTCCTATAGATAATTACGTAACCGTTGATTTCAAAGGTAACACTATAAATGCTAAAGATGGAAAAGTATTTGACATTCTTCCAGGTGCAGTAGTAACCATTAAGAATGCAAATATTATAAATGTTGGAAACCCAAGTTCAACTGCAAATGCTTACAATACTGAAGGTAGGATTGCAAATATCACTGGTGGATACTTAACCTTTGATAACGTAACATTCCAAGATTGTAATGCTCCTAACTATGGTAGCAGTGCATCCGGAAGTTTCATATTAGTATTATTCGATGATAGTTATGTAAAATTGAATGACTGTACAATTACCAATTGTAAAGGTACATTTATTAACTTAGTTAATGGTACTGCCGATATTGCAGGTACAACATTTGAAAACAATGTATACTCAAGTGCAAATGCACTTATTGCTAATGGTGGTATTTTAGATGTTACAGATTCTCAATTCATCAATAACACGGTAAACATTGCAACTATCCGTGGTCAATCCAACGCACTTTTATCAAGTGCATATGGTGGTAACCACCTATGCTTCAACCAACCTTTAACTATTACCGGCACTTTATTCGAAAACAATTATGCTGGTAGTGGTAGAGGAGCTGCAGTAAACACCAACGATGATACAACAATCACAGATTCCGTATTCATCAATAACAGAATTAACCAATATTCTAATAAGGGTGGAGCAGTATTCTCTGAAGAAGGTGACCTTACGATTGACGGTTGTGTCTTTGTAAACAACAGTGCAAGATACTATGTATCTTACTATGGTGATATCACTGCTAACAACGGTACAGCTATTTACAACCAAGAAGGTAATATGAACATTAAAAATTCAATTATCGTATCTAACGTAACTGAAGCTGTCGCCGTATACAACGATGCAGAAGATGCCGAAGTTGTAGCAAACGGCAACTACTGGGGTCAAGCTGAACCTAACGGAAGATATGCTTCAGGTGATGATGCTGAAGAAATCATTGTAGACAATTGGGTAGTCTTAGGTATTACAGCAACTCCTATGGAAAATATAAACTATATGGATAACGTAACAGTTAGTGTTGGACTTACCAAAGTTTCTGATGGTGAAACCCTAAGCGATGTAACTGAAGCTTTACCAGACTACGGATATGTTGAATTCACAGCAGATGGTGGAGCAGTAGAATTTGATACTGTAGATGTGGTTGATGGAGTAGCTTCAGATAAAGTGACCGCAAAATACGATCCGGTTGAAGTTATCGCATCATATCTCACTGACGGAATTGGAATCACATTAGATGTTACAATGCCAGAACCATCAGATATCACATTAAATGATGGTAACTGGACCAAATACTTCGATGAAGAAACAGGAACTATCAACGCTGAATTAGTTGTTCCTGACAGTACATTAAGATTCGATGGAGTATTCACGGAAAGAGATATGGTAATTGACATGCCTGTAACAATCACTACAGCAGATAATCAGGCAATACTAAACAACTGTACAATCATGGTTGTTTCAAATAATGTAATTATCAAAGACATTCAAATGAATAGTGAAGATTATGCTGACGTATTAATTGAAACAGTGGATGCAAATGATGTTGTAATAGAAAACAACACTTTAACAATTACCAACAATGAAGCAGATCAAATTACACGTGCAATAAGAGTTGCAGGTGGAGAATACGACATAATTAAGGATAATGTTATCAATACCGCTGGTCCGGAAGTTGACATAATATATAATCCTAGTGAATATACAATTAATACCATTTACACAACATCCATTGAAGCAACCGCTTGTGATGGATTAACCATAACCGGTAATAAAATATACACAACTAAAAGTGATGCAGATGCAACCGATAGAGGTACACTATTCGGTGTATATGTAACCGGTGAAGATTATGATACATTAGTATATGAAGTAGATATAACCAATAACACCATTGATACCTTTGGTGATGCTTACGAATACGGTATTAAGGCAACTTTCGCACAAGAAATAAACATATCCGATAACATAATTAACAGTTTGAGCGAACACTATGCTAACGGTATAGAAACAAACTACTTGATTGATTCAGTCATTGCCAACAATACTATCGATTCTTCAGCAGAAGATCTCTCAACAGGTATCCTCCTAAACGGATTCTATATCTCCAGATCAGCCTGGGATCTTGATCTATATGATAGTACAGGAAACCTAATAGATGGAAACGATATAACTCTTAGTTCTGACAATGCATGGGCTATGGAACTATTCGTTGGTTCAGGTAACGCAGCAACAAACAACAATATCGTAATCGATTGTGATTATGGTGTAGGTATTGGTATTGCCGATTCTTCAGCAAACGATATTTCATACAACACCATTGAATTAACTGCAACAATGGAAGGAGAACCTGATACAATGGACACTATAAGTCCAATTCCTGCAGGTGTAAAAGTCCAATATTCCGGTGCTCAAATGGAATCTTCCGAATATAATGCAATATATGAAAACAACATTGTTGTAAATGCACCAGTTGAAACCGTACCGGCAGTTAACACAACTGTAAGGAGAACAGAAGTAACCGATAATTACCTCATATCACCAAAAGGTGTAGGTGATGCAGCAGTTCTTGCCACAGTTAGCCAAGTAACAATCGAAGACAACGCTCCAAAAGTATACACAATCACTGAAGAAACATATGCAAACTTCTTCGATGAAGAAGGAGTATTCATGCCTAGTGCAGCAGAAAACGGAAGTTACCTCAACGTATCCGGTGAAATATTCAACAAAGACTTCACATTTGACAATGTTGAATTAGTCATTATTGGTGACGGAACTGCAGTATTATACAATGCAACAATTACCACTAAGAATGATGCTAAAGTATCATTTGATGCTCTTGTAATTGACAATACCAACAAACAGGCAGTTAAATTCGAAAGTGAAGGAAACGAACTTAAAAACACTGAAATTACAGTAGTAAGTGATATAGCATTAAACCCAGTTGAAATAACAGGAAACAGCAATCACATTTCAAACGTAACAATTACAGCAACAGTTCCTTCAGCTGATGTAGAATACGGTCCTGCTCCAGCATATCCAGTAATAACTCCTGCTCCAGCAGCTTTACTTATAACTTCAAGCAACAACGTTGTTGAAGATATAAAAGTAACCATGGATGGTAGCGAAGCTCTTCCTGGATGGGCTCAAACGACAAATGGTATATACATACTCTCATTAGGTGACACAATAGAGGATAACACAATTACAAATGCTATCGTAAATGTTAACGGTCCTAACTATGTATATGGTATCAACGTAGGAAATGCTAAGGATACGGAACTTGACGGTATTGATGTAGAAGTAATGTCCGATTATTATGCAGATGCACTACAATTCTTCGATGCAGACACTATCGCAGTGTCCGGAAATTTAACAGCAGAAGCTGGTTACCAAGCTTACGGTATATACAGTACAGCTATGGGAAGTGGAATTTCACAAAACATTGTTGTCAACGAAGTAGAAATCAATGTAGATTCTTTTGTTGCAACAGGTATTCATATTGAAGGAGCAAATAACACATTAATTACAAGGTCTATAATCAATGTTGAAGGTACTAACGCTACTGCTGTAATGGCATATGTTGACTGGATGGAAAACATACCTGACAATATTGAAGTAAGTCTTTGTACAATTACAGTAACAACCGATGGAGACCTTAATGTATTATACTTCGGTAACTGTACTAATGTATATGTACAGGGCAACGAAATTAGATCCACTGGTGGATCAGAAATATTCTTAAATATCGTACCTGGAGCACAAGTAAACAATAACTACATAATGATTAACGATGTCCTTATCGGAAATCATGCAGTAATTACAACTGAAGATGACACAGTTATTGAAAACAACACTCCAGTAAACGAAGAATACGAAGCAATGTTAGAGTTACTTAAAATGTATCAAACATCAATAATCACTATTGATGACATTGATAATGCAGCATACCGTGATGAAGTAACCATAACCGGTAAATTAAATGATGGTATGGGTAACCTTATTCCAGATCAGACATTAACCATAACAATCGGTGACTTGATTGATACGGTTACTACCGAAAACGGTCTATTCGAATACACTCTTGTTGCTAAACAAATCGGTTTAAACACTGTAACCATCACTTACGAAGGTACTGAAAATCATAATGAAGCAGAAGCAGAAGCAACATTTACTGTAGATAAAAAAGAAAGTGAAATTACAATAAATGACATTGCTACTGTAACCTGTAATGATGATGTAAAAATTAGTGGATTAATCGCTTCTATAGATGGTATAGCTCTCCGTCATGTAAACGTATTTGTATACTTAAATGGCGAAGAACAACACGTAACTACTGATACTAACGGTGTATTCAGAGCAACATTCACAACTTCAACAGTCGGAGAACAAGAAGTATCTGTTGTATATAAAGGTAATGCAAACTATCTTGCTTCAAATGCAACAACAACTTTCACTACATCTAGTGTAAAATTAGTAATGTTCACAGTAAAACCTGTAACTTACAGAGATAATTACACTATTCAAGGTAAATTAGTTGATGCTGAAGGAAATGTTATTTCAGATGCTGAAGTTCAATTAACTATCAATGGAGAAACTGTAGTATTAACCACTGATAAAAATGGTAGATACACATACAAAGCACAAGCTTTAGAATTAGGTAACTTTACAGTTACAGCTTCATATACTGATGAAGAAACAGGTGTTGAGTTAACAGTTACTAAAACTTTAGAAGTAACTAAACGTGAAACTACAATTTTACTTGATCAAATAGCTGATACTCAAGTAGGAAGTGAAGTAACAATAACCGGTACATTAACCGATAACATTGGAACTCCATATAAAAATTGTAACATATTCGTCACAGTTAACGGTGAACAACAACATATTACAACAGATACAAAAGGTGTTTTCACTTGTACATACACACCTACAAGTGCAGGAACACAAAATGTAACAGTAAACTACAAAGGTAACGTTAACTATTTAGGAGACAAAGTTACAACAACCTTCGAAGCAACAGCTTAGAAAAACTAATATATGATTGAATAGGATAATTTTTATTCTATTTCAATCATTTTTTTTTTAAAATAATATTGATAAATACAGAATAATTTAGTGAAAATTATTAGTCTAAAAAAACTTTTTTTTAATAAAAATTATTTTTATTATTTTCAATCTTAAATTATTCATATGAATCTTTTTTTTATTGAGAATCTATTTTTTTCCCATAATCGTTAAACAAAATTTATTAAGGATAATATAGATAACTATCATATAATATCCTAGTATTTTAGTTATATATGAGTAACTTATTATTAAAGATGCTTTTTAGTGATTGACATGGAAAATATAGTAGAACGAATGATTTCAATAGATTTTGAAGATATTTCTAATTTAAAAATTAACTATTTCGAAAAAATTGGGTTGTCTGTTAATTATCAAGATTATAAATATGAATTTATAATTCATTTAGTTGATAATGATGATGATATTGTTGTATTAGGTTCAAGTTTTTCAAATAAAAAACAAAACATATTATTTAAGGGTAAAGCAGCATTTGCTCGTCATTCTTGGTATAATAGTATTGAACACAACGTTATATATTACAATGATCCTACAAAGTATGATTTCTTAGAATTAGGTGGAGGATGGGGTATTGGTACTACCAAAACATGGCATCTTGAAAATATAGCTAAGATTGTTAAAAAATTAGCAGATTACATAGGAAATAAAAAAAAGCTCGATATTGAAGAATACACAAACTTATATTTCTATGGAAGTGATATGGGTGGATTCATGTCTATCATGCTATCAATATTAATACCTAATTCAACTTCTATTGCAGATTCTCCACAATTTAATATAATTACATGGTGGTATTGGAGTCAATTAAAAAAATATATATTTGAAGGATTATCCAATCAAGAAATCTTAAAATATTCACACAGATTAAAGGTAATAGATTTAATTCATAATCAAAAAGTAATTCCAAACACACATATAATTATGGATACTACGGATAATCGTGATTGGAGAACACAATTTAGGGATTTTTTAACCGAAATGAATTCGTTGCCATATAATTTTAATCCAAATGATAATAAAATCAACATTAGATTTGATGGAAAACATATGGGTCATAGAATGCTATCAAAACCTGAAACATTAAGATTAATTGATGATGTTATTAAACAAGAAAAACAAAGAAAACATTTTAAACCAATTAAAATACAGATGATAGACGAGTTTAATAAGAGAATATCTGATTTATACAGGAAATATGATACAAAAAATATATCATTTGAGACTTTTGTAAAAGAGAAAAATATTTACTTTAGAAAATGGTCTTTAGCTAGAGTGGATGTAAAAAATATTGGCGAAGAATCAAATTCATTAGAATTGATTTCTAAAGATTCAAGATCTAAGGTTTTATTCCCTGAATTTTTAGATGATGAAGAAGGAAACGGATGTACAATTTCATCCGCACATGATATTAATGTAGTATTAAAAGCTAAAAATAAAGGTACTTTAAGATTTAAATTCAAGGGTCCTGACTTTAAAGATGAGAATAATGTTAGACTTCCGGTACCAGTTTGTTTTAAAGAATTTGAAATAAATAATGAATTGGAATTTTCAAAAAACTTTTTCGTTTGGCATGACAAGAGTTATGTTTATGAGAAAGAATTATTTGATGAAGACATACTTCACATAAAGTTTAAATTTGATACATTAAATAGTTATTTCCCAGAATTACGTGAATATGTTTATGCTATGGATGATTATGAACAATTAGAAGATAAGTATAAGATATATCTTGAATATATAAATAAAATCAGAAACAACTGTTACTAAAAATTATTTTTTTTATATTTTTTGTTAACGATTGATTTTTTTTGAATAATTATTGGATTTGATATGTCATAATTTTTTTTAATTTTCATAAAAAAATAATGTTTAATGTATATTTATCAATAAAATATTTTTGAAATAACTACCTGACTAATTTAATAGTTTATAACTTGAATAATTTCATTGTTAACTTTTATTTTTCTTTTTTTTTATAGGGTTATTTTGATTTACTAATAATAACTCTAAAAGCATTTGTTTAATACACGGGTAATCTTATTTATCTTAAAAAAAAATTCATGTTTATCAGAAATGTGTAAAAACAGATTCTACAATAATTGTTAAGCATATAAATTGTGGAAATTATCCAGTCACTTCCTAGTGTATATATGAAAATCATTAATACATCAACAGGCATTAATAAATCAATTTCCGAAGAAATTAAAATACCAACACCAGGATATCTTAAAGTAGTATTTTCACCAGATTGACCACTTAATTCAATATTTTCTTCATTAATAATATGTTAAATTGAATTAACAGTAATCTGTATATTTTTGGATATAAATAAGATTTTTTAATTGTTTGAAGTATTTTCAATACAATTTAGTGAAAGGATATAATTGAAGACCATAATTTTACTCCGTTCATTCAATACTTTTATAGTTCTTTAATAACTTACTCCTCTATAATTTCATATTTTAATTTATTATAATTGATTCGAAGTATATTTATAATAATTTATGAAAAACTAGGACTTTGTTTAGATTAAATAAAACTGATATATTTTTTTTGAATTAAGTTATAATGTTAAAATTGATTAATGAAAGATTTTCTAAAAAAAGTATTTCAAAAAAAGGTAAAGATTATATTCTATATAATCTTTTTAACAAGAACAGAGGTGTTGTTCACGTTACCTGTAGGGAACATCAGTCCTTCCTGGTGGAAACCACGTAAATCAACGTCCTTAACAGGTTCGTAAAGCATTTGTCTCATTCCAGTATATGTTCTGTAAAGTATAGGAGTATCCGTCTCCACTATTTCCCATAGATTACCGAATACCTTGCTTTTTGGAATTGCGAATGCTGCAACCATTATAACATCATAATCCAGGTGTTTTACATATCTTTCATCACCGATTACTATTTTAATGTCATCTTCTAATCCGAGTCTTCTGATGATGTGGCGTGATAGTTTTGCTACGCTTGGCTCAATTTCTATACCTACACATTTACATCCAAACATTTTGTTGAACATTATCAATGTTACAGGTAATGGTCCACTTCCTATAAATACCAGTTTTGTATTTTCATCGAATGGTACCAGCTTGGACTCATTGTTAAGAAGTCCTTCATATCTTTCATAAAAGTGGAATGTATCTAATACGCCCCAAGCATTGTTTCCACCTTCTATAATCTCATAGGCATTTTCTCTTTCAAGCCTTGCACCAATATAGATATAGAAGTCACGTATGGTTTCTAATGAACTTACCATTCCTTCATCAGATAGTATGAGTTTTGCGGATTCATAGTCTATGGTATCATCATGTGCTATTAATTCTATTTCATCAAGCAGTGGAACTAGTTTCTCTAAACTTATTTCATCATAATGTTCTTTTCCAATCTTGTTCAATTCTATGGCTATTTCGCGTATTTTTGTCCAATAATTTTTAGAACTCATATTAACACTCTTTTAATATTGTTGGTAAAGTATTTATTAAAAATTAATATTAATGTTTGTAATAATTATTACTTTGTAGTCATTTGTATTTATAGGTATTATACAAATAAAATATATAAAAAATAATATTTTTAAAATTAATCATAATGTAGTTTAACTATAGTAAAAATAATATTCAACATGTTTAAAAAAAGAATGGGGGAAAATAACTATTTTTTCATAGTTTATGGTATTATTTGAAAATTACATGGTAACGTTTGCTGTGTAAATAGCATCATTCACGTCACCGTTAAATGGACTGTCTGTAATGAATATTTCTGCATATGCTGGCTGATCTTTTTGATTGGTTAGATATGCATTACCATTGACCTTGATTAACTGGTCTTTGGTAACGTCGTTCATGTTCCATACGATAGGGTTTTTCTCTATAACTGCTCCATCACTGTCATAGAATATTACAGTCATTTCCAAGTAACTGAAATCACTTTTAGGAGTTAATTCACAATTTACATCGTACATGTAGTACCCTTTACTAACCATTTCAAGATTATTTACTTCAACAGTATTGGAACTTAAAAAATCAAACATTCCTGCATTTACACTTGATAAACTTAATGCAACAGTAAAAATTATTAATGCACTGAATATTAATTTCTTGTTCATATATTATTCCTCCTGTTAATTCTTTGTAAATAGAAATTTCATTTACACATATATAAAAAATACTAAAATCCTTTAACAAGGTATATGGAAAAAATGAAACTTTTCCCTATTTGTAATAATAATCTAAATAGTAAGGTTAAATTTCAGTAATAAAAATATTTAACATAAGAAAATATAAATATACCAAATAGGAGACAAATCATGACAACAATTAGAAATATGAAATTATTGGAAGAACTAAGTTTAACACCTGCAATATCAGGTTTTGAAAATGATATAAGAGATATAGTATACAGAGAACTTGAAAGTTGTGTTGATGAAATAGAAACGGATGACATGGGTAATGTAGTCTGCACAAAAAAAGGTGAAGATGGTGCTCCTACCGTAATGTTGGCATCTCATATGGACGAAATTGGTTTAATGGTTAAGCACATTGATGATGACGGTTTCATCAAGTTTATTAAAATTGGAGGAATAAACGATCAGATGTTAATTAACCAAGCAGTAATTATTCACTCCAAAAATGGCAAATGTCCCGGTGTAATAGGTTCAAAACCACCTCATGTAACAAAACCGGAAGAAAGAAACAAGGTAATTAAATACACTGAAATGTTCATAGACATAGGTGCAAATAACAAAAAAGAAGCAGAAGAAATGGTTTCAATTGGTGATATGATATCATTCAGAAGTTTCTTTGAAGAATATCCAAACGATAAAGTTATGGGAAAAGCTTTGGATAACAGGATTGGATGCTATGTTATGATGGAAATAATGAAAAGAGTGGATAGTCGTGCAACAATTTACGGTGTTGGAACAGTTCAGGAAGAAGTTGGACTTAAAGGTGCAAAAGTATCCAGTTATACTTTAAACCCAGATTATGCCTTTGCACTTGACACTACTTTATCAGGAGATCATCCTGGAATAACAACAGAAGAGGCACCTTGCAGAATGGGTGATGGACCTGCAGTAATATTGGCAGACAGATCAGGTGACGGAGTAATAACACCAAAAGTCATGAAGGATATGATTGTTAATGCCGCCAAAAAAGAAGATATTAAAATACAGTTGGAAGTAAGTGATGGTGGAACAACCGACGGAACAGCCATACACTTAAACAGGGAAGGAATAATTACCGGTGTAATAAGTGTACCAACAAGATATATACATACTCCAGTAAGTGTTGCCAGTGCAGAAGATATAGAAAACACTATAGAATTAATGGTAGCTATATTAAATAACATATAACTCCTATTTTTAATCTTTTTTTAATAATTATTTTTTTTCTCAATTTAGTAAAAGATATAAATGAAAGTTTATATTAAACTTTGAAAATCAATATAAAACTATGGATAACCTTTAAAAATTGTTGAAAAAACAATTGATATGAAGAATTATAATATTAAATAATATATGAATGTTCTAAATATTTTTTACTACACAAAGTAAAAACATTACATTTTCCAATAAATGAATAGCAGACATGGTGGGACTATAATGATAATCTATTTTTCAGCTACTGGTAATAATAAGTACCTTGCACAACGTATATCAACAGAAGATGAGGAAATAATTTCAATTACAAAGTGTATGAAAGAAAACAGGTTAAATATAAGCGTTCCTGAGGGAGAATCATTGGGAATTATAATACCCACATATTTCTGGGGATTACCATCAATTGTAGAAGATTTTCTTTTTAGGGTAACAATAAATTTTGACAATAAATCTTATGCATATGCAATAGCCAGTTATGGTACAACTACAGGTAATGCACTTGGTAAAATTAAACATTACTTGAAACGAAAAAATATTACATTAAATGCACAGTTTGAAGTTAAAATGCCTGATACTTGGACAGTTTTATTTGATTTAAGTGATGAAGATGAAGTTAATATACTAACAAAGAATGTTGAAGAAGAGCTGGATGCTATAATTCCAAGAATCATAAACAAGGAAACTACTCCTACTGGAACTAATATTTTTTACAAGTTTTCATCCATATTTTCCGGGTTGATGTATGAAAATAGCAGGAAGACAAAACACCTGCATGTACTTGACAGCTGTACCGGATGCAAGTTATGCTCTTTGGATTGTCCTGTAGATGCCATTTACATTGCAGATAATAAGCCAGTATGGACTAAAGACAAATGTGTAATGTGTTTAAGGTGCTTGCATAGATGTCCAACATTTTCAATTCAATATGATGATAAAACAGCTAATCATGGACAATACACCAACAAGAACGTGACGAATTTTGATTGAAAGAATCTCAGATTTCATTTAGATATTCCAAAATCTGAGAAATATTCTATTTAAATACCATCGGGACAATAATAATCAACAGATAGTGGGTGAAAACTTTGAATAAATTAAAGAATGACATGATTCGGGTATTGTATACTGTTATGATTGGTGTTATATCTGGATTAATCATTTGGACTTTTTTAAAAGTAATGAATTTAGGAATAGAGTTCATATGGGAGTATATGCCGAGTGTGATTAACTTTAAATATTATGCAATTGTAGTGTGTACAATTGGAGGATTTTTAATAGGTCTTTGGAAACAGAAATATGGGGATGGCCCTGAAGAACTGGATAAAGTCATGAATAAGGTCAAAGAAAATCACAGATATTCATATGATAATATATTTTCAACTATTGTTTCATCTTTATTGCCGTTAATAATAGGTGCCAGTATCGGACCGGAAGCAGGATTAACTGGAATCATTGCAGGATTATGTACATGGGCAGGAGATAAATTAAAAACATTTAACAGAGAAATGGAAGAATTAACAAGTATTGGAATTACCGCAACTCTGGGAACAATATTTGCATCACCTATCTTTGGTTTTGTAGAACCCTTGGAAAATGAGGAGGATATGAAATTACCGAAGACATCAAAGAATATTCTATATTTTGTTGCCATACTAAGCTCTTTTGGAATTTTAATCCTATTGAATAACTTAACCAATACACATGTAGGATTACATTCAATGGGAACAACTACCCTAACAAATCTAAACATAACCTATGTAATTCTTTTGATATTGTTGGGAATCTTTCTAGCTTATTTCTATTTCTTAAGCAATAAGTTGGTAAAATTAGCATTTCAAAATTTCAAAGAAAATCCTATTACAAAAGCAGTTATCGGAGGATTATTCTTAGGTATATTGGGAACATTATTACCATTAACAATGTTTTCTGGAGAGGAACAGATTTATGTCTTGTTGGAAAACGGTGCACAGCTGGGATTTCTAGTCTTGTTGTTGACAGCCATTCTAAAAATAGTTTTGACCAATATCTGTATTGAAACGGGTCTCAAAGGAGGACATTTTTTTCCTATGATCTTTTCAGGAACGGCACTGGGTTATGCTATGAGTATTATTATTAATATTGATCCTATAGTTTCTATGTCAATACTTACAACATCTTTCATGGCCAACATATTGAAAAAGCCACTTGCAGTTGTTTTGCTAATGATGATTATTTTCCCTGTAAATTTGATACCACTAATGTTGGTGGCGGCAGTGATATCTTGTTTGTTCAGAACTCCAAGAGAATTATTGCTTTCATCTGATACCAAATAATAAAAGTTATGTTTAAAGAAAAAAAGTTTAAATCTGTTGAATTATCTGATTTAATTTTTTTTAAAAAAAGAAATATTAAATGCTATGATAGCATTTAATTTAGTTTATGTCGGAATATAATAAACCAGTTGCTCTGTTTTCAAAGAATACTAAGTAAATTGCAACAATTACTGAAACAATTGTACCTAAATCTTGATTAATAAAACCAAAGATACCGTTGAAAACATTTGTAATTACTACATAAATAACTGCTACTGCAATTATTGTAACAACAACTTTTGTAACACCGATTCTTTGAATATCCCCAAATGCTTCATTAATTTTTAAAGCATGGTTTAAATCTTCGGTTTGTGCTAATCTACATTCACCCATAGTTTCAATAAAACCAAAGATGATGAATATAACACATGCAATAAGTGCTGTTACCCATTTAGTAAATACTAATGCACTAATTAATGTGATTAATACTGGTATTATGAAGTAAATTATCTGAACAACAAATAATTTTACACCGTTTAATGTTTGTCTAGTGATATCTATTGAAGGAGCATCACTACTTCTGTTAATACCTGATTTAATAATGTCTAATTCATAACCGTTGATTATAAAATAGATTATTAAACATAATATTATACCTATTAGTGAAATTATAGTTATAGTTCCGGATGTTTGTGAAATGCCAAACATTCCAGTTACACCGGTTAATATTGCAATTAATGCAACTATAATACCTAAAACTAGATATACAGCTAAAGATGTAATATTATTAAATGGAAAGTGTAATGCCTCCATGATTATTTCTTGTATTTCCATCGTTTTCACCTTTATATTTTAATTAGAATTCTATGATAATCAATTATATCCTTCGTTCTTACATATTCATTTATATTAATTACTTTATTTATAGTTATTTTTTGTTTTAAAGACATATTATAAATTAGAATTCTAAAAAATGATATTTAAAATAAGCCAATTTTATTTAAAAACTTATTTATCGTTGAATAAAAATATGTTTAATGAAAATTATAATATGGATAAAATTATTATTTTTTACCTTTTGTTATTTAATTTAGATTTAATCGGGTAAACTTTATAAAATAACACATATTATTAATATTTTAAAAACATATATAAAGATAGGAAGTTTTTTTTTGGGGGGTCAAAAAATAAAAGGTAAAATATATGCGTTACTTTTAATATTTATGATGTTATTTGTAGGTTTAGGAAGTATAACTGCAGCAGATACAAATCTTTTGACTGATGAAAATAACGTGTTTGTTGTAGGATTTGATTCAGATTTTCCACCATTTGGCTATGTAGATGACAATGGGGAGTACACTGGATTTGATATAGAATTGGCAAAAGAAGTGGCAAAAAGAAATAACTGGTCGTTTGTTGCACAACCATTGCCAAGTTGGGATACAAAGGATACCGAATTAAATTCTGAAATAGTTGATTGTATTTGGAGTGAATTAACAATAAACGGTAGGGAAAACGATTACACGTGGTCAAAACCATATTTCAACAATTCCCAAGTAGTAGTTGTTAGATCAGATTCTGGAATTGATTCTTTGAGTGACTTAAGAAATAAGACTGTTGAAGTTCAAGAGGGAAATTCTGTATTCAATAATCTTGAAAACGATAAGAAATCATTGTCAGATTCCTTTAAATCTTTGGTCAAAATTAAGGATTACAACATGGGATTTATGGATCTTGAAACTGGTGTCTGTGATGCTATAATTGTTGATATAGGTTCAGCAAAATATCTATTGAAAGAAAAAGGTGCTTCTGGTCAATATAAAATATTGGATGAACCATTGGCATATGAAGTTTATGGAATTGGTTTCAAAAAAGGTAATGAAGAGTTAAGAAACCAGGTTCAGGATACGTTAGATGAAATGTATGCAGATGGAACAGTAGATAAAATTGCTCAAAAATACAGTAATTATGGAATTACTGATGGGTTGTTAAGACCCTAATACTTTTTTTTATGGGACTGTAATTAGTTATGGTCTCAGCAGTCTTTTTTTAAATCATTTTTTTTATAAAATTAATTCTATTTTTTCTAAAATAAGTTTAAACAAAAATTATGGCGTGATTTTTGATAAAAAAAAGTTATAAAAGAGTTTCAATTTTGAAATCATTTTAAGGATTATTCAAGAATTAAACAAGGTTTTAATGCTAAAAATTATTCATCTAATTTTTTCATAATTTCCATTGATACTTTAACAAGGGGATTAACAACCATAGCTAATGAGGGAGTATATGAAAATTCTTTTTGAATGAGTTCTTCACATTTCAAGTTATCTGTTATAATGAATGATAAAACATCTATTCTTGAGGAAATATCAGCCTTGGATAACATTTGACAGCCAACAATAGTTCCATCCATTTTACAAATCATTTTAACAATTAACTTATTGTTTTTTGGATAATATCTTGCTTTTTGACATGTTTCAATACATGCAGAAACTACCGGCATTCCCATCATATTTGCAAATGATTCTGTTATTCCTGAAGAAGCATAATAATAATCTCCCACTTTGGAAACTACAGTGTTTACAACAGGATCAAAGGTTAGTTTATTTCCAGTTAAGTTTTTTGCCAGTATCATTGCTTGACGAACTGCTGTGGTACCTGCTGGTGAAAGGGTTTGTGTACCTGTCACATGGCTTTTTACTTCAACACAGTCACCAATAGCATATATATCTTCAACACTTGTTTCAAGGTATTCGTTTATTTTGACTGCAAAATCTCCGATTTCACACCTGCCTGTTTAGCTAAAAAAGTAGATGGCACTTTAGTGCTAGGTAATATGACCGCATCGGCAGTTATGCTTTTATTATTGTAATTTATTTCCTTTTTAGAGCCATTGGTAGTTATACTTGTTACATCAGCATTTGTTTCGAAAGTCACACCGTTATTCAAATCCACTAGTTTACCAGATATTTCCCCATCCAGGAATAATGGTAAAATGTCAAATGATTGTTCAAGAAATGTTACATTATATCCTTTATTGGATAATTCATAAGCACTTTCAATTCCAATAGAAAAATTTGAGATAAATACAATATCTTTCTTATACTTAATTGACTTTTGTATCGCTCTTCCATCCTTGATGTTATTTAATGTAAAGACATTGGTCCTGTCATCCACATCAAAATCCGGATCAATTAGTTGGGAACCTGTAGCTAAAACCAACTTATCATAGGTTATGCTTTCAGACTTTGAGTCTTTTTCAAAAGTAATTTTCTTATTTTGTGAATCCACAGAGGTAACTGTGGTAGATAAATGAAGTTCTATGTTTTTTTTTAAGTAATGATTTGCATCATGCATTATAATGTCATCAAATGATTCAATGCAACCTCCTAATACTAATGGGATTGCACAGGTGAATATGCAATATATTCACTATCTGTAAATATTATTATTTCTGATTTATTGTCGGTGTTTCTTATGTTTGAAGCCAAGGTCAATCCTGCAGCACCTGCACCTATAATTACTATACGCATTCCTTTTCACCTTTTACGTTTACAAGTAAATATTTATTTTAGGTTATATAAATATGAATAACTTGATTTAGATTGTTAATATGGCAAACAAAATGGATGGGAATAACTTGAATAGAAAAATTTATCATATAATCTATCAAAGAAGATTTATTTACCATGAATTTCCACAGCATAGCTTCATAAATCATTTTTCATTCATTAATGAAAAATAATAAAATTAATTTTTAAAAAAAAGGATAATCAGGAGAAAATCGGGCAAATTGATTTTTCCTAATTGAAGTTTACGGTTTTAGTATATAATGGAGTATCATCGAAATTCTCAAATATCTGAATTTCAACTTTTACAGGTTTGTAGTTGGATTCCTTATAATATGGAATATTTAATTGATATTTTTGATTTGCTTTAATATCAGTAAAAGTATTTGTATCATAGGTTTGATCTATTTGTGAACCGTCTTCACCATACCAAACACCCTTAATCTGAACACTTTGAATATCTCTCTGTGATGAGAGAGTTCCCTGAACTCCTCCAGTATAATAGCCGTAGGAAACTTTTAAGTCACTACTTATGTTGGTTATATCAATTCCATTTGCCTTTTCCTGTAAGTCATTATTGTAACTGGCATCACCCATTACTCCTGATAAGACAATCAGTATAAGTGTGATTACTGGTATAATCCAGTAAATATTATTTTTGTCAGCGTTTGTTGGGAAATTAGGGTAACGTTGTCTGATTTCCTGTTCATTACCATAAAACTTAATTTCATCAAATTTATCTGTTTTACTTCCGGATTGGTCACGTTCAATGTATGCTACTATTGCAGCAATAACATAAAAAATAAATCCTGGAATTCCAACCATGCTGGTACCTATCAGTACACCAAGACCACTGATTATATACTGTGCAATGGCTATTTTATAATCCTTTTCAAATAGGTATATTCCTATTAATCCAAGAATACTGGCAACTAATGTAATGGAAGCATTTGTGGCAAGATCCGCACTTAATCCTGACCAGGAATATGCAACTAGAGAACCACCTAAACCAAATAAAAAAGCTAAAACAGCCATTATTGGATTAATTTTCATTTTTGACACCTCATACTCTATCTATAGCTTTAACAATTCTTTCTTTTTTTCTTCAAATTCTTCTTCAGTAATTATACCTTCTTTCATAAGGTTATAGAAGCTTCTAATTTCTTCGGAAACGTTTATGTTATGTTCTTCAACTTCATTTTCAATATCGTCACTTTCTTCTTCTTTTTTAGAGATAAATTTTGAAATATTGTTGTCCGATAATGTTTTATTTGAAGAATTTCCTTGTAAATTTGTATTGTTGTTAAACTGTCCCTTTTCTTTAATCTGTTTTATGTTATCGTAGAAGTTTTTGAATTCTAATTCGTTATCTGTACAGCTTATTTCAAACTGTTCGTTTGATATTCCCATGAAAATTTTATCGTTTGCTATGAAATTACCTTTGGAATATATTAGATAATCCAATCCATCTAATGATTTATTGATAACATTATTGGATTCAATTGATTTTATAAGTAATTTATTACCTGATAATTCCAATGAAACTTTTCCAATGCCATTAACTTTAGCCGTATTTAATGATAATCCATTAGAATTGCTGTTACTAATAGAATTTACTCTATTTTTAGATAAATCCATATTACCACCATAAACTAATTATTATTATACATAATAGTATATGATTTTGGAATAATTTATAGTTATTGTTTTAAAAAAAATATATCAAAAAAAATTTCAATGTTAAAGCTTTAATAATAATATATTTCAATTCAATTAAAGTCATATAATAGTATTTTTAAAATAAAAAAAGAATGTGGAGGTTAATAGGATCGCATAACACCATAACCGTTAGTACCATAATAAAAACCAGTCTTAGGTTTATTGTTCTGGCTTTCACTATAACTTATGTATTCATTATATGCATCATCTTCAGCTTCATATATTGCATCGATTTCCTGTTTATGTCGTACATCACCAATACGGTTTTCATAGTTGGTTATGAAATCCTTCTGTTTCTGGATAAGATAATTGTCTTCAATACTAAATGTATCTATTTTAGTACCGTTAGGATAACATAAACCTACACCCCATGCGGTATAATAAGGAGGTTCCTTGAACTCAAGATACTCCGTATTGATACCACTTAAACCATACCTAAAATCAAAAGTCTTATCGGATACATAAGCAAGTCCGATAATATCTTCATCCAGTACGAAGTGTAATTCTTCATGATTTCCGATTTTATTGTGGGTTATTGCTTCAGTTAATCCTTCATCTCCCTCATAGGTTGTACTATTATGGTCCGTATAAACAAATAACCATCCGTCAGGTATAATCTGTGGTTCGTGAGACTTATCATGTAATGTAAAGTTACCCAGAGACTTTATGACACTGTTATTGTCATCACGCACTTCATGAACATAATACAAATGTGACTGATTATATATTTCTGTCTCGGTGTTGTTGTCAAATACTAACCCTACACCATTAAGATACTTGAACGTATAGTTTGTTTTTTCTCCAAGTATGTCTGTAGTAGCATGGTCCAGCATGTAACTGTTTCCTTCATTATCCGTCAACACAGTGTAATTCAAACCGTAGCATCCGTTAAATTTACTGGAATTGTGGTCATAGTATACGAAACTCATTTTATAATCATTTAATGTAACATTGGTCATGTTAATCAGTGGTAACGATTCTTCTTCAGCAACAAGATCGTTTGCAACAATGTCACTTGTACTTGAAGAGTTTTCGGAAACTCCTCCACCAAAGATAAAAACGATTATAATTAAAAGGCAACAACAAATACCTGCTGCACCTATACCCATACCGTTATCAGCTATTTTTAACACCCCTGATAAATAATTTTCAATTATTGATATAGATATTAATTAATGTATAGTCTAATTATATAAATAGTTTAATAGAAATTTTTTATTAATTATTTTAACGTAATAGGTCAATGGGAATATTTACAGAAACTACAGCACATATAATTGCATCTATTTCTGTTATTCTGTTTTTAATTATATATATCTAAAAAAATAAATAATATCTTGTATTTGATTAATATTTAAATAATCTATTTTAAGGAGTTAATTTAAGAATTAATGAAATATTTAGGAAATATTTAAAAATCAGACGGAAAACATGCCATTAAATTTAAGTGAAATATTTGAAAAGGACTATTTAAATGGTTATTTTAATAGAAATAAAAAAATCTTAGTATCTATCATACTCTTTATTGTCCTGGGTTCCATTGGAACATTGACAAATTCAGATACGATGGGTCTGGAAAATCCTAAAAATCTGGCTGAAAGTGTTCAATCAAATGATGATTCTGGAAGTTATGAGGATATGTCCTTTATTGGTTTTTTAGTATTATTTATACACAACTTTATAAATGATTTTACATGTATACTTGGTGGTTTATTCTTTTTTATTCCATCATTGCATCTTACGTTTATAAACACAACAAACATAATAACACTATTTACAAAAGGAGATGCCATATTACTATTATTCGGAGTAATTCCTCATGGAATTTTTGAAATACCATCCAGTATATTTGCTATGGCCGGAGGATTAATGTTATTTTTAACAGAGATAAATGTTATTAAAGCATTGATTTCCAGAAACAGTGTTAAGGAAGCTATTGATAATTTAAATGAATTAATTAAGGATGCCCTTATTAGTACAGCAATAGTATTTGTTTTATTGCTCATTGCAGCATTTGTGGAAACATTTATAACACCAGTCTTATTGAACATGCTTTAATTATATTCAATATTTCACCCCCAGTAAACTTTTTTTTCATGCTTAAAATAATATATCAAAAGCCTTTAGGTTAAATTGGGTATTGCTCTAAAGATTTAATTATAATTATCAAGAGTATTGATTTATGATAGGATAATATTATTATTAAAGAGTATTTTTTTTAAAAATAAGATAGGGAGGTGAAATTATACTGTTATATTTGCAGTATAATTGTTTGTATTGCCAGCTTTATCTGTAAATACTACTTTTATTTCATGATTTCCAGATATCAAATCCAGTAAATCATATATAATCAATGATAAATCATCAGTTGTTGTACCATTAAATACTAATTTTCCATCAATATAAACCAATAATGTTCCATTTATAAAGTTTTGATTAAATATTTCATTCAATCTTGTTAAATTCAAGTAATTTACTTTTTTAGTTGGTACATTATATTTTAAGATATGTTCTACTTTTTTAAAGTTTTTAATTGTTTTTTGATGATTTCTGTTGTAATTGGATACTTTTATGTCATCCTTTGTATTTGCTGGTTCATCTTCAAAATCTATGTAATCATATTAGTAAGTTTCTTCAGTATCAGGATTAAAGATTTTTATCTCGTATTTGTCATCTTTCAATGGAGTATTTAATGTTGCTACTCCCAATTCATTTGTTTTCAGATAGTATTCCTGATTGTTAACTGTTACAGTCACATCCGAGTCTTTAAGATTCTTACCTAGTTTGTCGTATAATGTAACAGAGTAACCAATTCTTGAATTTTTATTATTGTTTGTTTTTATGGAAGATGAATCTACCGTATATAGTTTTATACAAGTTGTTTGATCTTTACCTGCCAAGTCATACCAGTTTCTATTATTTGTTGAGTAAGATGTTGTCTTATCTTCGATGTATTGTCTGCATTCTAATTGTAGTGGTGCTAAGTTACTTCTTATTTTAACTGTGACTAAATCATTGGTTTTTACTGGAATGTATCTGTTAAGTTTAATTGTTGTGTATCCGTTGAAGGGACTTGAACCTGATTGGGCGTGTTTTAATTGTCCGTTTACGTATATGTAGATGTCATATTTTATTCCTTTATTGTTAAAGTATGTTCCAACTGCAGCTAAAAGGTCATTGTCAACCATGGTATATCTATTTAAATAATATATTTCCTTTTTGTTATTAGGAATTAGATAATCATCTGCACAACCCAATATATCGTTTTGATAATTTTTGTTGTAGTTTATGGTATTGTTTATTATATAGACAATTCCATTTTGTTTTAAGAGTGTATGATCATAATAGGATATGTAATAGTATCCTCTATCTCCCCAGGTTGTTCCATAACTATTTTTTACAATCCATGCTCCATTACCTGCAGGTGTCGTTGCAAAATTGTATCTGCTGTAATTATCATTCCAGCCTACTATTGTTACTGCATGGTTAGGAGAATTGATTGAAGTATCATAGAATGCAGCTGTTTTTGGATTATATTTAAATTTATTATTATAATCTGCATTAATGACTGTATAAACTCCACCATATTTGTAAATAGCTTCTTTAATCGGTCGGATATTTCTAACGTTTTCAGCAGCTTTTAAAATCATCATGTCCTGTATATGTACAGTTTCTTCAATGTTTGAGAAATCCGTTACTTTAACATATTCATCATAGCTATCGTATTCGGATGGATATGTTCCGAGCCAACTCAATAAACTTCCTGTTGGAGTATTGAAGTGGGAAAGTTCACTATCTTTTAAAGAACCATATTTTGAATATTTAATCATACTATTGAATATTATGTTCTCGCACAAGTCATAATTCATTTTTGTAGTTTTTAGAATTGATGATTCTATAGCTGCACAAGTTGCAAAGGCCCAGCATGAATTTTTTGAACCCTGGTTTTTGACTTTAGTTACATAACCTAATTTACGGTAATCATAACTGCTTGGTAGGCTGTTGCCTTTTGGAATAGGATTAACAATATTGAACTTAATTCCTTCACCGATAACGTATGTTGAATAATCACTGTTTTTCAATGATATTTTATCATTATTTAATCTGTTGTTATTGTAGAAATTACCTGGACTGAAAACTGCATGAACAGCAATTTTATTTGATTTAAAGTTATTTGATCCAATATTATATTTTGAATCATAAATTTCAACAGCACTTTCTCCCGTATTGGAGTTAAATGTTGATGAATAAAGATCTAAATATCCTTCATCAAAATATATTGCTGATCCACTATAACCTGATATGATATTTTTATTATTATCAAATAAGGAATTCTTTACATTTAATGTAGCATATGAAGTATAAATTGCTCCACCATCATATATTGCCCTATTTTTTATAAATTTACAGTTATCAACAGTTAATTTTCCATCTAACTGAAGTATAGCTCCACCAAAACCACTTAAACAATCTGTAAAGTTGGAATTTCTAATTACGGTGTAACCATTGTGTTTACCCACACCATTAATATCAACGAATATAGATCCACCATTGTTTTGGCTAGTTACATTTTTGAATAAACAGTTATTTACTTCGAATTCATTGTCGAGTTCTTTTACTATTATTGCTCCACCAGTAAAATCGCTTTTTAAATTAATGAATTTACAGTTTTGAATATTCAATTGATTGTCAGCAAATATTGCAGCGGAATATTTTGAGGATATATCCTTAAATGTTGAATCAGTTACCTTTATTGAAGAACTGCCTAAACTTGATATAACACCCTTTTCCAATTTGTGTTTAGTCTGTACATAAACCTGTTTCACATTGATTTTGGATTTATAAGAACTGATTATACCTTCAGAGTTACTTTTACAGTTTATGAACTTATCATAATTACTGTTATATGTGCATTCATTTGCAAATACAACACCTGCATTGGATGTTTGACAATTATTGAATGTAACGTTTATTGTTGTTACACTAGAATTCGGATTGATATAAATTGCTGTTCCACTATAATGGTTTGCATTGTTCAATACCATATTTTTTAGAACGACATTTGTACCATATATATCAAATATTCTGGCTTTACCATCAGCGTCAATGGTATGACCTTTTCCATCTATAACATAATTACTTTTCTTTACAACTATTCCGTTTCTATCGTCTTTGCGGGAGTACTTGTAATTTTTATTAAGTACGAGAGTTCTGCTTGTACTATTAATCTCTTTACTTAATTTTGTTAAACTGTTGTCATCATATCTATTATAATTTGTGGAACCAATTACATCAGATTGACTACTTTTTGATAAGGTAACGTCGCCCGTATCATTATTGGTCGCAAAAGTTACTGTTAAACTTAAAATTAAGATAATCATAAGCATTAAAAATAAAATTGCTTTATTAACAATTACCTTTTTTCTTATATAAAAATTATATCAACCTCCTTATATTTATAATAATGATTATGAAAATCATTTATAATAATTTTATTTCTATAATAAAATGAATTAATGAGGTATTTTTGGGAATTATTTTTTAAAACTTATTTTTTTATAAAAAAAAGAATTTAAACACTTTAATTAAAAAATTTTTAATAACAATATATATATATATTCATATAGAAATTGTACAAATTATATGAATTGGATTTAAAAAAATTTTGGATTATTCATAAAAAAATATTATATTTCAATTATTAAAAAAATAATTAGATTAAGTTATTTAACTTAAATTAGTCAAATAAATTCACAGTTAACTTAACGCATTAACGCCTAACAATATTAAAAGTAAAACAACATTTAGTACTGTGAATATGATAAGATATCTGAGTTTAAATTCGTTGCACTGGCGTAAAATAACGTTGTAAGATATGAGATTGGCCATGGAAGCTATGAGAGTTCCAAATCCACCTATATTTATTCCAATGATAATGTCTTCAATGTTGTTGCTGAAACCTGTGAGTAACATTGCGGCCGGTACATTTGAAATAATTTGTGATGCAATTACTCCACACAACACTTCATTTCCGATAATCATTTTCTTAAATAACATATTGAAGAATGTGATGTTTTCCAGGTTTCCTATCAGAATAAAAAGGGCAATGAAAGTCAATAGCAGAAAGTAGTCAACGCCCATGAATACCCTTTTCAGGAAACGATTTCTGTTGAATTCGACTTCGCCTATATAATGTAACTCAATGTCATTTTTTGGAATGAAAAAGAGTATTGTCAATAAAAACATCAGGGAAACAATCACATACGGCAACAGCAGCAGGAAAAATGATATGAATGATATGTTTGATGATGTGTACATGACAATATTGTGAGGGGCACCTGTTGGAAGAAGCATGCATCCAACATTTGCTGCTATAGTTTGCAGACAAACAGTTATCACTATTAAATCTGCACGATAAACTTTTTTCAATGCCATGATTGAAAAGGGTACAAATATAATCAATGAAACATCATTGGTAATAAAAATTGAACTTAGAAAACAGATTAAAACCAGTATGAATACAAGTCCCCGTGTATTTCTGATTTTTGTCAAGAGTTTACGTACGAGTATTTCAAATACTGCAAGATTTTTTAAAACTTCTACAATAACCATTATTACAAAGAGTAATATGAGGGTTTCCCAATTAATGTAATTTAAATAATTGTAATTTGGTTTAACAAAAAAACAGGAAATAATAGCTAATATTAACGATATTGATAATACGCTTTCATCCTTAAAGAAATTGATGCTTTTTTCCAGTAAGTTAGCCATAATATTATATTTGATTAAAAAAGTTTATTATCTTTTGTTATATTTTTATTCTGTTTATTGGATTCTATGGAATCCTTACGAAGTTTTATAATTGTTGTATGTTCTTATTCCTTGTTCTAATAATGGGTTGTGGATTAACAATACATCGTGTTAATAATTGGACTATATTATAAGTACTCTTTTGAAATAGTATTATTATTAAAAAATAGATATTTTATATTAACTAAAGCTTCAAAAAAATACTAATATAAATTAATAACTATTGGAATTTTAATGATTATTTGCATTAAATGATAGATGTTAAAAAATGAATAAATGATTGGTAGTAATGGTATATCACACAATATAAAAATACATTTTTAATCATTTTAATTTTTAGAAAAAAGGTATAATTGAAAAAATCGTACAAAAGTATTAATGAAAAAAAAAGTTATGAAGAATTATTTCTTCAAGATAATTCTTACATAAGCAAGAACTGCTGATACGATAAAGGATAGCAGTGTAGGTCCCAGGAATATTGAGTTATATGTGGATACAAGTTGATAAACAATAAAACCAATGAACCATGCAAAAATGTTCCAACGCCAAGTCCAGACATTATCGTCAGCATCAGATTTGGAATAATAGGAAACAATTAGTACTGCTGCCATAGGACCAAAAACTGATGTAATCAAGTATAGAAAACTTATAAAATGGTCCATTATTCCACTAATGGCAATAACTGCACTCAGGGCACTAACTACAATGCCAGCAACCTTTGGGTCAACACTATTGACAATTGTCTTTGCTGATTCACCTGCAGAGTTGGTAGCCAAAAAGTTGGTAGTAATTGTAGAAAGTACCAATATTATTATACCCGTTACACCAAGGCCTGCTAATAGAATAGCTTGTGCTACATCATTATTGGCACCAATTCCAACTACTTCTATACCAATAAAATACATCCATAAACTGGCAATTGTATATGCAACGGCAGATACTAACGTAGCTTTAACAGGTTTTTCTGCATCTTTGGTATAATCAGATATTACCGGTAACCAGGAAACAGGCATTGCAATGGAAATCTCAAATATATTCCAGAAACTAAGTGCTTGCATGTTATCCGTAAGAATAGCCGTGTTATATGAACCCATTGTAAACAATTTTACAGTTAAAATCGTTAGCAACAGGGTAAGTATAATCATAACAGCAGAGGTAATTTTTGAAGAACGTTTCAATCCGATGTAAACCCATACTGCAACAATGGATGCAAGAATTATGCAGGTCATTGAAAAGGAAATAGGTAAATTCAAACCTTTCAGGGCTAATGCACCTTGAGCATATAGAACGGCTACCCATGCAACCAACTGCATCACGTTTAAAGTGGCAAAAAACTTCGAACCATAGTTACCAAAAGCTAATTTTGTGGTATTCATGGCATTCTGGCGAATACGTGCACCAATAAGACCAACTAAAAATAGCAAAATTCCACCAAGCAAATGTCCAAGAACCAGGGGAAGCCACAATGATTTGATTGGAGACATAGCACCAATCTGAACACCTGCTTGAATTTCAGAAACCGAAATAGCTACTCCGAACCATATCACAGCATTGGAAAAAAGTCCAGTTTTATTTTCCATATTATCTCCTAAAAAAATAAAAATTATTATTAAAATAAATTGTTTAAGATTATTAATTATTATTGATGTTTTAAATTATTATCAAAATCTTTTAATAAATCATACAACTTTGGAATTGCTTTTTCAAATTTAACTCCGTAATTATGTTTAGGGTCATCAATAGTGTATTCAATAGCTTTTTTAGTAAATTCACCAGCTATTTTAGCTGAAGCGGATGGACTTTTTCCAATTAATGAAGCCCCTACAAAAGATGAAGCAAAAACATCTCCTGTTCCATGTGTTACATAATCTATTTTATTGTTGTATACTATATTTACTTCAGAGGGGTTATCTTTATCTATAACAATCATTCCTATTTTGCCTTCTTTATGAGTATCACCCTTTAAAATGACATATTTATTTGTAAATTTACAAAGTTCCCTTGCCATTTCAATCATTTCTTCTTTGGAGAAGTTTTCTTTCCATTTCTTATGCAATAGATAACAAGCTTCTGTTGTATTTGGGAGAATGAAGTCTCCTAATTTACAATGTTCACCCATCTTATCAGCAAAATCCTGGTCAAATCCATAATAAAATTCTCCAAAATCTGCCATAGCAGGATCTACATAAACTTGCCCTTCAGGTTTTAGTCTGGAATTTATAATGTCTTTAATGTATTTTAATTGTTTGCTTGATCCAATATAACCAGTATATATTGCATCAAAAGAGATGTCCTCTTTTTCCCAATGTCTTAATATTGCGGGAAAATCTTCTGTTAAATCTCTAAAAGTATAATCTGTAAATCCTGAAGTATGTGTGGATAACACAGCACTTGGTAATATTGCTGTTTCTATTCCAAAAGCAGATATAATCGGCAATGCAACAGTTATCGAACATTGTCCAAAACAGGAAATATCCTGGATAGTTAAAATTCTTATACTTTCACTCATATTTAAAACCTAATTTTGTATTTTTGAATATTATTTTTAACATTGTTATATAATACTATGTCAGCAATATGATATATAATTAAGCATTAAATTGTTTAATTGGATAATATTTAGACATAAACTAAATTTTAATATATCATTATTTGTCTTATTCTTTTATTATATAAAATTGTAAATTTATTTGAATAATAGCTTTTTGATTTTTAATTAAATTTTTCTACAATAATATAACATCAATGAAAAATTTTAAAACCGTTTAATGTAAACTCCATCTTGTCTTTAAAATTCCAGGAGTATACTAAGGATAATAAGATAAATATGTTATGATAGACAATCATATAGTAATAATTTAATAAGAATAAAGAATAACCTGTTTCTATGCAGGTAGTATTTCTTTATGAAAAATTTTTGAGGTAATTAAAATGGGGGAACTGTCTAAGCTGCCAAATATTGGTAAAGTACTTGAAGAACAGTTAAATGATGTTGGAATAAATACTGTTGATGAACTGATTGAGATGGGCAGTAAAGAAGCATGGCTGAAAATTAAAGAAAGAGATGATAGTGCATGTATAAACAAGTTAATGGCACTTGAAGGAGCTATACAAAACATTCGTTGGCATGACTTATCGGATGAGGATAAAAAAAATTTAAAGGATTTTTATAATATTTACAAATAGTCATGTTTAGAATAATTTCAGAAAAGAGAATAAAATCACACATAAAATTGAATAGATGTTAATAATTAGTAATGTAACAGTTCTAAAAAAATTCATATATGAAAATATTTGAATATTGATTTTCAAAGATAATTATTGAAAGAATAGTTTATTGGGGGTGATATTATGTTTAATCAACTGGAAAATTTTAAAAAAACATCAGAAACGCTTAAAGAAGCGGTTCTAGCAGAAAATAGGTATTCTCCATTAATTGAAACTTATATTTTCATTTTTTCATATATAGCACTTATGCTTATTCTGGCATTGATTACATTAGTTCTGACAGAAGGAGTGCCGGCTGGAAGTGATTTATATGTACTGTTAACGCTGGGAGCATTTATTGTCCCGATAATGGTAGCACTTTTTGTAATTATAAAAGTGGAAAAAAGAAATCTTAGAGGTATAGGTTTCAGTCGGGGAAATATTGTATCATCATTACTTAAGGGATTTATTATAGGCTTTGTAATGTTTGTCCTGGTAGTAATTATAGGTATGGCATTAGGCCAATATTCCTTTGCAGGATATGACTTTTCATCACTAAACCTGGCAGTTCCATATATTATAGTGTTTATTATTCAACCATTTGCAGAAGAGATATATACTAGAGGATGGATAATTCCATTATTTTCCAAAAACTACAGTGTTTTTGTAGCAATTCTTGTTTCAACACTATTTTTTGTAGTGGGACACATGGGAAACAATGGGTTCAATCTTGTTTCAATAATCAGTTTAATACTCTTTAGTATATTGTTGTCAATATTGTTTTTAAAAGCAGATAATATATGGATTTGTGGAGCATTACATTCAGCATGGAACTTTACACAAAGTTATCTCTTAGGATTTAACGTAAGCGGTATCGAAACAAGTTCAATTCTACACTTCAGTCAGACAACACCAAACATAATTAATGGTGGTGTTTATGGTCCTGAAGCAGGGCTGATATCATTATTGGTTACCTTTTTGGCAATAATCTTTGTATGGAAAGTGGATTTCAATAAAAAACTTTTCTAATTTCTTTTTTTATTTAAAATTAATTCGAAATTAAAAACAATAAATTGGCGGTTATTTTTCTTAAATATAATATATTATTTAATTTTTTCTAATTTAGACCTAAATCAATAATATTTGCAGTATATTGGGGTAATGTTAATGTGAAGTATGTTTGAGCAGATAACATTATTAAAATCAATATTAAATATTTATATTTTTTAAAAAGTAATGAAATTAGTTCATTTATTTATATCCTTTTGTTTTGAAAAATTAATATTTTACTTTCTTAGTTAATCAAAATATTTTTTTCCAATTCAATAGCAATTATATTTGAATTTCCGGTAATATAAATCAATAAAAAAAAGAAGTTGAAGAAGAATTGTTAATTGAAAAGATTGGATTCCTCTAATTTTTCTTCAAAATATTTTGTTCGTTTATCCCAGTGTTGTTTAAGCATTATGGATGCAAAAACAACTCTGCAGTCAATACTAAAAGGAATACAAAGGACAATAGATAGTTTGACCATATCAATCCCAGTTGGGCTTCACGAACCATTGTAATTGCATGAGTCATTGGCAGATATGGATAAATGACTCCAAAGATACCATTCATAATCTCTATAGGATATATTCCTCCGGAACCGGATATCTGGAATACCAGCAGTAAAATTGCCACTCCTTTTCCGACTTCACCAAATAGGGAACTGAGGGAATATATTATGGCCATGAATACTATCGCTACAAAGTAGCATGAAAGCACAAACATCAATGGATTTGAAACATCAATTCCCATGATGAAAGATCCAATTAATGTTACTGTTGTCTGCAGTATTGCCATGATATTAAAAAGCAGGAGTTTACCGTTGTATACTTCATGCGGCTTATATTTTGTTCCTACACTACTTCCCGTTTTTAACATTACTGTGTTGATGAGTGCACCTACCCACATGGACAATACAAGATAAAATGGTGCTACCTGTGAACCGTAATTGCTTGTCGGGAACTCTTCATGTCTTTTCAGTATTACCGGAGAATAGAAGTAATCTCCAATATCCTCCTGATTTGCATCGGTAATGGCCGACAATTGTTCGGCGGCAAAACCTATTTCATCTGAAGCATTTCTTAAAGCGGAAGCTGATGAATATCCCAGCAGTTCTGCACCGTCGGCCAATTCTATTGTACCATCTGAGAGAACATGAATTCCATTTGATAGTTCATTTGCACCACTAGCCAGTTTTGATGAACCTTCTGCTAATTCGGAAGAACCATCGGAAAGAGTATGCAAACCATTTGCCAAAGTTCCTGAACCTTCGGATACCTGGTGAGCTCCAGTATTTAACTGACCAAGTGACTGATTTGTATTATTCAATTCAGTGTTAATTTTTTCGAGCAATTCATGTATTTTTGGACTGTCATTGTTTTTTATTGCTTCATTGAGCTGTGACATATCTTGTGAAATATTACTAAACCTATTGGATAGGTTATGTGTTCTTCCTGAAACAGCATTTGCATAATTTGCCATATTGGCTGCATCATGGGTCAGATTGTAGGATTCACCGAAGAGTTTATATGCATCTGATGATACTTCCGACGATTGATTGTCAACATTACGCATATTTTCGGCAAGACTGGAAGTTTGCGAATCAAGGTCATCTACATCGTCTCTTATTTTGTAAGTGTTTCCACCACCCTCGATAACATTTTTGATTTTCAGGAAAATACTGTAGATATCACTGCTTTTATCGGCAATTTGTTGCGTACCATCAGATACCTGACTGGCACCACTGGCAAGTTCATCAGCACCATTGGCTAATTTAACTGAACCTACAGACAATGAATTTGCTCCGCTGGACACTGCATTTGCTCCGGATGCTAATTGATTTGAACCACTTGAAAGCGTATTTGCTCCTGCAGTCAATTGGTTTGCACCATCTTTCACTTTATCGGCACCGGCAGATAACTTATCCGCACCGGCATCCATTTTATCGGCACCACTAGCCAAACCTTCCTGTAATTCTCCTAGTTTACCGACGGCAGCCACATCAATAAATGAAACAATTTTTGCGTTGAGTTTGTTATAAACTTCCTTTGCGGCAGCATCTGTAAGCTTAGCAGCTACCGGATTGGATTTCTCATTGACAATATATTCCAGTTCAGCAGAATGTGGATTACCATTTACTATTGATACGACCGATTCACTGAAATTATGGGGTATGATTATACCGGCATAATATGTTCCATTATGAACACCTGTACGCAGTTCGTCGGGCATGACAAAAACCCACTCAAAATCAGTATTTTCCTTCAAAGAAAGAACCAATTCTTCCCCTACGTTAATTTTCTTACCGTCATATGTTGTTCCGTTATCCCATTGGCTATGGCAAATTGAACATGATTCGTATTTTCATAAGGATCCCAACATGCATATATATTAACCAGCCCATACAATGAGGGCAGTATAATAAGACCCAATAACAACAATATTACTATAGGATTTGAGAAAGCTGACCTGTAATCCTTCTTCATTATTTCCAAAATATTGTTTTAGGATTCCTCTTTTCTTTGGGATAAGTTAGCTTTATTTAAAATAGTGCTTCGATTATTCTCTTCCTTTTTTCCAAGGTCTAATTTTTTCATTATCCACTCTCCCTATGAAGTCAATTTAAGAAGAATCTATCTTTTAGTAATCAACATCATATAGTTTAATTATTCTAAAGAAGGCTTCTTGACTTAAATGAAT
>SUTQ01000005.1:116118-121734 GCA_015062805.1 Methanosphaera stadtmanae
ATTGACAACATCCTAAAATTTAAGGATAAACCGGAACCTATTGATGTATATCTTAAGAATGATGGAAAAATACTATTATTCCTCCAAGATTTAGGAATTGAGTATAAACAGTACTGTTATAACAATTGAAAAATAAAAATATTAATTAGAAAGAATATATTAAAAAAATAATTAATGTTGAAATAAGTAGGAGGGAGATTATATGAAGATAGAAAAAAAATTTGAAGAAAAGGATTTGACAGTTAGTGTTGAGGGTCGTATAGACACAATCACATCACAGGAACTGGAAAACAGCTTGAACGATGAAATAGAAAACATTACATCGTTAACCTTGGATTTTTCCAGTCTTGAATACATTTCAAGTGCAGGTTTACGCGTATTGATAGCAACTCAAAAGAAACTGAATGAAAAAAACATCCCTATGACAATTACAAACGTGAATGATATCATCAAGGAAATATTCAGAATGTCAGGGTTTGACAAGATACTGGAGATTAAATGAATCATATTGAATTAAATCCTTCAATCAATGAATTAACACGATTAAACGAGTTTATTCATGGTGAAGTTTCGAACATTGGTTATGATATTGACTTAATCGTTGAGGAAGTATTTGTAAACATTGTCAATTATTCCAATTGTACATATATAAAGGTAAACGTGGAATGCAAGGATTCCGTTTTGAAAATGGAGTTTATTGATGATGGCATTCAATTCAACCCCATCGAATCTGAGTCACCCGATTCTCCAGACACTATTGATGAAGCGGAAATCGGCGGTTTGGGCATTCATTTGGTAAAGAATCTTACTGATGAATTGAACTATGAATATGAGAACAATGAAAACCATTTGACAATAATCAAAAAAGTGAAAACATGAAGAATAAGATAAAAAATTTCATAATTCCCTTGTTGTTGATGTTTATAATAAATTTGGGAGATTACTATCTGTTTGCCTCATCAAACTTCAGTGCGGATCTTACCCCCCATCTGGGGATACTTTTTGTAGCAGGTTTATTCTTTGGCCCTTATGGTGCTTTGGGAGCCGTAGTGGCCAATGCAGTATGTGACATTATCAGGGGATACAATATTCCAACAGCATTTGTGTCTGAAATTTTCAGTCTTATAATTTCGTATCTTGCCTATAAGTTATGGTATACCCGAGATTTTGGATCGCTTACAGTTACAAAACCAAGATTAACTAATATGAGCAATCTGATTTATCTTATACTCATATCTTTTGTTTGTTCGGTATTTTACTCACTATTTATGCTCAATACGATGGAAGCATTTTATCCGGAAACGATTGATTTGCACATTATAGCATTGAGATATTTTGTGAATTTCTTGAATTTTTCATTATTGTTTAGCATGATCTTTATGATAATAGCAAGGTATAAAGATTTCTCATATATGCCTAAAATATCGGATAAGTCATATAAATTGACATATAGACTATTATTTGCAATAATTCTCATCACTACTTCAGTATTTATAATACTTAACCATATTTTTGGAATGAATATCATACTTTCCTTGTTTGAATTGATAGTATTATTGGTATTGCTGTTAATGTATAATACAAAGCCTATTACAGAAATAGTCAAAATTAATTATACGTCAATTCCCGAAAAGATAATGATTAGTTTCATTATACTGTCGTTTATAATAGTATTGGTTGATAGGTTAATCATTTATTCACCATTACCTGAAATGATCTTTGATGTAATCAGCAGCATATCCGAAAATCAGATGAATTTATTCCTCTTGCAGTTTTTGGATTTGACCATTTTTGCATTTGCAGTACCTTCCATGATACTCTTGGCATATATTGAAAGAAAACTGATTAAACCTGTAATATCATTTTCAAAGATAGATGGTTTCATCAGGGAAAACGAAAAAATTGAATCCGAGGGATTGCTTGACATTTACTCCGATTACCTGGATAATGATGATGAAATGGGAATCCTTTCACGCAGTTACACTAACCTTATAAACAACAACAACAATTACATAGAAAACGTGAAGTCACTGGAAAGTGAAAAGGAGAGAATCAATACTGAACTTAACATTGCCCACAAGATACAGGAATCCACGTTACCGAAAAAATCAATAAACAATGATGCATTAACGGTGGAAGGATTCTGTAAACCGGCAAAAGAAGTTGGAGGAGATTTTTACGACTTCTATGAATTGGATGAAGAAAACACTGTTATCATTATTGGTGACGCATCAGGTAAGGGAGTGCCTGCAGCAATATTTACCATAATCATACAGAACTCTATAAAGCTCCTGATGAAAAACAAACCGGATCCGGCCATGGTATTATATGACGTGAACAATCAGGTATGTGAAAACAACCCCGAAATGATGTTCATTACATTGTTTTTGGGAATATACAATAAGAATACCCATAAGTTGAAATATGCAAACGCAGGACACAACCCGCCATTTATCAAAAATGATGGTGTGTATGAAATGCTTGATGTCGATTCGGAAATAGTGATGGGTGTAATGGATAATTATGAATATAAAAATTATGAGGTAAGTCTGGAAGATGAAATAATCATTTATACCGATGGAATCACGGATGCAAATAACACGGAACATGAGATATATGGTGAAGAAAGGTTGACTGATTTTCTTAACAATCATGAATCAGGTGAAAACATCATAATGGATCTTATTAATGATATCAACAAATTCACCAATGGAGAAAAGCAGTTCGATGATATGACCCTCCTTATATTGGACATAAAATGATGGAGAAGGTATGGTAATGATAGTATTTTCGGGAATGATTTAATAAAAAATTATTTTATAAGACTTAAATTATAAGTCAATTAATATAATTTTTTATGGATTTTATTCTAAAAATTAATGATATTTTATGGATTATATATTATAAAATATTAGATGTTGTAAATTTTTTTAGGTTTAAACCATATTTTTCTTTTTTTATCAGTTCAATCCATCATTTGATAATATAAATAGATTAATATTTCATTTTTTATAGTTTTTTTTATTATTGAAGCTTTGTGACACTTATTTTGTTATATGGATTGTATATTTTATTATCACACATTCTAAACAAAATAAGAACATTAATTATGTTAATATAAACATGGTGTTAGTAAAATCATATTTTTCAAGAAACACAATGGGGATGGTCAATAGTAATCATGCCAGATAATATATTATTAGACAATTATGAAGATGATTTTCCACATATTCATCTAGATATGGCGAAAATAAAGAAAAAAACATTGTATGAAACACTATTGATAGTAAAATATAGAAAAGAATATTATTTCTGATTAAATTTTTCTGTAGGGATAAATTCCTTTATGTTTATAGTCTAATTTCAACCATTGCCCTAACATTGGCTCAATAAGATGATATTTCCTAAATCATCTAACCAATCCCTGATTTTGAAGATTATTTAATGGTCTACTTAGAGAACAACTTTTAACACCAACAAACTCCGCTATTTTTAATTCTTTTAATATCCCTGTTGAATAAAGAAATCAGTCTCTTCTATTCTGTATGAGACAATCTTGACCAAATGTTTATTAATTGAGTAGATAGTAATGGAATAACATTAATAAATTCTTCTTTGACAAGTTTTGCACCCAATTGAACATTATTAGGTATAATCTTCCAAATAAATTGAATATGAGCTCAAAAATAAGTTAATTTTCCAGAACCCTAATATTTACCATTAAGTCATTTTATGATTGAAATCTTTGCTACTTTTTCATGACACAAATGCAACATGTCTAATTGTATTTTCAAAAACTTTATATGTTATATAGTATATACTATTTATTATACTAAATTTTATAATATATATCTTATAAAATTATTTTAAAATCATATTTTTTATGGTATAACTTAAGGTTGTAAATCAATGATTGATAGACATTTTTATATAGATAAAATAAATGAATTTGTTGATACTGATTTAATTAAGGTATTAACTGGTATGAGACGTTGTGGAAAAACAACTATGTTAAAATTAATAATAAAAGAATTAAAAAATAATTATCACATCCAGGATGACCATATCTTTTTAATATCATTTGAATCAACAAAATACAAATGGATAGAAAATTCACAGGAATTAGATGAACTTGTATTTAATTTGGTTGAAAACATTAATGGTAAATTATACCTATTTTTTGATGAAATTCAAAATGTAAAAGGATGGGAAAAAAGTATAAATTCTTACATGGTTGATTTAGACTGTGATTTATATATCACTGGATCTAATTCTAATTTGTTGTCTGGAGAACTAGCAACATATATTGCCGGAAGATATGTTGAATTCAAGATATATCCATTATCATTTAATGAAATTTTAACATATAAAAATCAAGATAAAACCTTAAATAAATATGAAGAACTAGAATTATTTGAAGATTATAAAGAATTTGGTGGATTACCATATTTACAACAATTAAATAAAGGAAAAATAGATTATATAAATAACGTTTATGATTCAATATTACTAAAAGATGTAGTCAGACGTTACGATATACGAGATTTAGATTTTCTAGAACGATTAATATATTTCCTAATTGATAATATGGGACATACCTTTTCAGCCAATAGCATATCCAAATTTTTCAAACATGAAAAAAGGAAAGCTAATCCTGAAAAAGTATTAAATTATATAAAATTATTAAGAAATGCATTATTATTCACACAAGTAAAAAGAGAAGATTTAAAAGGTAAAGAAATATTATCCGTTAATGAAAAATATTACCTGATGGATCATGGATTTTATAAAGCATTAATAGGAGATAACAATCATAATGAAGGTCAAAAACTTGAAAACATAGTTTTCAATGAATTATTAAGAAGAGGTTATAAAATCACTGTAGGAATATATCAAGATTATGAAATAGATTTTATATGTAAAAAAAATAACCGTATAATATACGTTCAAGTTTCAGAAACATTGAAAGGAGAAGAAACTAGAAAAAGAGAATTCAAACCTTTAATGAAGATAAAAGACAATTATCCTAAATATATAATAACTGAAGATATAACTGATTATTCAAAACAGGGCATTATAAATCTCAATATAATCGATTTCCTAAAAGAAGAATCAATATAACATTGTACGAAAAAAAAATAATCTATAAACAATGAAGAAATAAGATTGAATGAATTATGCTTAAGTAAGGACAGACTAATCATAACTTATAATTATTTCCTAAAGGAATATTCACACTATCTTAAACACAAACAACCAGAAAATATGTACAATGCTTTTGCAAGCAAATGAAAAAAAAAACAAAATAGAAATCCATATTAATATTACAATCGTAAAAGAAAACCATTAGCAATAAAATATCCCAAATATAACGAGCAAAACAAGGAAATTACAGAATACGTCTTAAAGTTTAAACAATTGTGTGTATTGACCAATTAAAGATAGATCAAAAATATATAACTAACTTTTTTTATTTTTTTAAGTATATGCAGCAATTCCATTAAGAGGTTTTTTAACAAGATTTTATTATAACTAGGCCCTGTAGAAATCATATGAATAAAGTGTGAAAAGTAATACTTTTTATCAAAATATTTAAATACTATTATCAAATAATTA
>SUTQ01000047.1:0-1592 GCA_015062805.1 Methanosphaera stadtmanae
TTTTACAACTTGCTTTCCCCAAATCATATAAAAGGTACAATATATAAAAATAACGTACCAAAATTGGTGGAGAATCCGGGCGGAAGCAAGATAAAATAATATGAAAATAATAAGAGAAATTACTTTACTTTAATTCATTCATTTTTTTTATTTTATATATTTATAGTACAAAAGCATTTATTATATTATTATAAAACAATTTTTTTTTATTTCTTCATTTTTTTTTACAAAACAATTATTATATTATAAATAAATATAACTATTTTATATTACTTTTTTTTAATAAATTCTATTTATCATGATTGACGCTGCCAAATTACAGAAAGCATTACCAAATCTCATCGACTATGGAAAAGATGTTGATGGATGGATGCATGAATTCGTCAGAGTGATGGAGCTCTACGATGTTGTGGAACCAAGAAGAATTTTTGTCTGGGCCAAAGAAGCAGTCGAAGAAGACATGCATGGGGCCTTAAACTCTTTAAAAAGTAAGAATGGAAACGAAGTTAGATATCCCAGCTTCAAAGAAATCCAAGCTGCCGTTGAGGAGTACTTGCACATCACACCTAATGATAAATGTGCAGTATTAAAATCATTAAAAATTAATAATAAAGAAACTATAAAAAAATTTAATCATAGATACAAAATATTATATAAAGGCCTACCAAGAGAATATCAAAAACTAATTTCAATAAAGGACTATACTACTGCTATAAGTACACGGGTCTTTCCTTGTTCAAGAGTTATGACAACCGAATGCGAAACTTTATCTGAAGCTTTTAAGGTAGCTGAAGTATCCGAAGAAGCTGAAAAAGAAATAATCAGTAATATTGGGCAAGATAATAATAAGAATAGATCTAATTTAATGTTCGTGCAAAATTTGGATAGTCCTATAATGAATCACCCATTTTATCAGAATTTTTATGGAGAACCTTCTTATCAACATAATATAAATCAAAGTACTAATAGAAATATTTACAATAATAATTTTCGTCCACCTTTTAGAAGGAATAACCGAAACTTTAGTAATGGTTCAAGATTTATGAACCTCAATAATAATTATAATACTAACGTCAATCAAAATATGAATAATATCATGGATAACAACAACTATAATTATAATTATTTACCTAATAGAATACAAAATAGTAATAACTCTAATTACAATTATAAAAACAATAATATTAGTAACGATAACAATACCAACAATATAGCTACCGCAGTTTCTCAAAATAGTAACGTATATGACAATAATAACGGTATTGATGCTAATATACTTACAACTACCATAAATAGAAATCCAGGGGTTATTCCAAATAAGGAATATAATAAAAGTTTTAATAAAGACTACCAAAATAGGAAAACTACTTGTTTCCGTTGTTTCCAAAATGGGCACAAGGCTTCAAACTGCCCCTATTCGTTCAAACAATTAGCGGAAATGGAAGAAAGGGGAATGATCAACAAATCTTTAAACCACTAAATGGGAGAAGGATAACTTCCAGTAAACAAACCAACCACATGGAAGACAATGCTAATAATTGTTATCATCATAATAGAAATATTAATAATAATAGTAACAATATTAATAATAA
>SUTQ01000047.1:1692-2826 GCA_015062805.1 Methanosphaera stadtmanae
AATATTAATAATAATAGTAACAATATTAATAATAAATATATTAATAATAATAATATGAATAACCATAATAAATCAATATCAAATTATCAACCTTTACATATTAATAAACCAATTGAAGTTCTTGCACCAGCTGTCAGAAAACAAAAAGAAAAAAACGTAAGTTCCATTCCTTATAATAAAGAGAAATCCAATGATACATTAAAGAATAATCCGACGCCGATTCAAACAGCAGCTATGAGACATAACAACAAATATGATGCTTGTCTTAATGAAGGAAAAAAGGTGCATAACCAAAAGGATCAAAATATGGAAACTAATACTTTACCAATTGAAGATGTAATTATGATTAAAGATGATATTGAAGATAGTATACAAAATAATGAAATTAATAAAAATAAGTCTACAAATACAGTAGATAAGAATACTACTTTAGATAAAAATAATAAAACTACCTCTAATAGTAATCAAACCGAAAAATTGGAGTACTTAGATCCTTCAATTATAGCCGAGAAGAATATTAGAACGAGTAAAAGAAACAATCATGAAGAAAGAATTAAAGATATTATTGAAAATGCAAAGAAATCTCCACCTTCGTTAAGTAACAACAAAGAATCTAAAGAAAAACATATTAAATTAATAGAACAATTTGATGATTATTTAATACAAGATCTATTAAAAGAAGTTGCATCTACTGAAGTTATTACTAAATTAGGATACTTACTTGATCTATTCCCAAAATTCAGAACAGCATTTAGTAAAGCTTTGAAGCTTACTCCTAAAAGTAATGCTATTAATAATGTGATGACAATAGTTAATAAATTTAAAATAATTAAAGTAAAAGGAAAAGTTGAAAATACCAATTGTGAGATATTTTTAGATACTTGCGCTAGTGTTAATGCTATTACAAGATCTGCTTTAGAAAAATATAATATAAACAAACCTGCCATAGGAAGAATCTCAGAAACTATTTTTCAAGCTTGTTCAAACTCGACAATTGAATCCGAAATATATGAGCTAGAAATAACTATAGGAGACAAGACTTTCCAAGATTATTTTAGAGTAATTGAAAAAGATGACCTTTTCGACATTCTAATTGGAGTTGATTCATTAAAGAAAAATAGGTTTGATATTAAC
>SUTQ01000028.1 GCA_015062805.1 Methanosphaera stadtmanae
TTACCAGTGTTATCCTTTAAGACAACAGTGTATTTCTTGGTTTTGACAGTAGTTTTAAAGGTTTTCTTTTTGGCGGCCAGTTTAGGAGTGGCCTTTTTGACAGTGACTTTAACATCATTAGTTGATTTAATATAGTTAGTGTTTCCGTTGAATGCTATTTTAGCAGTGTATGCTTTAGGTGCCAATCCTTTTGTGGATACTTTAACTTGACCGTTTTTATCAGTAGTTAATGTTTTAGCACCGTTCAAATCAACAATCACATTTACACCACTTAAAGCATTGCCGTTAGCATCCTTCAATGTGATAACCAAATCCTTGTTGATGTTGTATGTTGTTGTAATTGCATTTGCAGTTAATTGTGTTTTAGCTTTGTTGACAGTTATTGTAGCATTCTTTGTTATGTTATTGTGGTTTGCATCAGTTATTGTTGTAACTGTTAAAGTGTAATTGCCTGCATTTAAACCTGAAACAGTGATTGTTGTATCATTTATAACAACAATTGCATTTGGCTGACCAACAACACTGGCATTAACACCAGTGGCATTGGTGTAGGATACAGTAGTGGATCCATTAGTGTTGTAATCAAAGGTAACATTATCATTGATTGTCAATGTTGAATTGGCCTTGTTTATTGTCAATGTTGTATTTGCAGTTGCATTAAAGAATTGATCACTACCGGAATATGTAACAGTCACACTATATTCATCACTGTTAATGTTTTCAAGTTTTATGGTATTGTTCAAATCAATATTATTAAATGTGTAGTTCTTTTTTTTGCCTTTAAGTGTTATGTTGACAGTTCCGTTTGCATTTGGATTGTATTTAAGTGTTAATGTTGCATTTTCCAGATATGTCACATCTTCAGAATTAACTGAAAATTCAGGACTTAATTTTATGTTGTTTAATTCGATTGTGTATATTGCATCTTCAACTGTTGCGGTAATAGTACCTGCACCACCTTGTTTTGCTGTGTATTTAACAGTATCTGCTAATTCACTGGCATTTTTATCAGTTACTCCTTTGGTTGAGGTTATTGTCAGGTTAATATCTTTTAAACGTGAATTATTATACTCAGAAATCTTTTGGGATGTTGAGTTGTACAAGTATAATTTAAAGATTATGTCAGATGTGCTGAATACGCTTGGATTATCTGGATTTGCGGTTGCATTTAAAAAGAGCCATGTATCCACTGCACTTGCTGGGGTTTCATTATAGTTTGTTGCATTATTACCAAACCAATTACAATCCATATCAACACTAGAACTATCTGAAAAGATTTCAGTTCCATTATTGCTCAGGAAAATATTATCATTAATCACGCATGAATCAGAATTAATATAATGGACGGTATTTGGTCCGTTGTTTTTTACAAAATAACAACTAGAAACACAACCATCATTATTCCACCACCAGTCTATAGCACCACCATTACCCTTTTTTGCGGTGTTATTAATGAATATACTGCTTGTAACTCTACCATTATCACCCCAACATTCTATAGCACCACCATCATAGTTTGCGGTGTTATTGGAGAATGAAGTGTTTGTAACTGCACCGTTATTACCATCCCAGTATATAGCACCACCCAAGTTTGCGGTGTTATTGGAGAATGAAGTGTTTGTAACTGCACCGTTATCACCACCCCAGGATATAGCACCACCCTGATAGGTTGCGGTGTTATTGGAGAATGTAGTGTCTGTAACTGCACCGTTAGCACCAAACCAAAGTATAGCACCACCACCAATGTTTGCGGTGTTATTGGAGAATGAAGTGTTTGTGACAGTACCGTTAGCACCTGTCCAGCATATGGCACCACCCTGACCGTTAGGATAATCTCCTTCTGCTTTGTTGTTGGTGAATGCACATCCAATGACTGTACCGTTATCACCTGTCCAGTATATGGCACCACCATAACCTGTAATTTTTCCGTTTGTGAATGTGATGTTTGTTAAGGTTACATTACTGCCAGTAATATGGAATATTCTCGCTAGGTTTTTTCCATCGATTTTATGTCCGTTTCCGTTGATTGTTACCGGGCGGTTTATGATTATGCCCTCTGTAAAAGCAGAATCTGAAGCGGAGTTATAAGTGTAATTGTTATTTAAAGTAATGGTGTCGTTTGTATTGCCGTTTATTGTTTGGTTCAAGTCCCAGAATGTTGTTCCGTCAGTTGTGACTGTTAATGTTTTTGTGCAGGTCACATTTCCTATTGTTGCGGTTATGCTGTCAGTTCCAGGACTTGTTGGTGTGTATATGACTTTTTCATCAAGACCCACAACATTTTTATCGAGTTTGCCGTTAGAATTCAATGTCAAGTCAACTTTAGCTAGTGAAGTGTAATCGGTTATGCTTCCGTTGTATAAATATAATTTGAAGATGATGTCTGCGGTTTCTGCAATTGAAATTGGATTAGGGGCGACAGTGGCATTTAAAAACAGCCAATTGTCAGGAACTGCACCATAAATATATGCATTAGGTGATGTTTCGTAGTTTTCTGCCGTATTTCCAAACCAGTTACGGTCCAAACTAACAGAACTCCCCTCCATATAAATAGCTTTTCCATTAGAATCAGTGTTATTTATGAAAACACAATCAGAAATATTGCCATTAGCACTCACATACCAGTCGATAGCACCACCATCTAAACCAGCAGAACAATTCACAAAACTACAACCAGAAACACTACCATAATCACTATGAGACCATTCGATAGCACCACAATTATCACCAGCAGAACAATTCACAAAACTACAACCAGAAACACTACCATAAGGACTGTCATACCACCAGATAGCACCACCACTATTACCAGTAGAACAATTCACAAAACTACAACCAGAAACACTGCCATTAGTTCCCTCATACCAGAGGATAGCACCACCCGAATTATCATTAATTTTAGCGTTTATGAATTTGATGTTTTTTATGGTCACATTTTCCGCGTTAAAAAAATAGAAAATTCTTGTTTTTTGTTTTGCATCGATTGTATGGCCCTGACCCTCAATGACCAAATTGGATGTGCGAATAAAAATTCCAATATCATCAGTCCATGAGTCTTCACAGGAATAATTGTTTTCCAGATATACTGTATCTCCAGAAGATGCATGGTAAATCTTATTCTCTAATGTCCTGAATGATCCATCATCCGTTTCGCCTGTTTTTTCCTCATTATCTGTTTGTGTTACTTTTTGTTCTTCGCTTGTCCCTAAATTGTCATTTGCACTTTCAATTTCATGTGATAATTCAATTACTCCCGTATCCTCGTTGGCTGCCAGTGTATCATTCACGTCGGCCGCATATATGCAGGACACACTAAACAAGGCCAGAATCAGCAAGGTTAAAATAAATATTCCCTTCTTCATATTTTCCCCATCCAAAATATTTTTTGAATAAATTGTTAGAAACTATTATTTTCGGTTTAAAATATTCAAAATATGATTAAAAGTCTATTCATAAATATATTTATATATAACTATTATAATGAAAATAATAATTTAGAAAGTGTGACTTGATAAAAAATAAGGAATGTAGATGCGTGTTGCACCTACATCATATGGTCAAACCCTAAATGGGCACAGCAGTTCTTATACAATTGTACTGTGAAATCACCTAATTTTTTGCTTTAGGCAATATACGAACTTGGAGATTCAATGTCTCCGGCCAAACAAGCATGATAATTTTAGTTGCTTGGTCGAGCAGATGCATTCAGAATTAGTTAGTGTTGTAAATATTGGTAGTTATTGTAAGAAAAAGAGGATCACCAAACCACGACAGAGGTGACCCTTCAAATTATCCTTGGTGTGATACAATATATGTACTATAAGCTATTTAATGCCTTCTGCGGCAATTTGTATAAATAAAAATTAATGTAAACAGGTTGTTTGATATATACATGAAGACCCATTTTTCTTAGACCATGAAAGCGTTGATAAATTATTAAAGAAATAGTTATTTTAAACCAACATAGAATCGTTGAAGTGCAAATGGCCTAAGCCCGATCAAAAATAAAAGAAGTTGTAGATGCATGCTGCATCTACTTTATATTACAATTTTTACTTTTGCCTGATTAATTTTGGAATATTGGGAAAAAGTTAATGGATTCACGCAATTACTGTCCCCATAATTGTTTTTATACCAATATATCCAGTTTCCAGATTTGGATTTTAACCAAACTTGACCTTTATAGTTCTGAAGTTTGATTAACTTAGAGTTTTTATACAATCCCACCCGAATATCAATTCTATTATTGTTATTAGAAGAGTACTTATATACTTCAACTTTGTATCCTTTAACCTTTTTACTAACTTTTTTATTAAGTTTGGCTGGAACAACAACTGTGAAAGATATTGTTTTTTTCTTTTTTATGGATGTTGTTTTTTTAACTGTTAATGTGAATTTGGTGGAACTACCTTTATAATTTGAATTTCCACTATATGTTAACTTGCAACTATATTTTTTAGTTTTGGTTGGTGATTTAAAGGATATTGAAAATTTTCCATTTTTGACATTGGCAGAATATGACTTTCCATTAACTTTTAATGTTACTTTTCCATTAGCTTTTTTTGCACACCCTCCCATAATATCATCCAAAACATAACTAGAAATAGTGATTTTTTTACCGGATTTTGCTTTTTTTGACCCAATAGATAATTCTGTTGGTGTTTTAATAATTTTAAATGAGGAGGTTTTTAGAATGGTTCCATCATCAGCCACTAATTTTACAGTATATGATCCAACTGATAATTGATTATTGGCATAATTATAGTCATGTTTACTATATTCAAAATAGTCAGATACATTACTTCCAGTATTTATTCTTTTATTGTAAATTAGAGAATTGCCTTTGAAAATTTTAAAGTATCCGTCTAAATTACCTTCCCAGCCATAATTTATTTTCATGTTTTGATTATAGTATTCATTAACAGCAGATATATAGACATTTCTACATTTATTTCCCACATAAACTGGATTTACATAAATTTTATTTGATTTTATAATGTTTTCATATTTTGCAGTTACAGTATATATTCCTGCTTTAAGATGTATTTTTAAAGTTGCATATCCATTATCATCAGTTGTGGCATTGTAGGAGTTATCTCCGATTGTGAAAATGACTTTTTTATTGACTGCATATTTATCATTCTCAATTACTCTTACTTTATATTCTACCTTGTCATCATAATCCACAAATAATGGAAAAACATCTAATTCCTGTTTTAATATATTTATTTTTGTAACCATTGATTGACCAGTAGCTTCATTTGTAATATTGACTGTGCTTATTCCAAATGGTGCAAATATAGTTTTAACTTCCATGCCATCTTTATAATATAAATAATAAGGGATATTTTTTCCACCTTCAACGAATTCTCCATCATATTGGCTAAATCCAATGGATGTACCAATAGAAAAACTTCTTGAAAGTGTGCATGATTTGAACAGATTATTTCCTTTAAAATTGATTGTAATTTTATGTTGTGTGAGTGGTGAAAAATTTAATTTGATATTGTTGCCATTAGTTTTACTGTATTGTTGGAATACTGTTCCATTATCATCAAATACATAATTAAACAGTAAATTTGAATATACTTTACCCAAATCATCTTTTAAATAAATGTTTATTGACCCCGGATATACGTTAAAATTAACAAAATCAAGTTCCAATTTTGTTGGAATTTGGTTAATGATAGTTCCAAAACGACCAGAAACATATTTAAATGCAATTGTTTTTTCACAAGGGGCATACGTACTACTGCCCTCATATTTTAAAGTTATGAAATGATATGCATTCATTTGTAAATCTTTAGGCATTGTAATTGATTGGTGACTTAAATATTCAACTGGAGCGGTGATATTGTCAAAAGAGTATGTTACTTTTTCATTGTAAATCAAATTATTATTTGCATCTCTAAGAGGCACATTTAATGAACTTGAAAATGTATCGCCATATCTAAACTCATCAAAATGAGTTTCTTTAATTCCAACTACTTGAGAATTATCACTTGCTGATAAAACAGGTAAATTATACTCTGCAGAATCGTGATTAAAATGATTTACCTCATTACAAGTTCCATTATCATTTATTCGTGATGAATCAATATTAGTTTCATCAACACTAACCATCTCATCAGTCGTTTCATCAATACCAAATACATCATCAGTAATATTATCCCCTGCACTAACAGTAGCCACAGCCAATAATCCTACAAGCATTAAAGTTAATATTAATACAACTTTTCTGATCAATTCCCCCACCTACTTTGTGAATTCAACAGATTGCGCCATATCTTTAACCAAATTCAAATCATTAGAAATAACAATCACCATTTCATTATCACCATGAATATAAGCCGCATTTGTACCATCAACATTCTGAATACCTTCAACAACAGTAACATTACCTATTTCGGAGGATTTCACACCCTTTTGAGAAGTTATATTATCAATTAATTCATTGTAAAATGCATCATCTATTGTAGTGTTAGATATTTCATCATTAGTATAGTACACTGCCGCTTCTGTATTGGATGTATATGCAACAGTCCAGAAACCATCAAATGTTGCTTCATTAAGGTCTGATCCTTTTGGAGCATCAATAGTTAAAACTTTACCCATTTTAACTTTTTCCAAATCATTAGAAACAGTAGTTGCTTCTGTAGAATCATTATTTGTAGTATCTTCAGCCACATCATTACCTTCCAAATCGGCACTTTCAGCTATTGCCTTAGCTTCATCCAAATCCTTATCAGTAATTATATACATCTCATCAGTTGAATTGGCAATAACTACATATTTACCATCTTTTTGAAATACTGTGAAATTACCATCAACTTTCCCATCTTTTAATCCTAAGGAATTGACATAATCTTCAAAGCTTGCACCACTGAGGTCATCAGGAGTTAAATATTGTATTGTTAATCCTTGTCCATCGTTGCTGGTGTATTTTTGTCCTTCTGCATTTGCATCTTTATAGAATGCATTGACTGGTACGTCTAATGAGAAATGTCCGTCAAAGTCATGTTCCTGTAAGTCTGCAGCACTAACAGAACTTAATAATAATCCGCATGCCGCTATAAACATTAATATTGTTATTATTTTTTTCATCTTGTATCACCTTCCGCTTAAAAACATATTTGATCCGGCCGCAAAGATGGCTCCAACAAATATAAGCAACAGGTATTGTCCGCCTATTGCGTTGTTTAGGATAGTTGCAGCCCAGCCGCCCCAAAATATTGATATAACAAATCCTTTTAGAAATGCTGTTAGAAATCCTGTGATTGCACCGGCAATTCCTGCAGATACAAAATCATTACTCAGCAAACCTAAACCGATTGCAACAATCAATACGGCTATTGGAAAACTTAACCAATTTAAATTTAAGAATAAACCTATTATACCTAATATTAAAGCAATTATGGTAGCAATTACTGATAAAACTATTGCTCCACCTATTTCATCTGCCATTATTTTTCACCTTTATTATATTAGAAGTGTGTTATAAGTTTGTTAATAATTTATAATATGTGTGTTTTACAATATATATCAATGCCTTTTTAATTGAACAAAAATATGGTATATGTGTAATGATGAAAAATTCTTAGAAAAAGTTGCATTTGTTTTAGCATCAGAACATAGAAAAAACATAATATTATTCATGAGCTATGATTTATACTCCCCTAAGCAAATAGGCGATGCTATAAATGTCAGAACCAACCATATTAGTAATTTGCTTGCCCAATTACGAAAATACAATTTAGTATACAATACAACACCTCGCATTCGCAAAGGACGTCTCTACTCATTAACAGATGATGGTAAGAGAGTATTAGAGTATATAAAACAAAAAGAATAAATCATCACTACAATTATTTCACTTATATAATAATACAGAATATTATATATAATACAAGTAATGCACTGAAACCAGGTACAAGCCAACACAAGACAGATATAAGAATTGCACCCATAATTAACGCTTCCCATATATTCATTTAATCACCTCCTGTTGTAAAATCTTTTATCTCATATTTGGATCTTTCAAGCAATTCCAACACTTGAAAGCAAGTATCCATATCAAATGTGCCTTCGTAGACTATAATATCTTTAAATTCATACATAGCCAAAACACGCAAAAAACCATTTCCATTTTCTAAATCGTCCACATTCACATACAATCTAGTATATCCTAAATCTAATGCTTCTTCGATTCCATCTATAATGTCCAATGTTATTTTAACTGAATCCATAGTAACAGCTCCAAAAAAAATAAATAAGGGTTACAACATTGAGTCGTAACCACAAACGCCACAACAACGCTTATATGTCATATTCCAAGCATTATGTGTTAACCAATCGCCTTGCTTGTCATGTTTGCTGCCTCTCATTACCCATACTTCAACATATGAATTATCGATACGTGGATTCTTGCGTAAGATTGGATCTTGCAAACATAATTCGCCCCAAAATGTTTTGGTTTGAATATCTTTTAAGCGTTTCAAATGCTGATCTCTTGACAAACCATGCCAATGCTTAAACTCCAATACAATATCCGGTCCAGAAGTCCAATACTCCTTGTTATTCAAATAACCATTGTATTGATGCTGGTAGCCAGCCCAGTTCTCTTCAATCATCTTTGCAGATTTGTCTTTCAATTGTGATGCAACGGTCATCCTCCAATCCCTTTCGAAGTTAGCAATGTCATCAGGATTATTAACATATTCAGAGACATATTTAAGACATTTTTTCCAACCATCTTCAGGCAATACTCCATATTTATTTGGACGAACACCACACCTGGCTGCGATGTCCATTATCTTTTGTTTAGTAAAACCTGCAGAACTAGTTGCAACACCATACCTTGCATTGTTCGCATCAAATCTTGTAGTATTTAAATTTGGATTTGCTTTTTTACTTGATTTCTCAGCCATGCCATTAATTAAAGCGGCACCTAATGCAACACCGATTAATTCTAATAAAACCATTTTTATCAACTCCATAAAATATTATAGTGATGGTTATTTGGTAATTCAATTATCCTTGCATTCTGTACTCCATTTCAGTTCTCACTGTATGGGATATGCGTTCTATTTGCACACTCGGATCAAAAACAATGAAACCATTCTTAGACAACATTCTTTGATACATATCAGCACTACCAGTGCCCTTTGCATATCTTAAATCGAATGCAATGTCTACAAGGGCTTCATCTCCAAGATTTCTGACTCTGTTGTCATTAATGCTGTCTGCTTTGAGTTCAACCAACTTTTCAACAAACGGTGTGAGAACAGATGCAGATAGGACAGTATCGATTTCATAGGTAATCCAACAAAGAATATCTAAACCTTCATCTTTGGTTACCCAAATTATCCCATCAAACTTAAATTCAGTTGTTTCAAGCGCTTCTCTTATCAATGCCTGATCCCTTCTAACTAATCTTTCACCTCCATTCTGTTTTATTGATTCAAATGTAGTTTCGATAGCCATAGCTAACACCTCCAATTTATTTGAAAAATAGTAGTGATTTAAGAGGCTTCCACCTCATTTCAACAATTATCTTAATTTTAAGTGAATAGATTCAATGTCTTTGATTGGTTTAATCTTGGTTTCATCTACACCAAAGTGACCATCAGGAGATATGCCAGAACAATCCACTAGTGCTTTTTCGCCACAGTAAATAGTAATGGTATGACCTCCTTTCATCAGTACATCGACTTGCAATAAGCAGTCTACTGTAAATGATGGTGCGTATTCACTTTCTTCAACAGCAAT
>SUTQ01000006.1:0-40620 GCA_015062805.1 Methanosphaera stadtmanae
GTGTAAGTTCCATCTTTTTTTGTTAATGAATGAATTGTTATATATTGTTTAAATTGTTTGGATGTTTGTGAGGGTTTTGGGAAGTATTATATGTTTTAATAATTGTTTTTTTTTTTGGTTTTGAAATTTTTTTATAAAAAAAGAGGGTTTGGAGGTTAAGAAATATTTTATTTTATGTTTTCACGTTTAAATTTAGTGTTGTTATGCCATATGCGTATTTGTGGTATCCTCCGTAGTATATTTTTATGTTTTTTGTTCCTGTTGTTGTTGGTGTGTAGTTTAGTGAGTATACTCCATCATTATATGTTAGTAAGTGGTATTTTTCTTTGTTGATTGTTATGTATATGTTTGCGTTTTTTAGTATTGTTTATTTTTGTCAGTTAATTTTCCTTTAATTGTAGTTGGTTCGTTTAGAAATGCATCTGTAATGTTTGTTTTTATTGTGGTGTTTCTTTTTACCACATTAAATGTTCTGGTGGCATTACTTGGTAGTATCTTCCTTGACCTGCAAATATGGCTTTTATTGTCCATTTTCCGGTACTATTAAGTGTTATATTGGTTGAAAATTCACCACGATACCATGATGTTGTTAGATTAATTTTATTATTATTTACTAATAGGTAAATATTAAATTTTACATAATCATTTGATAGGAGATTTCCTTTCATTGTTATAGTGTCTCTATAATTTTGTTCACTAATTTTTTTTTAAAGATAAAGTAGTGTTTGTTGTATAGTTATATATGTAGTTTCCTTCTTCAGCTTCATTATCTTTAAATGTGCAACTTTTTAAATTAAGTACTGAACTGTCATTATATATTGCACCACCAGTTTTAAGACTTGTGTTATTTATTAACTTTGAATTTATGATACTACAATTACTATCTTTTGTGTATATTGATCCTCCAGAGACTTCTGCGATGTTGTTGGTTAGGTTTGTGTTTGTTATTGTGCAATTACTATATTCTGTGGATATTGCTCCTCCATTCACCTGTGCGCTGTTGTTTATTAGGTTGGAATTAGTAATGGTGCAGTTACTGTTACTTGTGTATATTGCTCCACCATTCCATCCACCATTATATGTTAGATTTAAATTAATTATGTTACAATTACAATTGCCTAAGTATATTGCTCCTCCCATCTCGAATGCCGAGTTTCTTTTTAAGATTGAATTATTAATAGTAAAAGTTGAGTTAACAGAGTAGATTGCACTCCAGGACCACTATTATCTACATAATTATCTGTTAGGTTTGAATTAGTAATATTACAATACTTGAATGACTATAAATTGCACCTCCAAGAGTAGCACTTCCATCGAAGCTATATATGCTGTTCTTTGTTATTGTTGAATTAATTATATTGAATTTTGACTTCCTCATGCAGATTGCTCCACCGGAGCCTCCAAAACTTTTTAAACCATTGTTTGTTAATATAGAATTTGTAATGGTGTAAATGCTATCTGTTGAGTATATGGCTCCACCATCACCATAGTCATAGTAATTATCTGATAATATTGAATTTGTAATGGTACAATTTGATTTTTTTGTGTAGATTACTCCATAACCGGTACCTCCTCCATCACCATAACCCTCATAATAATCAAAGACCACTCTGGTTTTTGTTAATGTTGAATTAGTAAGTGTGCACATACTATTATCTGAGTATATTGCTCCACCCTTACCAACCCAATCTATATTGTTGTTTGCAAGTGTGGAATTCACAATTTCACATCTACTATCATTATAAATGGAAATTGCTCCACCTTCCCTTGATTTATAATTTATTAACGTCATACTGTTTAATTCTATGGAACAATTATTTACATTCATGAATTGGTATTTGTATTGTCCATCTAATATCAGATTATTTCCATTGATGATAACTTTGTAGTTTATTCCGTTTTTTTGTTCCAGGGTCATATTTGCTGTTGCGTTGTAGTTTCCTGGTTTGAGGTTGATGGTGTATTCTTTTTGTGTTCCCAGTTGGATTTTGTTTACTTGATTAACCAGTTCATTATAATTGTTTACGTCTACTTTTGTTGCACTTGCTTGCTTAACTTCTTCTTTGTGGATTTTCGTGAACTCTTTAGTATCGGTATCTGTTATTTCATTTTCTACTGGTGTAGTGCTTTATATTGCAGGTTGTTGTGATGTTGTGTCTGTAGTTTGGTTGTTGTCTGTGTCTGCTGCACTTACCATGCTGATACTTAGTATAAATGTGAAGAGTATCATTGTAAAGATTATTGTTTTCTTCTTGTTAATTTTTAACCTCCATATTTAGTGTTTGATGTTTATTTTTTTTTAATGATTTTTTTGGATTTAAAAAGATATAAACATGATTTTAGTTATTTAATTTCGATTATATATATTGTTTAAATTAATTTAAGAGATTTAAACTATATCAATGATTTAACTGAATTAATAATTAAATAAAAAAATGAAAATATAAAGATAATAAAATGAGCATATATTTGATAAAAAGAAAATGTTAAAAAGAATTGAAGAATTCTTTACATAAATCTTTAATGTAATCTAGTTTTACTATCTGTTCTAGCCAGATTTCAGGTATACTGTCATATCCATAGTAAAGGGCCGCTAATCCTCCACTGATTATACCGTTAGTATCTGTATCTCTACCATAATTTATAGCTTTAAGAACAGCTTCTTTATAACTATTTGTATGATAACAACTGTACAATGATATTTCTAAGGAATATACCACATATCCTTTGGATGAAAGATCATCATCATCCATATCAAATAAATCAGTATATATCCTATTGAAACATTCGTATTCATTATTATCATAATATTCTCTGGATTTATCTATTCCATTAACTATTAGTTTCTTGAAATCTTTTTCAGGATGTTCAAGGATTTCTTCTGCAATAAACCTGTATATGTTGCATGAAGCTTGACTAATGGGATGTGCATGAGTTAAAGCTGATACATTGTTAATGAATTCTATTTTTTCTTGAGGAATTAACTCTGCTGCATTTGCATAAAGAATTGCAGGCATTATTCTCATTAGTGAACCATTACCGTTATCATGTTCTCCTGTTAAACCGCAATTCAATGGATTCATATCATTGTATCTGAAATTTTCCAGTGCAGAAAGTGTTGTCTTTCCACAGTCAAAAACTTCATCATAAGGTGTATATTCACCATCAAAAATCCAGGAACAGAACTTGGTTATCATATCCTTGTAATTGATACCATTTATTAGACTGTCCATTGTTGCCAAGGTCATTGAAGAATCGTCCGACCATGTTCCAGGGGGTTGATTATATGTACCATAACCTCTCATTCCAGTTGCGGGATGTTTCTGCATTTCTTCTCGAAAACTGAATTCATAGGGTACTCCAAGTGCATCTGCCACTACTCCACCAATTATAGCTGAATAAACATTTTCTTTAGTGATCATTTACTGTTCTCCTTATCCATTTATCTTTTATTATAATTCTTAATATATTTTTTAGAATATTTATATCTAAAATTTTATAATATTAAAATGTTTTAATAAATTTAATTAATGAAGGATGAAGAAATAAAAAAATAGAATTGATAAATCTGAATAATCATTCTCTTAATCTGACATTTTTAATATTTATATTTGACTAGATTATGTTCTAATGATTCTGAATAATCTTTTCTACATAATGTTTAAAAAATCTTTATGGGCTTTTTCTATCTTTTAAATAAAAAGCTTTTTAGAAAAAAATAAAGCATAAATCTAAATTATCATCATTCAATTGTTTCAATTTGTCTGAATCTTTCGATGATTTCCTGTTCTTTTAGGTTAGTATATATCTGTGTTGTAGTAATGTTTTCATGGCCTAAAAATTCTTTAACATAGTTTATTTCATTGTTTTTAAGTGCATGTATTGCAAATGAATGTCTAAGATTGTGTGGTTTAAGGTTTTCAGAATATACGTTGGTCATTTCCTCTTCATCTATCTTAATGGCTAATTTTTTAAATCTGTGTTCAATGGTACGTGTAGTTAATGATCTGCCTTTTTTCATCTTTGATTCAAAGACAAACCTTTTATTATTTTGAGAATATTCAAGTAACTGTGATACAAGACTAGCTGGTATGAATATTGTTCTTTGTTTAGTGTTTTTACCTATTATTCTTATAATTGCATTTCCCTGTGCATCGGTATTATTCAATTGTTTTATAGTTATACTAAGTGCTTCATGTATCCTTAAACCCGTATTGGATAAAAGTTTAATCATTATTTCATCAAGCATGTCAGTCGTATATTTCAGTGCGGTATGTATCTGTTCTATTGTTAAATAATGTGGCTGTTCTTTTACCGTTTTAAGAAGTTTAAGTTTCCTATTGATTTGTATTGTTGTGTAGTCATTAAGGAATGTTTTTACAACTATGAGGTGATGATTTATAGTTACGGCTTTAAAACCTTCCTGGTTGAGGTATGCTTTATAGTCATGGATTATCATATTTATGTTTTCATTAGTGATTTCATCAATACCTATTTCATTCAAAAAATTATGAAATTTCAATAAAGAACTTTTGTATGTTTTTGTTGTATTAATATTATTTAATCCCTGGGCATAATTATTTATCATTTCAATTGTAAGTATCATGACATCATCCTCGTATTTTTTTACTCTATTTTAGAAAATTGTCTAAAATATAATTTTGATATTATTTTATGTATATGTGCCACATAATTTTATAACATTTAGACTATTTTAAGATATTGAATAAAATTTTTTATCCTCAACTTTCTCTTGATAATATTTTTGATTTCAATAACATATATAGTTTCGTATAATACTACATTATACGAAACTAATTTTCTATCAAAATTCTAAAAGTTAAAGTGTAATCAGGATATTTCACATGTTGCTGAAAATTTATCCAAAAAAAAATTCAAAATTAAAAAAAAAATAAAACCCCAAAAAAATAAAGATCAAAAAAAATATGAAAAAAATATTTTTCAAAATAGGAATATAATTTTTTATAAAAATATTTTACTCATGAAATTAATAATAATTTAAAAATGGAAATTAAATATGGAAAAAAAAATTTAGAAAAAGATAAAACTTTGGTAAAAAATTTAAAAAATCTGATTGAAAAATAAAAATATTATAAAATATAAAAAAAAATACTCTGTGATATATATGTCATTATATAAAAATACTATTTTAATCAAATTGGATAAATAGTACATAAATAATAATATAATTAAATAAAAACTTATTTTTTAATAAATAATATTTAATTAATTCGTCTTATCTCAAAATAATTTAGATAAAGTTAAATATATATTAAAATATTAGTATATCTATAAGTTTAATATATCCAAAATTTTATATATGAATATCTAGAAAAGTTATTTATTTCTATAATTTAATATATTATAAATAAGTTATATCTAAAATAAAATATAAATATTTAAAAAATTTATATATTTATTAAATTTAATATATTAATTTTAAGATATATCAATAAAATAATATATATTTTCTGTAAAAAATAAATATAGTTTTTTTCTGAATACATTCAATCTATTATTTATATGAATTCAATAAAATATTTAATTATGAAAAATATATTTGATAAGTCAAACTTTGGAAATTTAAAATTAAATAGTCGTATTATTCGTACAGGATTATGGAATACTGAAAAATTTAATGATCTATATAAAAGATATGAAAAAATAGCTTCAAGTGGTGTCGGTTTAATAATTACTGAAATAATGGCATTACATACTAAAGATAAATTTTCAGAATACGCTTTTAAAATAGACCACCCCAATTTTGTTAGAGAATGTAAACAGCTTGCAAAAATTTCCCATAAGTATAATGTACCTATATTCGGTCAGGTAGAGTTTGTAAAATATAATAGGGGTATAGATTTAGATATAGATATAAATGATTTGACAATTGATGATATTCGAAAAATTCAAACTGATTTAATTATTGCAGCAAAAAAATTATCCTTTGCAGATTTTGACGGAATTCAATTAGCATTAGGAAATAATTTCTACTTATCAAAATTTATTAATCCTTATTTTAATCAAAGAGACGATGAATATGGAGGAAATACTTATAATAGAATGAAAATTGTTTTGGAAACTATTAAAGTAATAAAAAATACAACTAATCTACATGTTAATTGTAGAATTAATGCATTTGATAGACGTAAAGGAGGTATAGATAAGAAAGAAAGTCTTGAAATATCTAAACTTCTTGAAAAATATGGTGCGACAGTATTCAAGTAACTAGACCATTGTCCCCCATATACTTTACAAAAGAAAATAAAGAAAATGAACTTCTAGATTTTACAAAAGAATTAGTAAAAACAATAGATATTCCTGTTATTCTTGGTGGAGGTTTTAATGATATGGAATATATGAACAATCTATTAAACACATCGGACATTGGATATCTGTCAATGTACAGACCATTTATTGCTGAAAAAAACTTTCTAAAAACATGGAAAAGAGATGGTTTCGGAGTATCTAGATGTAAAATGTGTAATAATTGTTATAGAACTAAAACCAGTACCTGTTATCATTACGAATAAATATTAATTAATAAAAACTTATATTATAATCATAAATGAACTTTTATAATTTAATAAAAAATACATGAAAAAAATAATAAAAAATTAATATTTTTTTAATAAAACTCTTTTTAATCAGTTTTTATTAAAATTTAAGCCATATTATCAATATAAATTGAAATTAGTGTGATTAAATTTATATTATCTTAAATACAACTATTATTATAGATTATTAAGGAGATAATATGGATTTTAATTTTGATTATACAGAAAAAAGAGTTATTATGAGTATATTCTTCTGTGTTGCATTTATTATAGCAAACTTGACAACAGTTAAAATTATGGAAATTCCTTATATACACATGGAAGCACCTGCGGGAGTACTTATATATCCATTAGTATATGTTTTAACTAATGTATTAGCAGAAGTATATGGAGAAAGAATTGCACAAAGAACTATAATGTTAGGATTAATTGCTGATATTTTATTTGTATTTATGACTGTACTACAAATTTATTTACCTTCACCAGCATATTACCCAGGTGATCCTCATTTAGCATTTGTATTTACACAAACACCTAGAATACTCATATTCGCATACATAAGTTATTTAATTGGTAACTTAGTAAATGCTAGATTAACTACAATAGTTAATAAGGGAACAACATATTTACGAGCAAAAAATTGGTTAGTGGTTGCATTTAGTGAATTAATAGATGATACAATAATGGTAACCGGATGTTACTTAGGTTTAGTTCCTCCAATCGATATGGTTATAATTATTTTCAGTACATTTATAATAAGTGTAATATGGATTACTGTAGCACAACCATTCATAGCAAAACTAGTTGCATGGGCACAAAAAGATGCTCCTGCTGTAACAACTGCTTAAATAATGATTTGTAACAAAATCATTTTCTATTTTTTTTATCTTACTATATTATATAAAGAGATTAATTATATTTTTTATTAAGTAAAATTATATTTCCATTAAAGATTTAAAATGTTCATATTCATAGCTAATTAGAACAGGATCACGATAACATTTTATATTCGATACTTTAAATGTTTTATCCTCATCTTCAATATTCAATGAGTACCAAAAGTTATCTTTATATTTCAGAATTTTTTCTTTGAATTCCTTATCATTTAATTTTCTAATTATTTTTAAATCAAGATCCGTTGGTTTTGAAACGGCATTTAATTTTCCTAAATCAGACACAAAATATTTTCCTGTAAAAAATAAAGCATATAACTTTTTATTTTCATAAACTTCGCCAGTTATTAAATATTTTTCCATATGTACCCACCTTACTCATTTTTAAAAAAATAAATTTCTGATTTTTTAATATATATTTATATATTTATTACATTAATATAATATATTATTTTAGTATTACTATTTATATGGAGTTTGAAATATATATTAAGAGATACTCGTAACAGACCAAATATAATAAAAAATTCTATTATATATTAGAACTTCATGATATTCTATATATATGTAATAATTAATTTTAAATACTTATTACTATAAATATTTATATAAATAGTTTTTCAAATTCTTAAATATTATTTTGTATGTGGAGTTGAAAGGGCATTTATACTATGGATAGTAGTTTAAAAATAAGCATGTATACAATTCTTTGAGGTTCAATTCCTCACAACTCCAATAATTACTTCTATTTCTGATGAATTTATAAGTAATTAATAAATTTATAGATTTTCTATATATTTAATTAAATCTTATAAATAACATATTTTTATAAAGAATAGATAGATATATATTAATATATATAATTGTTTATTGGAGGAAATATAATGGAAGATGAAATTAAAAAAATTTTTACAGAACAAACATGGTTTGTAGCTACTACCGGAGATGGACCTAATGTAGTACCTATCGGTTTCAAAATGGTTGAAGATGATGGTACAATGGTTATAGCTGATGTAGCAATGGATACTACTAGAAAAAACTTAATTGAAAATGGTTTAATAGCAGTAACAGTATGTGATCCTGAAACAAAAAAAGCATACATGGCTAAAGGAAAAGCAACTTTCTTTGAAGAAGGAGAACTTGTTGATGGATTAAATAAATTTGCCGAAGAACAAGGATTCCCATTCAGAGCAAAAGGTGCAGCAACATTTAAACCAGATGTAGTTCTTGCAAAACATCCTGGTCCTGAAAATGATACAGAAATTGAATGGATATAATATTTTTATTAGTTTAGTGTAAAAACCACACTAAACTCTTTTTTTAACTTTTATTTAATTATCTTTATTAGAAGAAGTATTCCGGATTATTCTAGCATATAATAATAAAGGAATTATTGCAATAATTAAAGTTGGGTAAGTAAACATTTTTTAGCTCCCAAGTATTACTTTTAACTAAAAATTAGATTGAAAAGTATTACTTTACATTCAATTCTTATTATTATATATTTTTTTGTTATATTTAAATTGTTGTAAAATATTATTAAAAAGTATTAACTTATTACATTTTTGTTTAAATATGAGTAATAATTAAGTTAAAAAAAATTAATTAAATTGTGGATGATATTTTACCGTGTCTTCGATTATTTTTTCTTGATAATCGTTGTTAGAATCATTATTTGTTATGTTATATTTTATGGTTTTAATTATTTTCAACATATCATCTTTATCTTTAGTAATTACAAATATGTTCTTATTATTCTTATTATTCAAATATGTGTATTCGTTTAATGAACTTGAATAATTAAATGAATAGTCATTATCCTCTTCAACAATTACTTCCAGTTGATTTTCATCCCTAATCGTTATAAAGTTAAACATTTCCTTAACATCTAATAATGATGCATTATCATCATCAAAAACGTATATCTTAATACCATTCTTTAAATCCTCATAAGTACTAAAATGATCCGTAGAATTTTCAACAGATACATTACTAATGGGAACCGTTGTCATAACTTCATTAATGGTAATTGTTTTATAAGTATTTTCCATAATTATATAATTATAACATCCTAAAATACATATGAAGGCTATAATTATTAATAATACTTTTTTCGTATCCATGATATTTCATATAATAATTATTTGTTATTAAACTTTTAGATTTTTAATAATCAATAAAAAAAAAGAATAACTGAAGGAGTTTAAATAAACTTAACTGCTGTACCATAACAATGTACTTCTGAAGAGTTTTCAACAATAGAACTGGTGTTATATCTTGTCATAATTATAGCATCAGCACCCAATTCTTCAGCATGCTGAATCATACGTTCTGTTGCAATTTGTCTTGATTCAATCATCATATCTGTATATGCTTTTAGTTCTCCACCAGTAATATTTCTTAATCCTTGTGTAAAGTCTCGAACAATGTTTTTAGATTGAATGTTGTTTCCATTAACTAATCCTAATATTTCATAGTTTTTTCCAGGTATATTTTCTGTAGTTGTAATTAACATGATTAATCTCCTATATTAATATTAATATATAGTTATAACTATATAAATTTTTAATTAGTTAATCTATTTTAAATTATTAGTTAACAAATTCCATAACTGATTAAAAGTTCGTTAATTAGTTTTTCATGAGTAATTTTCAGGCATATTAATTTTACAATACCATTCTAGTTTTCAATTCAATGTTTATTATCTTTCCATAAAGTCTTCAGTAAGGGTTTTATTTTAAAATCTAGAATTAATTATAGTTTATTTAATAAATTACTTAAACATAAATACAAGAATTTATTAAACTTTAATTATACAACAAAGATAATATTTTTATCAAATTAGAATTTTTAAGGTGAATGTATGAATAAGGACTACGTAACAGTATCAGAAATTAATGCTTACCTTAATGATAAACTGAAAAGTGATTTAAATTTAAGAAACTTGTATGTCAGGGGAGAAATTTCTAACTATAAAACATATCCTTCAGGACATAGTTACTTTACTTTAAAGGATAAAGATTCCGAAATTAGTGCAGTAATGTTTGGTGGTTATAAATCAAATCTCCGTTTTGAACCAAAGGATGGAATGAAAGTAATCATCAATGGTAAAATTGAAATGTATGAAGTTAGAGGTAATCTTCAGTTATATGCTTTTAATATCATAGAAGACGGGATTGGGGAATTATATGTAGCTTATCAACAATTGAAGAAAAAATTAGAAAAAGAAGGATTATTTGATGAAAATCATAAAAAAGAGATTCCAAAATATCCTGAAAAAATTGGTGTAGTTACTGCTAAAACTGGTGCGGCTGTTAAAGATATTATTACTACAATAAAAAGAAGATATCCTTATTGTGAAGTTCTCGTTTTTTCAACATTAGTTCAAGGTGATAGGGCCGCCGAACAGATAGTTGAGCAAATAAGACACGCACAAAATTATAATTTAGATACGTTAATTGTTGGACGTGGTGGAGGAAGTATCGAGGATTTATGGCCATTCAACGAGGAAATTGTAGCTCGTGAAATTTATAACTGTGAAACTCCTATAATAAGTGCAGTAGGTCATGAAATAGATTATACTATCTCTGATTTTGTAGCTGATAAAAGAGCAGCCACTCCTACTGCTGCAGCAGAATTGGCAGTTCCACAAAGTAGTGAAATAAAATTTAAAATCGAGCAATATAAAACTATGATTACCAATAGTCTGATGGATAAACTAAATCAAAATAAATATGTTTTGGAACAAATTTCAAAAAAACAGATACTTAAAAATCCTGAAACAATGTATAACATTAAACAAATGCATTTGGATGGTCTTATAGGTAGATTTGATGCTGTATCGAAAAAGATTCTGATGGACAATAAAAATAAGTTATTTGAATTGGAAAATTCTATGGTTCTGAAGAATCCTGAATTTATAATTAAAAATAAAAAAGAAGAATATTTAAGAAATGTGGGTAAACTTGAAGTTCTAAATCCTTTATTAACTTTAAAAAGAGGATATACAATAACTAAAGTGAATGACAAAGTTATTTCTTCTGTTAAAGATTTACATAAAGAAGACGAACTTGAAGTGGTATTTGATGATGGATCAGTTAAGACAAGGGTGATATAATGGAAAATTTAAGTTTTGAAGAAAGTCTAGAACAATTAGAAGAAATCGTTAATAAATTAGAAAAAGGTGATGTACCTTTAGATGATGCTATAGATGAATTTAATAACGCAATGCAATTAGTTAAGGTTTGTAATGAAAAGTTAAATCAAGCTGAAGAATCAATAGCTAAAATTGTTGAGGATAACGGGGATTTAATAGATTTCAATATCAATGAATAAGATATTCTATATCTTACTTAGCTTAACCTCCCACTATTTTTATTTATTTTACTTATCAGCCGCTCGGATTAATTATATATGTAGTCTTAATCAAATTAATTATTTGTATAAAATTTAATAATTAATAAAAAATGGTGAATAAATGAATATATCAATCAATAACATTAGCGCTGAACAAATAGGAGAATCTTTAGAGTTTGAAGGAAAAATTATTAAAGTTGAAGACTCAACCCCCCTAGTTATAAAAGGATCTTATAAATGTTTAGATTGTATGGAAACATATACAGTCATTAATAATAAAATAAACGATAAATATACACCAGACGTTTGTTTGGACTGTGGAAGCAACAAAATAAAATTCATGCCCAATCAATCTAAATATATAGATTCACAAGAGCTTTTAGTAGAAGATACTGAAGATTTTGTTGATAAATACAGTAGAAAAAGAAAGCCCCGAATAATAAAATGTGTAGTATATGGAAATGATGTTAATCAACATATTGAAAATGATAATGTAATTATTAATGGAGTTTTAAATGTAACAATTAAAAAAGAGATGTTTATTGAAGTAACGGATATTAATCTACTGGAAAATATATAAAATATAAAATCTATTATTCATTTTTAATTCATCTTTTTTTCTTTTTAAAAAACTTATTTATTAAATGATTTCTTAATTTATGAATATTTAATAAATAAAAATTATATAATACATATTATATTTAATTATTTTTAAATTGAAGATGAAAACTAAGATAATTAGATAGATATAAAAAAATTGGAGGTTAATAATGAATAAGAATAAAAAATTATTATTTATGCTGGTACTATTAACGTTTATAATAAGTGTTAATCTAGTAAGTGCAACAGAAATCGATAATAATCAAACAACTGACACAATTTCACAACTTAACACAATTGAAAACACAGAACCAATTCATGATAGTATCCAAGACACTAATAATAATAAAATAAGCAAAAATTATAAAGAAAACATTAAATCATCAGGATCTAACGAAGTAGATGTAAATAACTATACGGAATTGGTGAGAGAAGTTAAAAAGATACAACAAGGAACACAAAAAGAATATACAATCAACCTCAAACCAGGAAACTACAACGCAACATCAAACATGACCTTAAAAGAAAAAAATGGAATAAGATATAAAGTAATAATCAATGGAAATAATATAGAATTAGATGGAAGAAATAAATACTCTTTTATGAATGTAACTAATTGTACTTTAGAACTGAATAATATTACATTAACCCGTTATAGAACAGAATGGACAGGAATGATTAATGTTTCAAATGCCAATATAAGTATTATTAATTCACAAATAATTAATAATAAGGGTATATATGGGGCAGGTGCAATTTTCACAGACAATAGTAATTGTACTATCTATAATTCAATAATTGCAAATAATTCAGGAAACGAAGGTGGAGTTATTTGTTCAAATTGTAGTGATACATATAATATTACTAATTCAATAATAGAAAATAACACTTCACAATGGTATGGTGGAGTAATTTATTCTAAGAATTATAATGAATTTACTATAAAAAATTCATCATTTTCTAACAACATAGCCAAATATGGTGGAGTAATTTATTCAAGAAGTTATAATAAAATTAATATTTCTAATTCAGCATTAATAAATAACATGGCAAATTCTTATGCTGGAGCAATATACACAGATGAATATGCTAATTATACTATCAGCAATACCCTCTTAATAAACAACACGGGATATGAAACTTCTGGATTAATATATTCTGTCAGAACAAATTTTACCATCAGCAATTCAACTTTAGCAAATAACACAGCACAAAGTGAAGGTGGAGCAATATGGTCCTTTTATTCAAATTGGGTATTGAATAATTCAACATTAGCAAATAATAGCGTACTAACTAAAGGTGGAGCAATATACTCTTATTATTCTAATTGTAGTCTTAGTAATACAACTTTAATAAATAACAAAGCAAAGAACGGTGGAGCAGTATATTTAGATAATTCAACTTTAACTTTTATTGATTCAACATTTACAAACAATATCGCAGAAGAATATGGAGGAGCAATATATAATTCTACCTCAGTCATAATTAACAATCATTCCACTTTTAAAAATAATACAGCTGAAAGCGGAAATGATATATATAATTACTTAATTAGAACTATTATAAATTTAAAGAAAATACCTGAAAAAGAGTATAGAGATCAAATTATTATCAGTGGTAACATTACAAAAACCACTAATGAAAAAATATATGATTATTTAAATCTCTATATATTAGTAAACAATGCCAGAATTAATATTACTACTAATTTCCAAGGTCAATTTTCAACTAATATCAAATTAAACAGTACTGGTAAATGGACAGTAAAAGCAATATTTGAAAGACAAAATCAATATTTATCAAGTAATAATACAATTACATTCAATGTAACAAAAAGAAATACTACGATAAACACTAAAATAAATGATGCAATTCTCCTTGCACCAACAATTATAACTGGAAATCTTACAGATAAAAGTAATACAAAATTAAGGAATGCAAACATATACGTTACGATTGGCAATCAGGAAAATCACTTATTAACTGATTACAATGGTACATTCACACTAAACTATACACCAACAAAAAAAGGAACATATAATCTCACAATATTATATCGTGGTAATAATCTTTACGAATCAACCAGTGTAAAAACTACATTCAAAGTAGTGGAAGAGGTGATAATCAACTCATCTTACTACAGAGATAACATAACAATAAAAGCATATGTAACAAAAAATAATGAAGCACTAAAAAATACGGATGTAAACTTGACAATAAACAATGAAACTATAACTGTGAAAACTGATGAGAATGGAATTATAAACTACAAATGTAAATCAAAAAATGCCGGAACAAACACATTAATAATTTCATATGATGATATAAGTATTTCACGAACATTTATAACAAAGAAAAGAGTAACTAAGCTAACTACAAGTACAACAAGTTTAGCTAGATTTTCTAATAATAAAACAATTAACATTAAAGGTACTTTAAAAGATAAATCTAATACAATACTAAAAAATGCTAATATATATATTAAAGTAAACAATCAACAATACCATGTATTAACAGATTCAAATGGAACATACCTACTTAAATATATACCAAATACATTAGGTAAAAACAATATCACTATAGTATACAAAGGAAATAAAAACTACGAAGCAAGTAATATTACAAGAACATTAAATGTATATTCGTAATTACATTTTAATTTTAAAATCTTCTACCTCTTTCTTTTTTTGATTTAAAATTTTAAAATAGTAGACTAATTAATAAAATCAATTAAATGGTTAGAGAAAAAAAATAATAGAAGTTTAAATATTATTGGAATATGCATTCAGCATCAGCCAAAGTTAATCCAATAACCATTTCTTCATCTTTGATATCAGAGAATTTTCTTGAACCCATACAACCGAGAGTCATGTTTGATTTTCCACTTATATATGGATATGCAACTGCATCGGCACATAAAGAAGCAGTACCATTGAAGTTTGCTTCAAATCTTTGTTTAAGTTTGGTTTTAAATAATTGAGCTATTTTATAAGCCTGTGATGGCATTGCATATATCAATATTACATCTGGTGTAAATTCAGCATCAGATAATGGTGCATATCCTATAGCTTCTTTTACAGGAGGTATTTGAGGAAGTACATCCACAGTTTTATCAACCAATCCTAGAGCCAGTTGTCCATTAGGACAGTTGATTTCTTCTACTGTAGCATAGTATGATTCTCTATTAATTGATGTATTTGAAACCAATTGACAATGCTTGGATTGACCTTCATATTTAGGTAACACATTTTTTGCTTCATCTTCAGTATCATATATCTTAATAGCTGCGGGTTCTTTTTCTATTTCTAAAAACTCCTTGATTTTATCTGATAATTCTTTATAATCCATAATAATTTCTCCTAAGAAATACTGTTTTTTCAATTCTTTAATATTATGATATTTATTTAAATATTAATAAATTTTAGGTCTAAATAATAAAATAACGACGTTATAAAATTTTATTATCCAAATTCCCTTTTAAAAAAATAAAATTAAAAAAATAAAAAAATAGAAAATTAAGATTCAGCTTTGTTAAAAAACGAAGCATTTATTAGATTATTTTTATAGATTACCGCACTACCCCTTATATTATCATTTTCTAAACGATAATCAACACCCAAACCAACACTATCAAATGTTTCATATTCTAATTCTTTAATTTTGTTAATGAAAATATCTTCATTAAATTCTTCTTTTTCATATTCTTCATTTTGTCTACTTATTGCATCAAGTATGTAACTTTCAACAAGTTTATTATGATACTCTTTATATCTGCTTGAATTGTAAATTATTTCAAAACCCACTAATTTACCGTTTATATAAACAATTAGACCATTCTGTTTGTCATGTAATTTAAAAGCCTTTTTATATTCATCAATATCTGAACTTTTTTTATTAAAAGAATCGTGTAATGCACATGTTTGGTTATGCAGTTTAAGATCTTTTTCTGTTTCTGCAATATTCTTCCATACTTCACTTTGATTAGATTTAAAAGAATTTGAACATCTTAGTGAATTGCTTACGCTATTGAGTTTGTCACGTCTAACACGACTTGTAGCCATATGATTTGAATAATGAAATTTAGTACTATTATAATTCCATCGTCCCGACTCTGTACAACTTACTGGAATAACTTTTTCACTTTTAGCAGGAATAATAATTGTAGTATTTACTATTCTGTTTTGTTTAGAACCGATAATTTCTTCTCCATCCAGAAGTAATAATGGAGTAACGGCTTTGTTAATTACTTTAACTTCTCCAACAGTTCCATCCTCATTTACTTCACAAATTTCTACAAGTCCCAAATCCAGACCTATTTCAAGAGACATTAAATCTATAGGATTGTTTTCAGGTATATTAAATCCTACAACTGTCATATTTTCATAACTTTCTGGCTGAAAGAGATTAATTTGATTTAATACTTCAATTATTACATCAGTCATATTTAATCCCACCCATTAGATAAAGTTGATATCACTATCAGCATCTTCTTTCTCTTTTTCTAATTCATTTTTTGAAAGTATTTTTGCAATAATTATTTCGTGAACTATAAATTCTACTTTTCCATAGTCTATATCTAATATCTTATCATATAGACGTCCAGCACTATGTGTTCCTTTGGCTACTGTTTTAACACTATTAGCCACATAGCCTGATGGTCCGGCATATCTTAATTCTACTCTTATTGCTTCGCAATCATAATTATTTTCTGGTTCTTTAACTAATTTAATAATAGAACCTATTTTAAATGGTTTTATACCATTAAACATATTAACAGCATTGACAGTAAAATACAAATTTTCTTCTTTCATTATATTTCACCTTTTATTCTTGTTCATTTTTTAATTATTGTTGTAAATAAGAATTTGGAATAAGTAATATATAAATTTTATGTTTTATTATGCCATATATTATATAAAAATTTCATATGAAATAGTATATATTATATAAAGAATAAGGATTCTTAAATAATTTCTCTTAAAATATAAAATTAAGAATTATAAAGAGATTTTTAAAAATGAAAAATAAAATATAAAAAATATAAAATAGTTATAAAATATTCCAATTAAGATTATATTCTAATTGTCCGTTAATTTCAAAAACATTTCAAGATCAACAATCCATGAATGTGCATCCTCAATAATCTGATTTTTTTCATCAAACTGTAAAATACAAGTTCCTACCATACCCTTTGTTTCAATAAAAATATTTTGGTTATTTGAATCTATATAATATATTGGAGCTTCCGAATCCAAAATAATCGTATCATTGTCAAACATAGATTTAAAAACATATAATTCCCTATCATATATTTCTTTTTTATCGTATTCTGAGAATAATATCCTGTGTCCACAGCAATATTGACAATTATGACCTTCCTTTTCTATTATAACATGTTTTCTGAGTTCATCACTCAATTCAATATCAAGTTTAAACGAATCTATCAATTCACCAATATTATAACATAAATAATCCCTTTTAACATATTTTTCAATTAAATTATCTATAGACAAATATACATTCTTTGATTTAAAATTATTTAATAATTCTCCATCTATATCAAATTCTTTAATAATTGTATTTGATTGTTCATGTTTAACAAAATAGATTCTTTGATGTCTAATATCCAATATATACTCGATTTGAATACAATCCGTAATGCCGAAAAATGTATGTAAAGGATTCATATAATAATATATAACCATATATTTGTGAAAATTGGTTTTAGGAGTTAAAGGAAATGATTTTTTCTTTGTATTCATAAAATAGTTTAGTTTAACATCAAAATTTTCCAACAAATCCCCCAAAGTTTTACAATTTAAATTTACACTTTCGATTTTAGTATTCTTAATAATTTTTGACATCAGCTCATATTCCTTCAGATATTTAATCAATAATTTATTCATCCATATTTATATTCTAATTTATTAACTAAAAAAAATATATGATTATATATTACTAAGCATATTTAATAAAAGGTGCATTACGAATGTCAATTAACAAAATTATAAATGAAGATGAACAGATACTAATTTTTAAATATAATCAGGTATTAAATCGGGTTATATGTCCAAAATGCAGTAGTGAAATATTATATTTTGATGAATATTGTTATAACTGTGGAACTAAACTAAATAAAACGTCAGTTTTTTACATACCAAATCTTAACAATATTAAAAGTAAAGAGGAAGCTTCCACATATAACCTTGCTTTAAAATATGCTAGTGTTACAGTACTTAGACAAATGATGTTTAATCCATTATATTCTGAAAAAGATGATTTTATTCTACAAGCCTTTAAAAATGTGAGTTTTTATGATGTTCGTAAATACTTGGTTAATGAAGATTTAATAGAAATTTTAACCGGAAGAGAAAAAATCAAAGCTGGATTGAAAGTAACTTCTGAAGAATACATTGATAAAGTAATTAATCAAAAAGGATTACATCAGGGCATATCAAAAGCTGATAAAATTACTATACTAATGAGCAATCTTACAGAAGCAGAACTTGATTCAATGATTCCTCATTATTATAAAGTCACAGAGAATGGTATACAATTTTATGAAAACAACAAACATTGCCGATTATATTCACTAGTATTCTATGATTTTAATTTAGAATATTATGATAATGAATATACAACTTCAAAAGCAGAATTGAAAGACTTTGCAATAAAACTGTTAGATAAATCACTAATTGAAGTTATAGATAAACTTAAATGGCAATCTTATTCAGATTTATTATTCAAATATGCTGAAATATGTGACATATATGAAGAATATGAAAAAATGTTAAAATATCTTATTAAACACTTCATAACAGAAATAAATCCATATACAGATAATAAAATAAAAAATAAAATTGAAATATCCTTAAATTTAAGAAATAAAATAATTTACTCAATTACTAAAGCAAATATTGATTATAATAGTTTAATAGAAATAATTAAATCTTCAATAGATAATATTGAAATTCCAAAAAATTTTGTAAATTGTGATGAGATAATTTTACTAATTGAAGAACTCTTTGATCAAAATACAACTCTCAAAGATATTAATATTCATTTAAATAATTTATACAATATCGAAAATGTTGATTTAAATAAATATACCTTTAACGATAGAAAAGAACAAGAAAAAGTTTTAAATGAAATAGAAAAAATTATTTCTGTTTAAATTCATTTTTCAAGGTTGTTAAATACTTAAAGTAATCCTCCTTATCCAAACAAGCTTTGAAAGCCGAACGTAATAATGCTCCCATATACTCTGTTTTTGTATTTTCATCCATTTCAGGACTTTCTTCATATTTTATTTGGTCATAGTTTCTTCTAACATTATCTATTGTGTACTGTTGAATAATTTTCCTTCTAAATTCATCATCAATGAAATATTCTAAAATGTTTGTAATGTCATTTGAAATTGAACGACCTAATGCTATCAAATCTTTATGTTCATCTATGTTGATTTTATTTTCTTCCATTATCTGAATGAATGATCCGTAGTTTTGACTTCCATGCAATATAAATTGTCCTTCAGTTGTATGTGCTACATATTCATTCAAAAACTTCCTTTCAGGGAATATAGTAGAAAAAAGAACAAAAGTTTCTATATAAACATTTTTTTCCACTTTTAGAGCATACATCATCCAACGTTCAAATATTTCAGAAAATAAATGGTGTGTTAATTCATGAATAAGAGTTGCAATTTGTTCAGCTTCCGGTAATCTTTCATCAATGAAAATCTCATTTGCAACATAATAACCCAATGCACTACCTTTATGTTTGGAAAAAATATTAACATATTCATCAACTATATCATAGACATTTTCTAAAGTAGACTTGTTTTCATTATAAGTAAATTTATCATATCCTATACGTATTATCTCTTCAAGAATTGCATTGTACGCATTAGGACTAAAATATGTTTCAGATAGTGTTTTATAGTTTTCTTCAGTGATTAACTCTTCAAAACTATTAATTTTATTACCATATACAATTTTTTCAGTTTTTAATGTTGCATTACAACTTTTACAATAGATATTTTCACTATTATTTGCTTTTCCACATTCTGAACAATAAACTTTCATTATGACCACTAATTAAATATATTAAAATAATAATTAAAAAATGTATTCTTTAAACAATTCTGAATAGAAATAATGTATCTTAAAGTTTTTCCTATATTTAAAATTAAATATCAATTCATATAGATGTAATAATAACTAATAAAAAACTGATAAATATGGACAATGAAGTTTTGAGTAAAATAAATAATTTAACAAATGGAAAATATGCTCAGGAATATTTCAGCAGTTTAGGATTAAATTACTCTGATGCTAAAAAAATTAGGGAAAACCTAATAAATAATCAAAATAATGAAGATATCGAAGATTCATTAATTCAATTACAATTATATCTAGAAATATCCAAGTATTGTTATGACAATAAATTAACAGATAACTACGAAAAAGAAATAACTAATTCTTATGATGAAAAATTATTGATTTATAAAATAAACGATAACCAATCCCATATTTCTTGTTCAAAATGTAAAAAAGAATTAATTAAAGATTTTAAATATTGTCCATTTTGTGGTTCCGAAAATATACAGGTTACCTTAAAAATTGTTGTTGATGGAGCTATTGATTTAGATAAAGGTTTTATAACTCCTGAAGAAGTAAAACACATCAGATATTTAACTCCAAATGAAGAAAAATTAGTAAAAGAAGGAAAAGTTAAATTTGAAGATGTTGGTATAACATTAGATGAAAACAATTCCCCATACGAAATAAAAAATCAATTAATATCAAAAAACGAAAATCTTAGAACGAATAAAAATCTTCGAGAAAAATTGTTTAATCAAAACTTGACTATTCATAAAAAACAAATTCTCAATTATCAATTAGCATTATTTGACGATTTAAATAAAAATAGGAATTTAAAATATTATCCTCTATCCTTAATTGAACAAAAAGTGACAGAAATTACTCCTAATGAAACAGAACCCAATAAAGATACTCCATTAGTCAAACCTGAAGAAAAAAGAAAAAAATATATTAAAATAATCTCAAAACCAGCTAAATCTAAAACAAAAGAAAAAGCTAAAGAAATTAAAGAATATCATGATAGTCAAAAAAATGAAAATCTACAGCCTGTTGATAATCTAAAAATAAATCTTAAATATGCAGAAGTATTATACCTATTAGATGCAATTAAACATCCTAAAAATCCTGAAATACCAGATAATATGCTTTATTGGTTAAACGTTTCATCAAAAAGCGAGGTAACTCGTTATTTAAGATGTAATGGGTATATAATGGATTCAAAAGGAATGGATTTAATTAAGGCAAATCTTATGGAACTATCAAAAAATGATTTAAAAAGGATTATGACAGAAAATAATCTTAAAATCAAGAATAATAAAGAAGACAATGTTCAAGCAATATGTGATAATGTTCAACGAAATAAACTTGAAGAATATAATAAAGATAGTGCTATAATTATAACTAAAAAAGGATATGATTTCATCAAACAAAATCCTCAAGTCGAAATATATTCAAAATATTTATACAACTTTAACTTGAAAAAATTTGAACAATTCTATCAAGAAAACAAAAATAAATCATTAAAAGATATATCAATAGATTATTTAACAACTATTAGAGATTATTATATTGAAAAAATGAAATGGAATAAATTTGCTATGACTTTTGAAGCCGAAAGTAGAATATACAAAAGCCAAAAGAATAAAATTATGCAATTACAATCATATATAAACTACTTTATATGCATGATAAATCCATGGAAAGATAATAAATTAGAATATGATAATCCAATAATAATAGAAGATAATGAAGAATTAATAAAAACAGTAGATCAATCCAAATTATCTTTAAAAGAAATACAGGAATTATTTGTAAAACAGAGCAAAGAAATAAAGTTACCTGGATTGTTCTTATCTCCTGATGATATTTATGAATATTTTATTAGAATATACAATAATGAAGATTTAAGAAAGATTAACAAGGAATTAACACATATAATAAATATCAGCTCATTGGAAAGTAATTCATTAGAATTCTTTTCTAAAAAAGAGGAAAATGAAGTATATTTAAGGGTTAAAAAAAGAATTAATTAGCTTTTTCTAATTCTTCAAATACTTTTTTTATTTCATTTAATTTTTTTCTAGCTTCTTCATTATTCATAAGATATTTAATAGTTTCAATCATATTATTTTTTAAAGTTAAAATCATTTCTTCAGTTGTCATGACTTTATCACATTCAAATCGTCTTATAGCATCAGTAGTATCTTCTTTATCTATTTTAAATTGTTCTGCTAATTCGGTGATAATTTCCCTGTTAAATATTTTTTCAAATATCTTAATTATTTCTTGAGCATATGTATTTCCAATATATAATCCTTTTTTAAATTCTTCTTCTTTAAAAATATTACTAAAGTATATTTGTTCAACATCCTCATAGTTATCATAATCTTTTGGTATAAAATGTGCTTCGACTTTAGAGCTGTAATATTTTTGAACAAAATTTTCAAATGCACAAGAGTAACGACAATAATCTATAAAACTTTTAAGGTATACATTGCTTTTTACGTTGAATATATACATAAAAAAAGCTTCCAAGATTTCTAAATGAATATCAATAGCCAAATTTTTGATAATTGTAGCAGATTGTAAACTTTTTGAATATGTAGGGTTAATTATTATAGTATTATAATCATATAATCCAAAAGTACCAATTTGATCGTTATTTCTAATTTTAACGTAATTATTACACAATAACAAAATTTTCTCCAAAATATTTAAATCATCATTTAAATGAGTATTTTCTGATCTTTTAACTATTGAATCTAATAAATATTCATAAAACTTAATTGGAATATCCGTTTCATTTATTCGTTTGATATTATCCTCAGTTAATATTTCTTCAAAATTATTCATCTGTTTACCTGTAATAGTTGCAAATGAAACAAGAACAGTATTGCAATTACTACAAAACCTATTTAAAGGATAATTTTCTTTACCACATTCCGGACAATATATTAAAAGACTTTTATCATTATCAAATGACCATTTTTCATCTTTTTGAATTGTTTTTTCATCACTGCTCATAATTAATCCCTGAATTATTATATTAATCTTTTTATTAATAAAAAAATAAATACTTTAAATTTAATTTATTAAATAATTATTTTTACAAACCTAATAACATTATAATCATTATAAAAGCATCTGTAAATAAATGAGATAAATATGGAACTATTAAATTTTTAGTTTTTACATATCCATATAATTCAAATATTGAACCAAAACCTTGTATCAATATTGGTTCTATTAGGTAACCTTGAAAATTATAATGTAATAATCCAAATGTGGTTAAAACTATTATTGATGCAAATACTAATGAAACATCTTTTCTTTCAGAAAATTGATAGAAAAATCTTAATAAAAACATCAATGGAATAAATTTAAGTAATTCTTCACCCATCATAGAAAATATTAATCCCAATACACTTTCCCATGTAACTGATAATAAATCCGTACTAGGACTTGTTAAACCAAACAAATCTAATAATTGATACATAATTAATGCATATATAATATAACTTATAAACATTAAAAAAGCTAATTTGAGCTCATTTTTTGTTGGTTTGTTAAATAATAAATTTAAATTCCAATTAGAAAAGTATAATAAAGGTATTAACATTATTCCACAAAAAAATATACTTCCCAATATTTCAGAATAATCTGATATCACAAAATAACATATTAAAGAGATTAAAACTGATAAAAGTAATATAAGCCATCCTATTTTAGAAATATAAGGATTTTTATTGTAATAAGGAAAATCTTTATTGTTATTTTTGATGTCAATAATATTATTTATCATATCATTAATTATTTATTTGATATATTAAATATTTTATATGAAAATTTTTTAAAAATGTAAAAAAAAAAGAATATGATAATAATATTATCTATTATTGATTTACTTTAGGTGTTTCAGGTAATAAAGGTTTTGAATAGAAATCTTTACCACTTTTTATTTCGTCTAAAGAATCTTGCATTACTTTTATTCTTTTAGAATCTGATGGATGTGAAGAGAAGAAATCAACTTCATTACCACTATGAGCAGAGAATTTTTTCCAAAATTCCGGAACAATTTCTACGTTGTATCCTGCCAAGTAAGAAATTGTTAAACCCAGTTTATCAGCTTCTAATTCATGATCTCTACCCCATGGCTGTGTTAAAAAGAATTGTGAACCTGTATTTGCAACATTGATTGCAGCTCTAGCCACATTACCTGCGCCAGCATAGCCTAACATATCTAAAATATAAGTAAAAATCCATGAAATTCTGGATACTGAATTCTTAGTTTCATGAACACTTGCTTGAGTACGTGAATGATCAAGTAATGCATGTGCTATTTCGTGTCCTAATACAAATGCAAATTCATCTTCGTTTTGGATCAATTGTAATATACCTGAATAGATAATTATTTTTCCTCCAGGATAACAACAAGCATTAACTATATCACTTTTAACTAGATGCACTTCCCAATCATAGTAACCATCAACATAATCACTTCTACCAATTTTTTGAAGATAGTCCACAATGGTTCTAATTAAGTTATTCGATACTTGAAGTACTTGTTGACCTACCTGAGTTTGGTCTAATACCTCATATTTATTTACTTCCTGAGCATAAACTTGATAACATTCTGCAAGGAACCTATCATCATTTACTTTATCATAATGTTTTTTTCCAGTAAATGGATTTAAAGGATTACGGTCATCTTTTGCCATTATCATCATCCCACTTGTTTATCATTATTTATAATATATATCTTATTTTTTTTTAAAGTTTTCTTTTTAATCATTTAATTTAAGATAAATTGTTGTTTTTTCTAGAACTAACTCTTATAAAAATACATAAAATGAATAATATATTTTATAAATATTTAATATTAAAATGATAAAAATAACTTATATTAAAAAAAAAGATTTGGATGTATTAATATGAAAAATTATATAGTTTTAGACCTAGAGACACCAAACAAATATTGTAATTCCATGTCATCCATGGGTATAGTAGTTGTTGAAGAGGGTGAAATTGTAGATGAAATTTATTCATTGATTAATCCTGAAGCACCATTTGACGATTTTAACATATCCTTTACTGGTATTGGTCCTGAAGATGTAGAAAATGCTCCAACCTTTCCCGAATACTGGGATGAAATTAAAAACTTATTATGTTCCAACATCATTGTTGGCCAGAACATTTCATTCGATTTAAGTGTAATATCCAAATCTTTAACCAGATATAATATGCCCATTCCACCTTTTCAATGTTATTGTACATTGAATTCATGCAAAAGAAATCTTAATCTGCCCAGTAACTCCCTTAGTTATATTGTTAAAAATGTACTTAATACAACATATAACGCACATAACGCAATGGCAGATGCACAAATGACTAATGAACTATTTAATTTTTTAGAGGATTATGAAGAAAATCGAAAAGAATATGTAAAGACTTATTCATACCGGCCAAATTGCAAAAGAGATTTTGATAGAAAATTAGATTATAACATCAATTATCTATATGGCCTGATAAAAAAATTTAATTATATTGATAAAATATCATATAATTACTATGAGTTAATAAAAAAATGGTTTTATGATAATAAGTATCAAAATAATCACCCGTTAATTAATAATATATTACTCAAAATAGATTATGTTTTAAATAGCAAAGATTTATCAAAAAAAGAAATTAGATTAATATTCCAATCATTCAGACCCATTAAAAGATCACCAAAATATCCGGTAAATATTCTAAAATTACAAGTGTTTAAGGGAATATTAGACTCATTAATATGTGAAAAATATATTGAAGAAAAGGATATTGAATTCTTAAAAACTTGGATGAAAAATAATAAGATTAATGATAAAAAATACAAAAAATTTTATAATGATATTAACTGGAAAGATGAAGCATTGATAGATTATCTAAAGGAATATTCTGTCTTGTTATGTGATAATTTAAAATAAAAAAGAAGAAGAATATTAATTATCTATTTTTTTATTCATCTAAAACAATATTTTCCTCTTCAAGATTTCTAATTTCATCTTCTTTAAATTGAGAAGTTTGAATATCCACCTTCTCTATTTCCATATTACTGTTAATATTTGAATCTTTATTAATGTTAGTCTCTGAACTCATTAAAGATATATTATTTCTATTATAATAAATTATACCTGCAACAAGAATGACTCCGACTGCAATTAACCATGTACCATCCAATGTTATTGCACCGATTTGTGTTGGTAACATAAAATTTATCATATAAATCAATCCATAACTATGTTATTATTTATTTAAAAAGTAATATATAATATAATATGGAATTAAAAGGTGTAAAATATGAGTAATGTAGATTTTTTTGACTTTGAGGATAAAAGTACAGATTTTCCCTTTTATAAAGAAAATAATGTGAACGAAAAAAATTCTAAAATAATTATATTGTCTTCATTATTTCTTTTCATATTTATGATATTAGGACCTGTCAAATTCTATGAGGGACAAGAACAAATTATTTTATTTTTAATTACTTTAATTCCATTATTATTATTAACAAAATGCAATCTAAGTTCTTTTTTTAGAAAATTATCATTAAATGATATTAGATTAATTATAGTTTCTTATATTGGATATAAAGTTTATTATTTGATAATATATGGTCTTTTTCAAATAACTAATTATACTACTACTTCAGCAGAGTCCTATTTCCAAAATATAAATTTATTAACCGTAATAGTTAATTTATTACAGATATTTTCAGAAGAGATATTTAGAATTTTTATTTTCCTGATATTAATGTATTACCTATATAAATATACAAATAACCGTAAAATGTCTATTATTATTTCAACCGTTATTATGTTAATCGTTTTCGGTTTACTTCACGTGAATACCTATGGTTACAACATAATTCAGATAATGTTATTTCAAGGATTAGGTTCAATATTTGAGTTTGCAGGTTACTTAAAAACTAAAAATTTGGCAATACCGATATTAATACATATATTAATAAATATATCTTCGTGGTTTCAATTTTTGATATAATTTAATATTTAAATAAAAAAAGTAATTAAATATCTAATTTACGTGAATTAGATACTTTATTTATTTTTATATATTTTTCAAGATCTTTCATTTCCGATTGGGATAAATCTAATTTTTGAGAAAAGTCTTCCATTGAATTAAAAACATAACCCTGTTTTCGTAATTCAATAATGTTATTGATTTTGGATTCATTTAAAAAGGATATCTTTTTCAATTCTTGAATATTAGCATTATTGACATCAATTATTTCATTATTGTACGGTATTCTATCAATTTTCTTATTCTGATACCCATTATATTGAATTGAATAATCTTTGACATTACTGTTTTTTTCTTCTAATTTTTTTAAAAATGGTTGAACAATCATAAAAGCTCTAATAATTCCGATTATTAATAATAAAAGGGCCGAATATATAATAATATTATTTATTACTGTGAATGATAAAAATATAAATGGAATCATATAAAATATTCCTTCATCAATCCATTTAGTTTCATTAACTCTCCAACCAGCATAAATAAAACCTAAACCATTAAAAAAAGGTATAAATATTAATAATATCCAGAATAAATTTATTATTTTCCAAAAAGAAAAGTTTTGTTTCATAACCAAACCTCTTAAGATATTAATATTGGCTTTCTTCGTTGATTAATTCTATGTAACTTTGAAGATTTGATACGATACTCTCATTTGTATTTCTTTCTATTAATTCTTCTTTAATGGATTCAATAATCTTTATCAAAGCATCATTTTCTATTTCTAGTTGATTATTGTACATATTAGTTAATAGTTTAATCTTGGAATTCTTATTTGTATAACCAATTAAATGAAGAAATACTACTATTTCATATACTATTTGTTTCATTAATTACAGCACTCTCAAAAATAGATGAAAATAAATTCTATTATTATTTATTATTTTATTATTATAATTAATTTATTATAAAAATTTAGAATATTCACTTAACATAAAATAAAAAAAAGTTGTAAAAAATATTAATTAGGGAAAATTATATCTGGTTTAATAGAACCTTTTTTGCCATCAGCAGCACAGTTAACTATTCCATCTATATGAAGTACAGCTTCCATAGTACCCAAATAATCCCCATTTATATCCTTAAGTGCATAGTAATTAGTTAATACTTGAACTCCATCAACAGTACTGATTACATGCATACTATCTCTTGTACCTGATTTGAAGTCTTCAATTAACTTACTTACCATATTCCTGACTCTTTTTGGATGACATAAAAAGACATCTCTATTTAAAGCCATTTTAGGCCTAGCAAATACTTTGTTTTGATCTTCATCAAAAAATCGGTTTATATTTTTTTCATCAATAATTGTTATTTCCATAGGTAAAATGTTTAAAATAGCTCTTAATTGTTTAAGTGTAAGAGTACCTCCAGGTAATGAAATAATATCATCATCAAGAATCATGTTCTCATTTATGTCAATAGATTTATCCCATTTAGGTAAAGAATCCACTAGGCATGGTCCATAACTATGCATATCTTCTGCAATATTTATCCATTCTTCATCAGAAAAATTTTCTACACATAATGGAAATAAAATATTCTCTTCCTTAAAAATCATTTCCTCTACACGTTTAATTACTTTTAAAACATCTTCTTCATAATTTGAATTTCCTAATTGTGATTTTATTTCATCCTCTACTGCCCACATAACATCAGCTGGACCAGAATAATCATATTTACCCTTCAGTAGAGGGAATAAAAGATCATCTTTTTTAGCATAATGTTTTTTAATCTGCATCAATTGCTTTATTTCATCATTTATACTAAGATTATCATGAATATTACAACGGATTTGATTAATTAATGATTTAATAGCATCATTTTCAACAGTTAATATGTTTAATGGATGACCATGTGTATTTTTAAGTTCAATAGTCTTTTTTGAAACTTCTTCTTCAACATTTTCAATCTTTTCATCAGCTTGCTTTACTTGATGTGCTTCCATTTCCTCTTTCAACCTTTGCATACGTTCTTCATCGGTCATATCTTCAAACAAAACAGAATGAATATCACATAATTTTTGGATATCCTCCATTTTTGCACCATCAGCCATCATTATTTGTTCTGCTTTAGCGATTTCTTTAGCAGGAACATCAGAAAAATTTTCTTTGAAATCCAGTTGCACCGTTTCCATGTCTTCTCCATCAGTTACTCTTTGAATATAACTTTTCAATGTTTTAACCTTTTCTTCAAAAGACATTTCTTTTTGACTCATATAATCTACCTTACTTTATCTTTTATAGTATTAATTCTTATTAATTTAATTTTATATATAAATAATTAACTTAGAAAGTAAAAAGTAATTTTGTTATCTTTCAATTCTAATCTGTTCTTTTTTAAGAATTTTAGATATCTTTTTGAAATAATTTCCTTTTTTTATCCATGGATCTTCTCTTCTTTTTCTTAATATACCATATTTATTTTCATCTTCATCACGTACTATGCTAATAGTTGAACGTTCAATATGTAACAAATCTTCGTTACCAGTATATATTTTATTATTGGATGAAATTTTAACAACGGCATCTAATTCTAAATCATATAAATTACTTTGTGTATTATAAATAGACTTTTTATCATTCTCTTCTAGGTTTTTATTGGTTAAATATAATGCATCATCAAAAGATACTTGATCAGTGACAAAAGGAATATATAAAATTAAAAATCTATCCTTAACTATTTTACAATAATCCAAATCCTTAATATTATTTATAATACAATGATTAGGATTTCTTACGAATATTTCCGCATCAGGAAGTAAAAGAGAAAAATGATTAAAAACTTTTACAAAGTGCTTTTGACCCCTATAATTTGGTAATACATAAATTTGGTTTAAAATTAAACTTTTTTCATCATTTACTGTAAATGATGAAAAACCTATAATTTTCTCATCTTCTTCATCATAGATTTCAAACAGATAAAAATATTTTTCATTATCGCTAATAAAGAATGATTCTTCTTTTATAGATTTATATATTTCTGGATACGATTCTTTTAAAGTTTCATTTATTTTTCCATTATTGAATCCGTTTTCATTAATATTTGTTCTTACAAGATGAGGTGTATCCGGTAAAAATATTTTATAGTTTTCATTACTTAATAATCGTTCATTATAAAATTTTTCATCATTCATTATATCATCCTATATTAATCTTTGCTGTTTTGAATCTATTTTAAGAAAGGAAAGCTGCTTAGCGTTTTGAACAATATCTTCTTTATTTAGAGATCCAATCATAATTGGAGAATTAGGGTCATGCTTTTTATATTTCTTTTGGGCAATATCCGGTCTTTTGTTAGCATAACAGTATTTGCAAGCATTTAAACAAGTATCATATTCACCAATATCTCGCCATGGTATACATGTACAACCTTGTCGACTTCCATTAGGTTTGATTTTTTTCAATAGTATATTATTGGATTCTTCCAGAATCTGACTAGTTATACAACCAGATTTTCTAATACCATAATTTTCGTATTCATTGGCCACAGCACAACTTTGTAATCTCATGTTATATCTATTGGCTACTTTTATTAAGCCTTTTAATATTTTATCTTTATCTTCTTTGGTTAATTCTATAATCTCAGGCATATTTTTATAGACTTTGGTATACATATCTACAAAACTAAAAACACAAAAAGAAATATTCTTGTTAATTTTAGACGTTATTTCTTTAAAGTATTCTAAGTGTACATCTATGGAATAATCCTCTGTGAGTAAAATTGGATCATATCTCCAAGATATTTTCTCTTTTCCAATTGTTTTAGACAATTCCTTTAAAGTTTCAATACTTGTATCTATATCAGGTACTCTTGGTTCAACATCTTTATTATATGCAGTAATAGTATAATAACAAAATATAGAATATTTTCGTTCAATATCACTAATGTATTTTAATATTGGCTGATAATTTTTAGAACAAAAGATTATAGCATCAACTTTACTTGGAGATAAATCATATCTTAGAACATGATTTCTATTATAAGGATTTCTGGTTAGTACATATCCTTCATTTAGTCTGTTAATTAACCAGGGAGTATAATAGTTTACGATATCTGTCCTTCCACCAACATTTATTATCATAACATACCTCTAATAATAATTTATATCTTTTAATTAATTAGAGTTTATAAAATTATTAAAAAATAGAATTATAATGAAAATTTTAAAAAAAAAATATAAAAATAGAAGTCTATTCTAAAATAACGGCAGGTTTAATTAAATCTTTAGGTTTATCTCTCATAATTATCATAGCTTCTTCAATATCTTCGAAGTTAGTGAATTTATGTGTAATTAATTTACTTGAGTCGAATCTACCATATTGTATCAGTTTAACTAACTGTTCCATCCTAGCTCTACCACCAGGACATACTCCTCCCCTAATTGTTTTATCCGATAATCCAGCTCCCCAACCTAATGCTGGTACAGGTATTTTTTCTACTCCATCATAATGGAGAACATTTCCAAGTACTCCTCCAAATTTGAGTACTGTTAACCCTTCTCCTAATGTATTTTCATTTCCACCAGCTACTATTACTTTATCAACACCTTCATTATCTGTTAGATCCATTATTTGTTCTACTGTACTTCCATTATGATAATCTATTATATCTGATGCTCCATATTCTTTAGCAACTTTAACTGCTGCAGGACGACTTCCAACTGCTAGAATTCTTGATGCACCCATATGATATGCACCAGCTACACCCATTAATCCTACAGGTCCTATACCAAATACAGCAACAGTATCTCCAGGTTTAACTTCTGCTAATTCAGCACCATAAAATCCAGTAGTCATCATATCAGAAATCATAACAGCTTGTTCTAAAGATACATTATCGGGTAATAAAGCTAAATTTCCATCAGCATCATTTACATGATAATACTCCGCGAATGTTCCGTCTTTTGCTGATACAAAGGACATTCCACTACCCATACCATAACAGTGCTGACCAAATCCTTTTTGTGAATTTACTGTACTCCAATTAGGTGTAATTGCAGGCACTATTACTCTATCTCCTGGTTTAAAATCTTTAACCATACTACCTACTTCAACTATTTCACCAGTAGATTCGTGACCGACAATTCTATTTGGTTCACTGCCCATATATGCATTTCCCCATACTATGTGTACATCAGAAGTACAAGGTGCTAAAGCTAATGGTTTAACTAATGCATCATATGGTCCGATTTTTGGAGTTTCTTTTTCTACCCAACCTAATTCATCTTGTTTTATTCTTGCAAGTCCTTTCATTTTTTCTTCCATCCTAAAAATTTATCATGATTAATCATGATTAATAATAATATTGTTATTTAATTATATAAAGTTTTCTAAAATATCCAAAAAATATAAGAAAAAGAATTAAATGAGTATTTCAGCTCATTATAATGAAAACTAAAAAATTTAAGTTAAATCTAAAAAAATGAGAAACTGTAACTAGATATACAAAAAATAATACAAATAATAATTTGGAATATTTTTTTATAATAAATAATAATTATTATACCAAAGTATAAATAATTCATTTAATATATTTAATAGTATAACTAAAAAGTATAAAAAATATTAATGGTTTAATCATTATAGTAATATTTTATTAAAAAAATGGAATAAATAAAAGAAAAAATAAAGTAAAAAAATTAATGAATTTAAACCAGTATTACTTAATAACGAAAGGTGATAATAATGCATCATAATAATATAACAATAGAGAACAAAATTTCAACCAGATTAATAAATACAATATGTGGCTATTCAAAAATTCAAAGGGAAACATATCAAGATAGATACCTAAAGAAAATGAAAAAAGAAAATGAAAAGAGGAGTAATGATTTAACAAAAATATTTAAAATACTTTTCAACAATCATGATTATGATTCCATGCTTAACATGATTAACTTAATGAATCTTAATAAACATGAAGAAGAAAAATTAATAGCCATAATAAAATTATATAAAAATTGGGATTTATTTGAATATGATAAATTAGTCAAATACAAATATCAAGGATTACCTTCAATGTTACAACCTATAGATGAAAAACATAGAGAAAATATTAAAGCTTTACAAAAATTATCTACTAAATACAGAGATTATCGCTTAGTAATAGATTTAATTAACAATGCGAAAAGAAGAAACCAAGAAGGCAAATACAATGAAGCAGTTATTCAACTATATCGAGCAATGGAATTAGCTACACAATTAAAACTAAAAAAAGTATACAAAATTGATACTGCCGATGTAAGTTTAAAAAGATTAGAAGAATTAAAAATCAATAAACACTTCATAGAATACCTTAAAAACTTTACAAACAGTTATAACAATATACATCTTTCACTTAAAGATCAGCTATACATATTAAAGGGTTTAAAAGACCCCATGGGTAAATTTTATTGGAATAATCAGGATTTGTTTATGGATATTATAGAAATGAGACATTCATCTTTATTAGTTCATGGAAATACTAATATAACCATTTTACAGTATCAGGAATATGAATATTTAGTTAAAGAGTTTGTCTCTAAATTAAATAAAAATATTAAAAAATACATCAAATGTACTCAATTTCCTGAATTTGATGTTGAATAAAAAAATAGAATATATTATAAAGAGAATTCTGTTTCTTTTTTTATTCTCTTTATAATTGTTTCAAATACGAATAAAGCAATTAAAGAACCAATTGTTAATCCTAAAATAAATCCTATTAATACCCCATTGACCCCAAAATTAAGTACTATTCCCAGAACAAATGAAAGGAATACAACAAATATCAATTCTCGTACGATAGTCAATATTAAAGACAAAGTCCCTTTCCCCATTCCTTGGAATGTCATTGCGCATATACCACCCACAGGAGTTACTACTAAAAATACAGATACTACTCTTAAAACATTAATTATTAGTTCATAAAATTCATTGTTTGTTTGATTGTATGTAAATAATAACGCTACCTGTGGTGCAAATATTAGTAATAACAATGTAATGATGATAGCGATAATTAAACTTATTTTTATACCATAATGACATGTAATTTTTACTTTATCGTATTCCTTTGCTCCGTATGCTACTCCAGCTACAGTAATTGCTGATGTTCCAATTGCAATACACGGCATCATACCTAGTTGTAATATTGTAAAAGATATATTGAATGCTGCAATAATATTAGTTCCAGCAACAATTACTAACATAGAATTCAATATTATATTTACTAACGATATAATGAATTCTTCCAAACTGGCTGGAATTCCAACTGTCAATATGCCTTTGATATAGTTAAAATTATATTTGAAATTCTTTACGCTGTAATCCAAGTACGTATTTTTCTTAATAAAAAGCCAATAAACTGCTACCAAAGTTGGAAATATTGATGAAAGTACAGTTGCTAAAGCAGCACCTTTAATTCCCAGATTAAACGTGTATATAAATATGGGATCCATAATAATATTTAAAATATCTACGGCAGCCATGGTAAAGGTTGCTTTTTTCATGTCTCCCTCTGCCCTTAATTGACTTGAAAATAATAGGTTAAATAAAAATGCAAAAGTACCTAAAATTAATATTATTCCATAATCTCTGGCGTAATTGATAACACTACTAGCTCCCATGTATATTATTAATTGATCATAAAATGGAAGTAATAGTAATGGAATTAATAATGATACTAAAAACACTATTAAAATAGAATGTAAAGCACTGTTATTTGCTTTTTCATGATTTTTAGCTCCAATATATCTTGCAATCAATGAGTTAGAACCTGCACCTAACCCATTACCGATACCTATTATAATCATAAAGATTGGCGAAACAAACCCAATAGCCGCTAATGGATCTGTACCTAACCCAGCAATCCATATTCTATCAATGATATTATTAAAACTAATCAACAATAATGCAAATATCATAGGAATAGCCAATTTAATTAAAGCTTTCTTTGGATCTCCTCTTAAAATTTCTATATTTTCATTATCCTCCAATCTATCTCCTCATAAAATATTATACTATTATATCCATCTTAAAATATTTAAGTATTATTTTTTGATAATTTCAAAAAAAAATTAAGTTTAAACATAATAAAATAATTTATATTTGTAAAATAAGATTATAATTAAGTATATTTATTTAATAGGTGATAGAATGAAAATATGCCAATCATGTAGTTTACCATTACATGAAGAATACAAAGGAACCAATAAAGATTCTTCTAGTAGTAATGAATATTGTAAATATTGTTATGAAAACGGTGAATTTTTAGATGATAGAACTTTAGAAGAAGAAATAGAACATCTTATCCCCATGTTTATAGAGGATAGAGATATTTCTGAAAAAGAAGCAAGAATAGAGTTAAGGAAAATATTATCCCCATTAAAAAGATGGTCAAAAAATAATAAAATTATTACTTAATAAATATATGTAATAAGTTAATATTTTTTTATTATTAATTTTAATTTTTTTGATATTTCTTTATATAAAAAAAATATTTTTAAAAAAAATGATTATTTTCAGTTATTTTCAATTTTTTGAGATTTTAATCAATAATTTTTCTAATCATCTTAATTTCAATATAACTTGTAATACTCTATTTATTATAAATATAATAAACTTAAAAAATTCTATTAATTTAATAAAATAAGAAGTATATGTGGTTATTTTATTAAAAAAAAGAAAATAATTATATTAATTATCTACAAGTGCAAAAAAATTTACAATAGGTATAATAATCACAAATCATTAGAATTAAATAATAAGATAACCTAATAAAACTTATTTTTAATTAATATGATTATATTTATCTTTATACCATTTAAAAAGATTGATTAATGTTATTTTATCAAATTTTTTTAAAAAACTTTATAAGTAATAACATACTTAATTCTTAAATATGTTGTTAATAAAACAAGTATTAACAACTTTTTAGAAAATCAATTATATCCAAATTATTCTAAATAAGGAGGTTTTATAATTAAGGGTTATTTTGGATTGATCCTATTATTCGTTACATTAGTAATGATAACAGGTTCAGTTGCAGCAACAGAAACTACATCCAACGATAACATTGAATTAGAAAGTTCTACTAATCAAATAGTAAATACTAATATAGACACATCTACTAATTCAGAAAATTCAATAAATACTAGTACAAACACAACCAATTCTAATACAATATCTAAATCTACTAACTCAACAAAATCAGTCAAAAGTAGTTCAGTTTCTGCTAACAGTACAACGACTAATAAGCCGTCAAGTACTAATATCAAAGTATATAATATCACATCTACCAAAGGATCTACAGTTACATTAAAATCCGTAATTACATCTAATAACGGATCTTATGTTAAAAATGGTACCGTTGTTTATAAAATTAACGGAAAAACCATAGGAAATGTAGCAGTTTCTAATGGTGGAGCAAAATTAACATATACAATTCCATCAACTTGGACTGATATAAATTATACTATAACTGCAGTATATTCTGGAAACAGTTATTATGCACGTTCAACTAGTAATAGTACATTAAAACTTAAATCAAATGTTACTACAAAAGTAACGGTGAAAGATATCACTGCTATTCAAGGTGATACTATTACATTCAAAGCTGTTATTACAACAGTTAATGGTGAATATGCTAAAATTGGTAAAGTAGCATTTAAAATTAATGGAAAAACTATAGGAACTGCAAATGTATCCAATGGTGGAGCAAAACTATCATATACAATTCCGAATAACTGGAAAAGTAAAAATTACAATATAACAGTAGTATATGGAACTAATGATTATTATAAAAGTTCCACATCAAATGGAACACTTAAAATTAATTCTATGATTAATCCTAAGGTTACCATTAATACGACTTCCGTTATTTCTGGAAAATCTACCTCTTTCATAACAACAATTACAGATACATCAAATAAACCAGTAGCTGGAGGTAAAGTTGCATTTAAAATCAATGGAAAAACCATTGGAGTCTCTAATGTAACAAAAGGTGTTGCAAAAATTACGTATACAATTCCAAGTAGTTGGAATGGAAAATATAATATAACAGTAGTTTATAGTGGTTATGGAAACTATAAATCAATAACTAAAACTACTACATTAACTATTCAAAAACAGGTAAATACTAAAATTAATATTACTTCAACATCTGTTACAAGTGGTAAAACAGCAATATTGACAGCTAAAGTTACTGATTCATCAGGTAATTTAGTTAATGGAGGAAAAGCAGTTTTTAAATTAAATGGTAAAACAATAGGTACAGTCAATGTTTCTAATGGTATAGCTAAATTAACATATACCATACCTTCATCATGGAATGGAAAATATAATATTACTTTTGTTTATGGAGGATTTGGAAAATATCTTTCTTCAAGAAGTACTAAAACACTAACTGTGACAAATCCAAATAGTAAAACATCAGTTAATACTATAACCGTTCCTAATGGATATGAAAATTATGTTAAAACAACTAAGAATTGTAATGTAACCAATTCCAAAATACAAAGTTTAGCTGCATCTTTAACATCAGGTACTTCAAATGCATATACAGCCGCAGTAAAAATATATAATTATGTTCGTGATAAGGTATCATATACATTTTATATGAATACAAGATATGGTTCTGTAGGCACATTAAACAAAAAAACAGGTAACTGTGTTGATCAAGCACATTTACTTATAGCATTAATGAGAGCATCAAATATACCTGCCCGTTACTGTCATGCAACCTGTTCTTTTACCAGTGGTCTCGTTATAGGTCACGTATGGGCTGAAGTCTATGTGAATGGTAAATGGTATTCTTGTGATACAACTTCAAGTAGAAACAGTTTTAATAACATTAAAAACTGGTATAAATCCACAAGTATTAAACGATATACCTCTTTATCATTTTAAGCTTATACAAATTAAACTTTCTTTTTTTTATTTTTTTTAATGGTTCTATTTTTAAGTAAATTTTCTATTTCAAATTATTAATCATTTTAAATTCGTTTTAACCTAATACATATTTAATATATTATTTAATTAATGGATTCGTTTAAATATAAATAATTAATAATTTAAATGATAAAAATAATTATATGATTAATCTAAAAATTTGAAGTGAATTAAATGAAAAAGGGATTATTAATTTTTTTTATACTATGTTTAACTCTTTTAACTATAAGTATTGTATCGGCAAATTATACTGATAACTATGAAAATAATAATTATAACTTGATTGAAAGAAATAATGAATCTTCAAATGATTTATATTTATACACGGAAAATAATAAAGAAATTAATAATGTAGATAAAACATTAAAAGAGGATTATAACTATATAAAAGAAGGAGATGACTGTTGTACTTCTATTATACAAGGATATAATAATGATAGTGCACTTTCATTTAGAAGAGATTCAGAAGCAATTGTAACTATTAATGTAACACATAATTCAACACATATTAAACAAACAAAAGCTAAGGGAACTTATTTCTTTCATGTGATTATTAGTAAAGATGGATGGTTTGTTGGCAATGGAGGAACAGATTCAGCTAAAACTAGTTTAAATGTCGAAAAGTATGCATTAAAAATGATTTCTAATAAAAAAATTTCAACAATTGAATTTAATGAAATTGTAAATATTAAAACAAAATCCAGTTTAGGACATTTTATAATTAAAGCTCCAAACGGTACTTATAATCTAATGACACATAACAATGGAAATATTACGTTGGAAAGAATTCTGTAAAATATGTGGATAGTATTAATACAAATACCAGATTTATTTCAACAAAAGATATTCCTAAACTTGATAATTGGATTGATGTAGATGAAGTATATTTAACTTATAAAAAAATGAAAACAAATATTGAAATAACTAAATTAATTAGTAAAAATAACAGTGTTTTATTAAAAGCATTTGTAAATGACCAATATGGAAATCCAGTAAATGAAGGAAAAGTATGTTTTATAGTAAATAATAAAACTTTGACAGACTCTAACGGAAACATAATATATTCTAATGTTAATAATGGACTAGCAACCTATAAGTATGTTGAATCTAAATACTATCAAAATTCAAACATTTCATATCTGGTTAAATACATTGAAAATACAAAATATTTGGAAGGAATTAGTAATTCTTCGTTGATAATATTTGACCTGATAAACTTTAAAACAGACCATGACAAACAAACACAATACAACACAAACTTAACAATAACAACCAAAATAACCAGCAAAAACAACAACACACCAATATCAGAAGGAAAAATATACTACAAAATAAACGACAACATAATAAAAAACAGCAAAGGCAACACAATATACATCAAACCAACAAACGGAACAACAAAATTCAACCTACAACTCAACAAACAATACAAACCAGACACATACAAAATAACAACAATATACACAAACGGAAACTACACCATCCAACAAGACACACAAACAACCATAATAGATCCAAACAATACTCTAACAATCAAAACCACAGGATACACCAGCAATACAGACACAATATCACTAAATGCTTCAATATACGATAAATATGGAACACCAATAAAAGACGGAAAAATATCATTCACAATAGACAATCGAAAATTAATAAACTCAAAAGGAAACATAATATACTTCAACATCCAAAACGGAACAGTATCATTTAACTACAAAGTACCAAACATATGGAACAAACACAATATAACATATACAGCAATATACCACTCCAACAACAAATACAACAACACAAAAAGCAACACATCAACAATAACATTTGACCTAATAAACATGAACACAGACCATGACAAACAAACACAATACAACACAAACTTAACAATAACAACCAAAATAACCAGCAAAAACAACAACACACCAATATCAGAAGGAAAAATATACTACAAAATAAACGACAACATAATAAAAAACAGCAAAGGCAACACAATATACATCAAACCAACAAACGGAACAACAAAATTCAACCTACAACTCAACAAACAATACAAACCAGACACATACAAAATAACAACAATATACACAAA
>SUTQ01000006.1:40630-106711 GCA_015062805.1 Methanosphaera stadtmanae
GGAACAACAAAATTCAACCTACAACTCAACAAACAATACAAACCAGACACATACAAAATAACAACAATATACACAAATAATTTATATTGTATTGAAAATGATAGTTTTGTAACAGTAAATGAAAACTAAATGTAACATAATATTTGATTAATAGTTTAACTATTCAATTAAATATCCCTATTTTTTTTAATTTCTGCTTTTTGAACTTTTTCTTTGTTCAAATTAATTTTATATATTAAAATTTACATACTTCATTATTAATAGTGGGGATTGTTATGAGCAATTTTGAAAAAGAATTATGTGATTTATTAAGAGCTAGATTTCCATTTATACATATATCTACTTATGAAGAAGAAAGATTGATTAACGAATTAACAAGGATAGTTTTCACTCAGGAACTCATTCATACTGTTAGAAAAGTATTCGTATGGAAATCATCAGAAGGCTTTAGAAATGATAATGGACTCATTCAAGAAGATACTGTTGATAAAATAGCAGCACTAAACTTTATAAAAAATTTTTCAGAACCGGCTTTATTTATTATTTTAGATTTTCACGTATTTTGTGAAAAATCACCTGGAATAACAGATTATAGTGTAATTAGAAGTTTAAAAGATTTAATGCCAAATTTAAAACAAAGTTTTGAACCTAAAAATGTAATTTTTATTTCTCCAATATTCTCTGTTCCAGATGATCTTAAAAAGGACATTACAGTAATGGATTTTGAACTTCCAACTTCTGAAGAAATAGAAAAAGTTTTAGATGGAATGATAGAAGCTAATTCAAACACCAATCTTAATGTAAATTTAAATGATAAAGAAAAGGAATCATTAATTAAAGCTGCAGTTGGTTTAACACTTCAAGAAGCTGAAAATGCTTTTGCACGAGCAATGGTAAACGATGGTAGTTTGAATGCTACTGATGTTGATTTAGTTTTAAAAGAAAAAAGCCAAGTTATTAAGAAAAATGATTTGCTTGAATATATTGATTCTGAAGTAAACATAGATGATGTTGGTGGATTAGAAAATCTTAAAAAATGGCTTAGAAAACGTGACAAGTCCTGGCTTTCATCAGCAAAAAAATATGGATTACCTTCCCCCAAAGGAGTTTTATTAACAGGAGTTCCAGGTTGTGGAAAAAGTTTAATAGCTAAAAGTATTTCATCCATGTGGCATTTACCATTATTGCGATTCGATGTTGGAAAAGTATTTAACAAATATGTTGGAAATAGTGAATCCAATATGAGAGAAGCTATTAAAACTGCCGAAGCTATTGCTCCTTGCATATTATGGATTGATGAAATTGAAAAAGGTTTTTCAGGTCTGGGGAATAGTGGGGATAGTGGTACTACTAATCGGATTTTTGGAACCTTTTTAAGTTGGATGCAAGAAAAGACAAAACCTGTATTTGTTGTTGCAACTGCAAACAACATCAATAATCTTCCATCAGAAATGATGAGAAAAGGAAGATTTGATGAAATATTTTTTATAGATTTACCTACATTTAATGAAAGAAAACAAATATTTAAAGTCCACCTTCAATCAAGATTAAAAAATCCTGATGTAATTGGTGATTTTGTCATTAATGATGAAACTCTTGAACACCTAGCAAGTTTAACAGAAGGATTTGGAGGGGCAGAATTAGAACAAATAGTTATAATGGGATTGTTTGATGCTTTTGCTGAAGATCGTAGCATAACAATGAATGACTTTGAAAGCTCTATAAAAAATACCATACCATTAAGCGTAACTCAATCAGAACAAATTAGATCAATACGAGAATGGGCAAACATTAGAGCTGTTGCAGCTACTGCACAAGAAGATAGGAAAGAATATGATAATGAGTCATATATTAATTCTCAACCACCTAATGATTCACCTAAGAATAATGAAAACTATTTGGATAATGATAACTCGGATATTAATGATTCTAGAGGAGGAAGGACTTTAGATTTCTAATCTTCTTTCTAAACTTTTTTTGATTAATATTATTAATTTATAAATGATTTTTCTTTAATTTTATTTACAATTATGGAATATTATTATAAAAAAATTTATATACTTTTTATTCCAATTATTATATATAAAACAAATATATCATATTTTTTTGTACAATTTTTTTCTAAATTATAAATTTACTTATTTAAAATTGATTTAGAGAATTATATTTGGAATAAATTTTATGAAAAAATTTAATAATAAAATCCAAATAAGTAATTAGAACATGTAGGTGATAAAATTGTTAAATTTAGAGAATAACGAAGTTAAATATATAGATGTAATAGATTTAAATAATAAAACAATTAAACTACCAGAAAACAGTAATTTCTATGTTACAGATGAAAATGATGTGAATTATTCAACAAGAGTCTGTTTTAAAGAAGATTTTGGTACAATTGAAAATTATATGAAAACAGCTTATGAACCTGTCCTATTAGAAGAATTTAATGAAAATCAATTAAAAAAAGATAATTATAATGGTAAATTCATATTAAAAATCGTATTAGATGATAATACAATACTAACACATTATTTTACATTCATAGGATTTGAAGATGAAAAAACAATAAAAGTTATTCCTGTAAAAATACCTAAAATCAATATATACACCGTTGATCCAACAAAAGTATTATCATTTAACTGGTATTATTTAGAATCTAATGATATTACAGAATATATAACTTTAGCAATGGAAGATAATTAGCTGAAATACAACTTTTATTTTTTCATTACTTTTTTTTCAGCATTCATGAAGTAAATCAACATTTCTTCATCATTCATTTCTTTAATTTCATCTAATTTTTTTTCTTTCTTTATCATTTTTACGCATTCAAAAAGTGCTTCAATATTTTCAAATTCACATAAATTTTTTATATAGTCCGATAAAGACATTTCTTTTGTTTCATAATTAATTTCACATACCATTTATATTCACATCCCAATTTATATAATTTAATTTGTTTTATAACGCTTATTAAAGTTTTTTATTATTGAAAAATAAATATAATATTAGATAATATAAAGGGTTTTATTATATGAATAATGTTAATGTACTTACTAAAGAACATGCTATTGATAGATTACAGTATGTAAAAGAGTTAAATTATACTGATAAAGAATACAAAAAATACTTAAGAAAACACATGTTCAAATACAAAACAAAAGCTAATGGTTTGCTTATTCAAAGATTGTCTGCTGAACAAGAATTATTTATGTTTGAAACATATGGTTTTGAAAATTTAAAAAAATACGCTATTGATATTTTAGAACAAAATATAGAATATTGTACAGTTCTTGAAAAAGAAACACATGATGAACAAATAGAAAAAACAATAGAATTCCTAGAAAAAAGCAATACTAAAGAGTATATTTTTTCATTAAAAGATTTTGCTACAAAAACTGCATACAACTGGTATATACCTGTTGACAGATTAATTAATTGGATTGATTGTTTCATGATTCAGAGACAGGTATTCTTTGAATATGCATCGAATGAAAAAACATACCTATTTGCACCTAATTATTTTACTGACAACGTGTTATTATTAATCGTCGAAACAGATAATATTGCTGAAGATTTCGAAGCGGATATTGATCAAATTGTTAAGGTATATGGTGAAGTTGTAAATGGAATAATTAAAATCCTTAAAGAACTACCTAAAGATTCTATGATTGAAAATCTATTCACAATTACTGATGAACAGAAACAAAAAAATGGTGAAGAAATCAATCAATTAGCAAAAGATTACTATGAATATATTGAAGCTTCTTCAGAAGATGAAGAATCTGATAAAAAAGAAGAAAACAACTCATAGTAATTCTTCTCTAAACTTTTTTTAATTAAAATTAATTATTTAAATATGCAAATTAATAAATTGAATAACCTATTTTTAAATATTAATATTTATTTAGATAAATAAGATAATATGAAAATATTTATTAATGTCGATAAAAATAAAGAATTTGCTATTTCTACAAAAGAAAGTCTAATAAATACTTGTAATGAACTAAATATAACAGTTTGTGAAAATCCATCTGATGCTGATATAATTTGTTCAATTGGTGGTGACGGTACATTCTTAGAATCATCAAGATTATCTAAAGGATGTCCGACTATCGGAATAAACTGTGGTACTCTTGGTTATTTAACAGATGTAAACCCTGAAGATATTGAGAAGGCTATGAAGGATTTGTTAGATAATAATTATTATATTGAAGAACGAATGATGCTTGAAGGGGAAATAATTAAAGACAATGGTGAAATAATTAAGATTCCTCCTGCTTTAAATGATATTGCCATATCTAAAAATACATTTGGAGTTGTACGTTTTGACACAATAGTTGATGAGAAGTTAATAAATTCTTACACTGCAGATGGTATAATAGTATGTACACCAACTGGTTCAACTGCTTATAATTTATCTTGTGGAGGACCAATAGTAGATCCTACTGCCCATATAATTACTGTAACACCTATTGCTCCACATACAGTACTTAATAGAAGCGTTATTTTATCAGATAATTCATTGGTTGAAATAAAAATCACGGAATTAAGAAATCATAATATGTCTTACGTATTATATGATGGAAGACCCATTGAAGTAAAAACAGGTGATGTAATCCGTATATTTAAATCTGAACAGATTACAAAAATTATTAAACTTAACTGGAAAAGTTTCATTGAAAACATCAGAAAAAAGATACATTAAACTAATAAATATTAAATAAAGATTTAAAGCTGTTCTTTCACTAATTTAAAGAAATCCACAGTTTTTTCCGAATCAACTTTATTTAAATTATGATAACATGACGGACAATAAGTGATTACTTTATCTCCACTAAGAGTTTGTTTAGCCATTTTAAGACCTAATTCTTTATTACCTTTTGTAATACCTGCTCCAAAACCACAACAAGAATTTGCACGTTTTTCTGGAACATTTTTTATAATAGATCTTACTTGTTTATTTCTTTCTAAAGCGTGACAAGGATCATGTATAATATGGCCACTTCCATCTATTATTTCATCTTCAAATAAATCCATAGCAAAATTAATTTTAATATTAAAATCGGGATGATTGGAATAATAATCTCTAAATGATTCATAACATCCAGGACAAATTGTTATAATCTCTTTAACACCATGTGAATTAAATTTTTCAATATTGGATTTAACTACTTTATCTGCAAGTTTATTTTCATTGATAATGTATAACATAATTCCACAACAAGATTCATCAGATAAGGTAGAAAATTCGATACCTTTTTTACTTAAACACTCACTTACGTTATCGATTAATTCATTTTCTCTAAACCTACTCGTACAACCCCTGAATAATATTACTTCATGTATCTCATTATCATCTATTATTTCCATATCCGAACCATATGAATTTCCTTTATTTATTATATTATCAACTATTCTTTCATTATAACTCATACAATTACCTAAATTATTCTTAATAAGTTATTTTTTAATAATTCTTATTAAATTTTTTTAATAGAAAAATAAGTTGTATTTTTAATTATTCTTTTTTTTAACAATTTTTATTTATATCTAAATTAAATATATAATATTATAAAAAAAATATGATAATATTAATAATTTAATATTAATTATTAATATTTTATAAAAATGGTGATAATATGAACAAAAAAATTTTAGGGATTATAATTGTAATTCTAGCAATCTTGATTGCGGGAGCTTATCAATTTGCATATGTTCCATATCAACAAGAACAAAATAATATAGCATATTCAACAGGATTACAAAATGCTAGTGCAATGGAAAAGGAAATAAATAATTCTATTAGTGAATTTAATAATATAAATTCATCAAATTTTACTGCTTTTACTGATGCATTTAATAAAAAATATCAAAATGAAATTTCTCCCGAAATTGATCAAGAAATTGCTAAATTAAACGAAACTCTTCAGTATACAAATGGTAATAAAACCAAAGAGGATTATATCAATTATCAAATTGAAAGAATACAGTTAGAAAAAGAAGGTACTGATGTAATAAATAGTAAAATGAATGAACTTAAAGTAGCAGTAGAAAAAAATGATTATAATCAAATGTTAAGTATAGCAAAAAATATGGATAATGAAATTAATAATGTTACTGCAAAAATTAAGCCAATTAAGGAAAATATTATTAATTTACTAAATAATAATCCATCATTTAATGAATCTGTACATAACTTAACTTTATTCCCTGAGTTCTATGGGGATATTAATATTACAAATGTAAATATTTTAAATAAATAGTTTAAAAATTGGTAATATATTTATTACCAATTTACTTTTTATATATTTGTTATTTTTTAATTACCTAGAATATAAACTCATAACCTTTAAAAATACTTTTATTATTGCAATAATTTACATAATAAAAAAAGTAAAATAGTTTAATTTATTACGAATTGATATATTATTTTTTATAAATTATAAATAATATTTAAATATATTAAAAATTATAATATCTATTATGATATTTAGTTTTCATTTTTTTCATAAATATCATAATTTAACAAACGGAGATTATAATTAAAGTTGTAGAAATGTATTGATTTTCCATAATAAAACTAAAAAAGAATATTATCATCAATTTAATTAAATTTATGGCTCTATTGATTATAAATACTATTGTAATTATAAAAAAAATAAAAATTGATGAATCATAATAGAATTTTGATGTTTTTTATTAACTATGAAATTGCTGCTATTGGTTAATTATTTATGGATTATTCAAATAAAAATTAATGATTAAATTTAAGAAGTCTTAGAAAGAATTATTTAAAATTCTAAAGAATTTCTAACATAATAAATAAGATAGTTTTCTCAACTTTTTGATATACATTGTAAATTTTCTTGTTTACATTGAACAAAAATTATTTTCCAATAAGTTAAATAATTACTTCAAAAATGATATTGCTCATATAAAGAAAATATTTCTTTATTGCATATATAACATTATTTAATACCTTAATCATTGTTTTATGAAAAATAAAATAAAACATTGATTCTCCCCTTTTCTTTTATAAATAATTTTGTGGAAGAAGAAGGTTAAGAAATATAATTGGTTAATCCAATTGTACCAGAACCTTCTTCATTTGGGACTTTGGAGTTGAAAATGTATTTATCCTCATTTTGAGCTTCAAAACTTCCTTTATTTTTTGATTCAAATGTATTATTTCCAATATTAACTATTCCGTTTACATCATTAAATATTGTCAATCCTCGAATTTTTTCACCTTCAACCATATTTTTAAATTGATTATCTGTAATTGTTATTTCACCATTGTTATTATATATTACTCCACCTCTAGAATAATTACCAATCAAAACATTGTTAAAGATATTGTTTTTGATATTCATTGTTGCATTTCTATTAAATATTACACCACCTTTACTACAGGAAGAAGTTGATGTTGGATCATAATTAATATTATAGTCATTTATAATATTATCAGTAAATTCCAAATTTCCGATTTCATGATACAATATTCCACCTCTTAATTCACCAGTAGTATTATCATTATTAAATTCATTATTTTTTATTATCATATCTGATTCATAATTATCAATTATTCCTCCCCTGATTACGTCATTTTCTATCATAGAATTTTCTGAAAAGAGATTATCTATAATTTTGGTGTTAGTTTTATTAAATGAATGAATACATCGTCCTTTATTTTTAATAAATTTATTGTTTTCAATAGTGTTGTTACCATATGATACCATATAAATTATTGCAGTTCTATCATTATTTTTATTAAGATTCGCTTCATTTTCTTCAAAAATGCAATTATTAATATTTAACGAACCACCATATTCACCAATACTCCAAATTGCACCACCTGTTTCTTCAACAGTATTATTTTTAAATGTAGATTTAGTAATATAAGCTGAACCCCTATTGGTTATAGCACTACCTTTAATTTTTCCTTTATTATTTATGAATTGACAATTTTCAATATATAAATCAGAGACTGATTCCATTGTTATGGCACCTGATGAATTAGATTCACCCGGAATAGTATTTTGAATAGTTAAATCTTTCAATTTCAAATTTGCATGTAATTCCATAAACTGGTGTTTATTCTGACCATCAAGTATATGTCCATTTCCATTTATCGTAAACTGTGAGTCTGTACGAGAATCACCACATCTAAAAGTATCAGTAATATTATAATCGCCATCATTTAAATTGATGACATAGGATTTATTTTCTAAACTTTTAGTGTAATTAGTAATTACATTTTTTAATTCATTATAACCAGAAACATTAGCAGTTACTACTTCATATCTGTCAAATGGTTCATTTTCATCTTTAAATCCAACAAAAGATTTTACAATATTTATATTATCTTCGAGAATTTCTGAAAAATTATTTTTGTTATTATTAATATCTAAAGCTAATGAATTTGATATTATAATAACTGATATTAAAATTACAAAGATGATAAAAAAAATCTTCAATTTCATCTTAATCTTCCTAAAACATTTTAATAATATTTTAGAATTAATATGTATAAATTTTTTTGTAAAAAAAAAGATTTGAAAAAGAGGGTTAGTTTATTGAATTATATTTCAAATCCACCGTCAACTTTAATAACTTGACCATCAATGAATGCAGAATCATCACTTGCTAAGAATAAAGCTACGGTAGCAATATCTTCTGGTTCTCCACATCTTTTAACTGGGCATTGATCAATCATTTGTTGTAATGCAGCAGGTCCACCAATACTATCTACCATTGCAGTGTGTATTAATCCAGGTGCTATACCATTACATCTGATTTCTGGTCCTAATTCCCATGCTGTTGATTTGGTTAATCCAGCCATAGCATGTTTACTATCTACATATGCTGCAAAACCATGATGAGCTCCAAATGATGCAACTGAACAAGTGTTTACAATAACACCTTTTCCTTTTTCTTTCATAACTGGTGCAACTAATTGTGTTAAAACTAAACTTGAAGTAACATTAACATCTACTACTGTTTTCCATTCTTCTGTAGATAAATCCATTAAAGGAGACATGCTTAACATTCCTGCATTGTTAAATAGAATATCAACTGTTCCATATGTTTCCATAGTTACGTCAAATATTTTTTTAACATCATCCATATTTGTCATATCTGCAATTACATATATTGCCTCATTTCCAGCAGCTTTAATATCTTCTACTACTTCTTTAGCTCTTTCTTCGTTTCTTCCCGTTACAACAACTTTAGCTCCTTCTGCTGCAAATAATTTTGCTGTTGCTCTACCCATTCCTGAAGTTGCACCTGTCGTAATTGCTATTTTTCCATCTAGTTTTCCCATAATTTCACCTCAATAATTTATCATAATTAATCATGATAATTATATATTACTTTATTACAAGTAGTATTTAAATATTATTAAAAAAAAATAAACAGTTTTCAATGTAATTAATTTTAAACGAATAATAATATATTAATTACTTAAAAACTATAAAAAATAAAATAAGGTAATTATGATAAATCCTTCTTAATATCATCTTCGAATGTCTGTTTATCTTTATCAAATTTATCCTTGAACTTTCTATATTCATCTCGGAATTCATCTTCATTAATGGTATTACTTTGGAATTTCAATACGGAAATTGCCATTTCACCCAAATTTGTAATAATTTTTTTCATAAATTTTAGATTTAAAACAATACCGTCAATTTCTTCTTGATCATTTATTCCAACTTTTTGAGTTAAGATGTCATTAAGTGAATTTTCCATCTGTTTAAATATATTATCCATTATTTCATTTGTATCAATAATGTACTTATCAAAAAGATCTTTAGCTCCAACGAATGTTCCTAATATTCTAAACAATATATTTAAAATAGCCATATGTGTAAATGACATGAATCTTTTAGTTTTTTTAGCTAAAAAAATTAAAGTATGTTCATCTAAATTATATTTAGTAAACCCTTTTATTAAAGAATCTATTAAATCATTAAATTTTCCTAATTGATCTTTAATTAACATATTTGTCACTTTTCATCTAATTCTTATTTTCTATATCATAATATCAATTATTGAATATAAATATATTCCTAATTTAAGAAGGATAATAGGAATAATAAATTTTTAGTTAATTATTTAAAAATATTTTCCATAATTTTCATTTTAATATATATTTAATAAAATAAATATATAAAAAGTAGAAAATATTTAAATATTATGTAAAAAATAGAAATAATCATCAGTAATATTAAACAATATTTATTATAGTAATGTTAAATATTTTCTGAAAAAAAAAAATGATAGAGGTTTATCAAAGATCTTATGAACTACAACTACAAAAAAAGATATAATAATGATTTTAAATTAATCTCCACTAAAGATTGTAAAACTCATTCTACAACAAATATACTCAAAGAATCATACCAATACATATTTAAATCAATGCAAAATGAGAATTATAAAATTGAATATGATGATTTTGAAATTATACAAGAAATATTGGATAATGAGAAAGTAGTAGGTATAATATCATTTATAAATTTAGAATCATTCAACCATACTTTATGTATTAATGAAGTTTATATTCTTCCAGAACATAGAAAGAAAGGATTGTTTTATCAAACATTATTAAATCTACTTTCACAACCAAATCTTAATATCACAATAAGAAATCCCAATAAAACAATAATTGATTTACTGGTAAAATATGAATTTGCTAAAAAATTAGATAACAATTTAGTTATCAGTATATTAGATTTCTATGTAAATTTTGCAAATAGGTATATAAATAAAAACATTGAGGAGTATTATAACTATTTTGAAAAAGAAAATCAAAAAGAGTTAATCAAATCTAATTTCTATGATTTAAACATTAATTCATGCATATTTTTTGATATGGACAATATACTCGAATTTAACGAAAATCCTCCTTATATCGAAAAAGCTAGAAGAACGGATTCCAGTGTAGATGATTACTATTTAAAATTAAAAAATGTTGATACAACTTACCTTGAAGTATTATTTCAAAGGTTTCTGAATATTGACAATGAAATACATAATTTATCTATTCAAACAGAAAAGAAAATAGATAAAAATTTAAATGTAAATGATATATTGGGAAGTGAAGAAATCTTAACACCTTTTTTCATAGAAACATTACATCAATACGATTTAACGAGAGAAGATGGTTTTTATATTAGACAACACATCATAAATGCATTAAAAGATAATGAAATCATTCCCAAATCAATTATTTTAAGAACCATGTATCTAATTAAACATTTTTACCAGAAAGATATTCGAGTTAATAAATCCATTGAATTAGGAAACGATATTGAAGAAGAATGCCCATACTGTTCAACAATAAATAATAACTTTTTAGATGTTTGTGCAGAATGTGGTTATAATATTCAACGCAATAATCATTTTGAAGATAACTTACCCCAGATTATAGGAAAAAACTTCATATCTAATTATTTAAAATCAGAATGTATATTAAAAGAAGAAATTGATATTACACAAAACAAACTAAACGATATTTTTTTAGAAGAAATAAATTACATAGAGTATAATAAAAAAGAAGTTTATGAAAGTCAATGCAAGATTGCAACATACCAATTACTAAATGATATTAAAGAGTTTGTTTATTTTGATGTAATTGACTATGACACTTTAAACAAGATTAGACAAGGCAGTACATATAATTATGCAAAGCAACATAAACTAATTAAATCACAGAATAACTACCAGTTATATTATGAAGTTATGGAAATCTTTTTTTCTGATGAGGAATTAAGAGACATATTAAATAAGAACAATTTAAATACTAATGGCCAACGAGAAGATTTAATTATGAGAATTGAATCTGAATTATCCCCAATAGATATATTTGGTAAAAAATATACTTTGACAAAAAAAGGTTTTAAATTTCTAGAAGAACATAAAAGATATGAATATTATACTGAAAACTTAAGTGATTTTAATTTTTATGAAGTTGCTAATTTTAAAAAACAATACACAGGAGACATTAAAGAATTTTATAATTCATTTATTGAATTTATGGAAAAAATCTCAATAGAAAACAATAATTATTATAAATATCATGATGTTATTCATCATAAATTAGAAAAATCTAAACGAGATGATTTAAACTATATATTATTGTTTACTAAATTATTCATCATAGAGATAAATAATTGGTTAAAAAATACAGAACACAAAAAAGGAACTAAACCTATATCATTAGATATCACAGCCAAATATCCCCATATAAAAGATTTGTTCATAAATAAGGATATCATCAATATATTTAATGATGCAAATAGTTCAATTCAAATAGAATATTTAAAAGACAAAGAAGATATTTCCTTGTTTTATTTAATTAAATCTTTGGAATATGATGATATTGAAGATGTCAATCGTGAAATAGAACAAGATATTTATGAAGCAAGTTATTTAAAATATTTATTAAAAGAATAATTTCTTTTAATTTTTTTTAATAGAATTTAATATTTAATAAAACAAAATATCATTAGTGATTTAAATGAAAGGTATTGTTGGTGCAATATGTGGAGATATAATAGGTTCCACTAGAGAATTTAATTCTATAAAAAGTAAAAACTTCGATTTGATACCTAAACATTCAACATTTACTGATGACACAGTCTTAACATTATGTCTTGCATCATGGTTAATTAAAGATCAATCCTTTTCTAAAAAAGTATTAATTAATGAAATTAAATTGATATGTAGTAAATATAATAGAGCGGGTTATGGTCATAGATTTAAATCATGGATAAATTCTGATGAGACACAACCTTATAATAGTTGGGGCAATGGTTCTGCAATGAGAGTAAGCCCCGTTGCATGGGTAGGAAATTCATTGAATGAAGTTGAAACACTAGCTAAAATTTCGGCCGAAGTTACACACAACCATCCTGAAGGAATAAAAGGAGCGGTTGCTATTGCAGGTTCTATATATCTGGCAAGAGAGGGAAAAGATAAGGATTATATCAAAAAATATGTTGAAACGAATTTTAAATATAATTTATCACGTAAATTAGATGAAATTCGCCCAGAGTATTCATTTGAAGTATCTTGTCAAAAATCAGTTCCTGAATCTATTATATGTTTTTTAGAGTCTAATGATTATGAAGATACCATTAGAAATGCTATTAGTCTTGGTGGAGATGCAGATACTCAGTCAGCAATAAGTGGCAGTATTGCTTCTGCTTATTATGATGTTCCGGAAGTGATTTTTTCTAATTGTTTAGATAAATTAGACAAACCTCTTTTAAATATATTCAACGAATTTAATGAAAAATATTTATAATAATTAAATATTAATTTATAATAATTAATCATTAAGGATTTTTATTCAATTAATTTTTAATAATGATTACAGAATTTAAAAAATAATGAATTATATTTAAAATTGTTTAAAAATAGATTAATTTTTACTAAAAATATCAGTAACACTTAATATATAGTTTTACAATATATTTAATTATATATAAAAGCATATTTTTTTGATTATTAGAGGTGTAAAATATGAGTCCAGAACCATCATTTACCCAGGCATTACGAGAAGAAGGTTTCATTCAAGGTAGTGATGTTGAAAGTAAAGTTAACGAAACAAAAGATGAAGTAGTCACTCAAGTTGATGAAGAAGTAACAAAAGTAGAAGAAACTGTCAATGAAGAAGTTAAAACAAAAACTAATCAAGCAAAAAATATCGTTGATGATTCAGCTAAATCAACTTCAAATGACTCATTTATTGGAAAATTAGTTGAAACAATTAAAAATATTTTCTAGAAATAAGTAGAATGCGTTTATTCAACTTGTTTTCCTATTTATTTACTTGTGAAACAATTATTTTTTTACAAATCTTTTTTTATATTTTAATTTAACACAACAATACCTAAGATAACTAATTTTTCTATTCCTTGAATATTAATAAATCCATGATTTCATCATATTTCTGACTACAAAATCATTCTATATAAGTATTCAGTATTTAGATAACATCTTTATAAGCATATGATATTTGAAAAATATAAAAACTTAATTTATAACTTTTATGAAAGAATTCTTAAATAATTAAGTATAATTAATAATATACTAATAATAAAAATATCCTAATTTTTTTATCATGTGATTAAAATGGAAAATAACTTAGATAATTTAGAAATTACAGAAAATATTAAATTCATGATTAAATACTGTGATACTTTTCTTGATTATTGTCATGAAGAAAACTTATCAATTGATGGAAATATTGCTGGTGAAATTGTTGATTCTATTAGTGAAATTGAAAATTATTTAGAAAATACTCAGGATAACATCAATCAAAAAGATTTAAAAAACATATATGATGAACTTAATAACATATATGAAGGACTAGTTGATTTAAATGATATTAAATTATTCAATAACATACATATTGTTTATTCAATTTTATTAAGACAAACGAAAGAAATTTTAGAAAAGAATGATTTATATGAATGATATAAGTTTTACCCAAATTGGATACATCAAAAGCCCTTTTAAAAGAATAGAAGATGTACCAAAAGCTGTAACTGATGCTATGAAATATGAAGGACAATTAGTTATTGATGAAAAATACCTGGAAAGTATGGCAGATATGAAAGAAAACGAGGAATACTTACTTATTTTTTATTTCCACAAATGTAAAGAATATGAACAAACTGTACCATTAAAAGGAGTTGGACCTTTAACTGCATTATTTTCTACACGTGCTCCTTGCAGACCAAATCCTATAGGTGTTTCAAACATAATTATCAAAGAAATAAATAATAATGTAATTATTTTTAATGGTGTGGATATGTTAGATAATACTCCTATCTTAGATATTAAAAAAGTATTTAAATGATTATCTAAAACTAATAGTTTCTAAAAATTAAAAAGTTTAATTAATAGATTATTGAATAAAACTAAATAAAAAACTCGTTTCTAATAAATAATAATTAAATAGGTGTTAAAATGTTAATTAAATGTGATATATGTGGACATGAATTTGATCATACTGAAGCAGAAACATGTGATTGTGGATACGATCCTGCATCTGCAAACTTGAAATGTCCAAATTGTATGATGGATTTAATACTTCCTCCGGAACTAGAAGCTGAAAGAGAAAAAGAAATAGAAAAAAATTCGTTATATAGTAAATTAGAAAAGGAATTAAGTCAAAAATGATAATATTTATACTTTAACTTTTTTTAGGAGATTATATGAAAATTAAAACTTCATTATTTAACTCAACAACTGACGATTTGACAATAGTTATCGATTTACTGAGGGCCAGTACTACTATAATTGTTGCATTGAATAATTTCAACAAAGTTATTCCTGTCAATAATAATGAAAAGGCATTTAAAATAAAAAAAATGTATCCTAACGCAATACTGGCTGGTGAAAAAGATTTAAAAACTATTGAAGGATATGATATTACTAATTCACCGGAAAAAATTCAGGAATATTCTGGAGATACTTTTGTAATTAACACAACAAATGGTACTAAAGTGCTAGAAAATATAAAAAAAAGAAATGATAATATCAAGGTACTTATAGGTGCAAGTTTAAATGCAAAAGCATTAGCTATAAAAGCACTAGAAATTGCTGATAATGAAATTGAATTAATAATGGCTGGTCGTCACCAAACTTTCAACATCGAAGATTGTGTTGGAGCTGGATTGATAATAAATGAAATAGTAAATGTTGCCCATGAAAAAAATATTGAATTAGAAATGGACGAATCATCTTTGGCAGCAATGATTTTAGCTGAAGATGAAAATCGGGCAAAAGATCTTATTGATAATAGTATGGCTTCTAAAAGATTAAGAAAATTAGGATTAAATGATGATATTGAAATCTGTAAAGAATTAAATACAAGGAATATAGTTGGATTATATGAAAATAATGAAATAATAAAAATATAATCATTAACTATTCTTTTTTTTAGCAATTAAATACTATAAAAATATTATTATTAATAACTTTAATTAAATTAAAATTTTAGCTTCATTTAAATAATAATACTATTTATACAAGTTTTTACAAACATTTAATTAATTCTCAGGGCGAGGTGTAATTCCTCACCGGTGGTAAAATTATAAGTCCACGAGCTTGAAAAAGTTGATTTGGTGAAAATCCAAAACCGACGGTAAAGTCCGGAAGAGAGAGAATATTTAATTATATCAATCTTATTTTTATAGCCCTGTTTCATTTATTAAATATACAAGAGGTAATAATATATGAATCATGAAGAAATGTTAACAGGAAATTACATTGAACGTGTCGAGACAGCAGTTGAAGCAATAAAGAATAAAAAAGGTGTAATAGTAACTGATGATGAATCCCGTGAAAATGAAGGAGATATGTTTTTTTCAGCTCAACACGTTACAGAAGAACAAATGGCATTATTAATAAGAGAAGGTAGTGGAATAGTCTGTTTATGTATGACTGAAGATAAAGCAGATGAACTAGAATTACCATTAATGGTTGAAAACAATACCAGTACCTATGGAACCGGTTTTACCATAACCATTGAAGCTGCAGAAGGTGTTACTACAGGAGTATCTGCTGCAGATAGAGTAACAACAGTTAGGGCAGCATCAAATGATGGTGCAAAACCTGAAGACTTAAATCATCCAGGACACGTATTCCCATTAAGAGCTAAAAATGGTGGAGTACTGGAAAGAGATGGTCATACAGAAGCAAATATTGAATTAATGAAACTGGCAGGACTTAAACCTATGGGAGTTTTATGTGAAATAACAAACCCTGATGGTACAATGGCAAGAATGCCTGAAATCATTAAATTTTCAAAAGAACATGATATGCCTATCGTAACTATTAATGATATTATTCAGTATTTAACTGAATAATTTACTATTTTTCTTCAAAATTAAAAAAAATAGAATATTGGAGATAAAAAAATGTTCTACGAATGCCTATCTGTAGGATTAGGAGGATTTATAGGTAGTGTTTTACGATATCTCCTAGGATTTCTACCAATTAAAGAATCAACCACATTTCCTATAAATACATTTATCATTAATATATTGGGTGCAATATTAATATCCTTCATTGCATTTTATATAACCAACAATAATTTATATAACATTAATCCGACAACCCTAAAAAACATTATCTTATTCCTAAAAGTAGGTGTCTGTGGCGGATTTACAACTTTTTCAACATTTGCCTTAGAAACCGGAGATTTAATTAGAAATGGCAATATTGAAATAGCATTTTTATATGTATTGTTGAGTGTTGTTGTTGGAGTAACTGTAATATTTCTACCCGAACTATTATTCGATACTCAACCTATTTAAATTATTTTAACGAATTTATAATCTCAAATTCTTCTAATTTTTCCATAAATACCTTTCTTTGATTATACTTATTTCTCAAAACTGAAATTAAATTATTGACTATTTTTGTACTATTTTTGTATGTCAGCATGATTTCAAGATAATTTATAATTAAAGTATAACCTGAGATATTCTTTGAGGTCTTTGCTTCATTTAATACAATATCATTATAAAATTTCAAAATATCATCGTTATGCTTTTCTTCATAATATTCCCTATACTTTTCTAAAAGAGTTATTTGGCAATTGTTAATTATATTTAAATATAAACTATCATAATCTTCTTCTTCTACATAAATTTCATTTAAAAAATCAAATGAATAATTTTCATTATAAAAATCAATTAAGGATTCTTTTTCAAGAACCCATTCATTTTCCATTAATTCTTTTAATTCTTTTATAAAATCCATATCCTTAATATTAAAATTATAAATGATTGTTTTTAACTCATTGATAGCATCTTCTTTATTATTAATAGATTTATATAAAGAATAAAGTAAAATCGTATCCTCTAATGAATAAGTTTCTCCATGGATACATTTATTTTGGTTTAAATAATCAATAGCTTTTTCAAAGTTTTTATTTTTTATTTCTGAATCGATTAAGATTCTCATGATTTCTTCCTGAGATTTATTATTTTCTAAGAAATTGTGTTGATCTGTTAAAGGATAATCAAGTAGTTTCATCAAATCATATTTTGCCAATAAAATATTTACAGATACTTCTTCATGTTCATTAATTACTTCATTAATAGTTTTATCCAATTGTTTTAGAAGGGATTTAGAATTGAATTTATCTAAACATATTTTAATTAAATATTTGGTGGTTTTTGAATTGTAATCATAGCGTATTTCATTAATCAAATAATTAAAAATTTCTTCATTTTCAATAGAATCTTGAACATCAATAATTTTTTCCATATAGTAATTACATTCTTTTAATATATCCTCTACTTCAATATATTGAGTTACGTCTACTTTCTGAGAAATATTTTCATAGATTATATACAATAATTGAACAACATATGAATATTCTTTGTTTTTAAACAATAAACTTATTTTATCATTTAAAAAGCTTTCTAAGTATTTTTGAAATGGTGTTTCTTGGAAAAATCCATTTTCATTATATAATTCTATTACATCAATATTGAATATATTTTCTAGCATGTTTTCATAATTGTCAAAATCTTCTGGAGTAAATTCATTTTGAAATCTATTTATAAATTCTTCCTTGAAATTATTATCATATTTAAACTTCTCATAGATAAATCTACGTAATTGAGTTTCATCAACAGTATCTATCAATTGTGTAAAAATAGAATCGTCATCTTTATCAATGATATTAGAAACCGTGTTATTGTTTATTTCATCCATTTTATAAAGGGTTGCAACCATATGTTTACAATTAAAATCAGCATATGAATAAGGACAAGTACAATATAAAGAATCTATTTTATCATCTTGAAAATTAATTTTGACATCATATATCTTAGATCGGGAACCTTCCACTTTACTGGTTATAGAATTCTCAGTTAAAATTACGTCATATACTCTGTTTTCAAGATAATATTTAAATCCCCTGTCTAATCTATCCTCATCAAACAAACTTTTCCAATTCATTTTTTAAGCCCCTTAATTAATAATATATTTATTAATCAATTTAGAAAAAAGTTTGTAAAAATATAATTATTTGATTAATTTAATGGATATTATGCCCAATTTGTTTCTATACTTATCTTTTAGTCTGGGATGAAGTGTGAATTTAACTTCTTTATATTCTTCCATATTGTTAAATATTTTCTTAGGTAATGTAAATGAAGTAGTTGGTATCCTGTTGTTTTTATTATGATTTTTTCTTCGGGTAATTAATTTAGATTTTATGCTAATTATAGGTAAAGTAGGAGCTGTATCCGTTAGAATTATCTCGTAATCTTCATTGTATTCTTTAACTAAATAAACATAATCCTCTTTAATTTCTAAAAATTCATATAATTCTTGTGGAAAACTTGTAAAATAACTATAATATATCTTTTCTTGCCCATTTTTATTTTTAATTTTCCTTGAATCCTTATTTATCTTCAAAATCCAAGTAGTATATACAGTATTATCTTTATCATTAATAATTAACTGAATCATAATACCACCTGTAATTTTTTAATTTCAACAGGAAAAATCGCTAAAGATATTAAATTATTAATTTGAGATTCAAAAGTGATTAAAATCATATACAAATGTAAATTTTCTCTTATATTCTTATTTAATATAGTAAACATAATATTACCTTTTTTAAATCAATACAAGAGCATATAATATTTAAATAAGAAAAATCGCTATGTTTATTAATTGTTAATAATAAACACATAAATGTACATTGTAAAATGTATACCATAATTATAGGATATTTCTAGTTATCATTATTCTCGTATACGCCAATATACAAGATAAGAATAATATAACTAGTTAATATTCTTATTTTCATATTAAATACTCGTTTTTATTATTTATTTTCTAAAATACTTAAATTTTTACTTATTAATTATTTTATATCATTTACTTAATAAAATATCCAAATTTCCCTATACAATGATTAATGATTTAACAACTTTTTAAATATTTTCTTTTAAAAACCATTTATTATCTCTAAATAAAAAAATTAGATACTTTCCTAACTATTATAGCTAATTTAAGTTATTAATTATTTATTTAAATTAGATTTTTGAATAGTAACAATATCTGATTTTTAAAAGTTAATTTATAATTATGGTGATATAATGAAACAATGTACAAACTGCAATTCTCTAAATGAAGACCATGCAAATAATTGTATACAATGCGGAACTCCTTTTAATAAAAATTTCAATAGTTTGGAATATCAAAACAATAACGTAGAGGTTCATAGATTTGAAAATGAACAAATACAAACATATAATAATCAAGAAATGCAAATTCCTCAACAAAATTATCAACAGTTCAATAATCAAAATCAATACCAACAGTTTCAAAATAACGTTCCCCAAAATAAAAAAAGCAAAGTTGTTGGTTTAATTTTAAACATGTTAGTAGTCGGATTAGGCTATGCTTATGTAGGTAAATGGGGAGAAGGTATAGTTTTATTAGTACTCTATCTTTTAATGTTTATTTTAGGATTCCTTTTATTAGTTCCATGGATAATCGCATTAGGTTTATGGATTTATTCATTATTTAAAACTAATAACATGATTGATAAATATAATCAGGGAATCCCTTATTAAATATTATCATAAAAAAAATTATTAACCTCCAACTTTTTTTGGAAGCTAATTATAAATAAAGAATTATTCATTTAAAACTGGAGTTAATTCTGGTTTAACTTTGTGTAATGCATTCATAACAAATACTGTAACAATTCCTTCAAGTACACCAACTATTGCTTCAACAGATGTGATAACTGTTAAACCATAAGATAACGGAAATGTACCTGCCAAGGCATACTCGACACTTACCAATATCCCTAGTAAAGTTATAGTGATAAATCCGGAAAGGAATAAAGCAACATTTTTATTGATCTTATTTGTCAATTTATAAACATAATATGCTATTAATGGAGCAATGATTGCTAAATTAAATAAGTTATAACCAAGTGTACTTATTCCTCCTTCTCCGAGGAATGCCTGTATTATCGTTACAAATGTAAATATAATCATAGACATGTCCAGATCATATAATGCTAAAACTGCAATTAATGAAATGTGTGCACATGCTGCAACTGGTAAAGGTATTTCAATCAATTGTACTATGACAACCGCAACAGTAAATAATGCTATTGTTACGATATCTTTCTCTGTATGATTTTTTCTATATTTGTTAAAGATTAAGATTAACAATATTATTGAAATTATTGCAAAAAATATTAATTGATATGTTGGATCAAAAATTGCTTGACCTACCGGACTATTTTCCAATAGTTCATGAATATGTCCATGGGCATGTTCATGTCCATGTTCTATAACTTCAGCAAATGGATTACTTCCAATTAAACCATCAGGAATATGCATAAATTTCACCTACTGTATTAAATTTTATAATCTAATTTCCTTATAATTTTTTTTAATTAAAGTCATATAAATAGTTTATTTAACTTATACGGATAATATTTTACTTTTTATTGAATTTTATTAAGTTAATTTTTATTTTTATTAATAATTCTTATGAATATAATGATAAGAACAATTTAACATATGAACAGACATTAATATGTAAATTTATTTGATTAAAATTAAAAAAAGTAATATATAAAAAAATGTGAATAGGAAATCTAAGAAGGATATTAAATAATTAATGAGATTAGAAGATTATAATAATTTTCTAAACAGTTAATAAAAAACAAATAAATAATAACAAAAACAACAACACAAATAACACAAAAGTATTAATAAATATATAAAAAGAAATAATGTAAAATACTTTTAAATAAAAAAAATATAATAATTATTATAAAAAAATAGGAGTGTTTATAATGGTTGATGCAAATTTTATTACAGATGCATTAAGTGATGGAAAATTATCAACAAAAGAAATAACCGATTTGGTTGCTCAAAAAAGTCCTCTTCCTGTACCTACAGCTATAATACAAGGATTATTGGACCAACTTGTTGCTAAAGGTACAATCAAAAAAACTGAAGAAAATGGAGAAACATATTACCATTTATAATTAATAATAAATTCTTTTTTAAAATTTTTTTTTAATCACAAATCTCATTTAAAATAGCAAGTGCATTATGTACTCTTGGAAAACCAAGATATGGAACTAAAACCGTAATAACACTTATTAATTTTTCTTTACTATTCCCTATTTCCAAGTTTCCCTTAGTATGTATTCTCAACTGATTTTCACAACCCCTTAAGGACATTATGAAAGTAAATGAAATCAACTCTCTAAGATTATCTTCCAAACCGTTTCTACTATAAAAGTCTCCAAAAGCGTAGGACGATATAAAATCCCATATATGTTTCTGACCTTCAGGACAATTTTGAATACTGTTATCTATAAACTCTTTACCAAAATTTCTAACTTGAATATCATAACCTACTTCTAATCTATCATCATAATTTATAGTAGCTTGATTTTCTAAAGGCAAATTAATATTATATTCGTTAAATATTTCATTAGTCTTTTTAATAAAGTCATAAGTTTTTGATAGCCCAATATAAGCTAATGATTGATAAAGTATTTCTTTAATTTCTACTGGTGTAACACCTATATCAAGTGCTACTTTAACAACATTTTCATATAAATTCAATGACTGATTACTTACAAGACATGCTAATGTTACAATCAGACGTTCTTTATCACTGAGAATACTTTCTTCAAACACTTGTTTTAATAAAAAATTATCTAATATTAATGTTAATTCAGGATCTGTTTCTTTCAACGAAGAATCGTAATTTGAAATAAGTTCTAACTTTTTATTCATATTAAACACTGAAAATAATTATATTTATTAAATTTATTTAACAATTTATATTAAACTAGTTAAATTATTTAAAGAAAATTTAACATAATTAAATAAGTTATTTAAAAAAAAAGAAAATTGAGTAAAATGTATATTTCATCATTTTAACAAGTTTACTCAGTTGAAAATTAATTAGTTATAATTTTGATTGTTTCTTCAATATTTGTAGTAACGATGAACATCATCTTATCTTTTTCTGGAACAAAACCAAGTTCAATCATCTCGTTAAACATGCTTAATAACTTATCATAATAATGATCAATATTTAAGATAATGATAGGTTTTTCATGAGATTTAACCTTTTTTAATGTTAAAACTTCAAAAAATTCATCCAATGTTCCAATTCCACCAGGAGATATGATAAACAAATCAGATACATCTATAAACTTTAGTTTACGTTCATCCATAGTTTTCGTGTAAACTATCTCATCACACTTATCAAATAATTCCTCAAATTCGCCCATCCATTCCGGCATTATTCCAATAATTTTTCCTTTATTTTCATAACACCCACGTGCTACAGAACCCATCATACCATCATTACCTCCACCAAAAACGAGGGTATGCTTATGGGATGCAATCATTTTACCTAATTGATAACCAAAATCTAGAAATTTCTTATCAATATTTTTACTTCCAGCACCAAATAGACAAATTTTCATATTAACACTCCTTATTGAGGCCATAGAAATAAATACAATTTTTTACTATTGATTTTCATAAAAATCTAAAAAATTAATAGAATCCTTATTAGTTCTTATTTCAGACCAAATAATTTCTGCTTCTTTCATATTAATTAATTCATTTTTATAAGCGTTGATTAACAAATTACTCATTGAAATATAATTTAAATCAAACTCATCGACATAATCCCATTGATGGTTAGAAAGAATCGTTAAACTGTTATATTTTGCAATAGTTATTGCTGCGGATTCACATTTACCTCTACATCTACATTCAATACCTTTTTTTAAAGAACTATATAATTTAAATTCTGGACTATTTATTTCAAAATCTTCTAATATAACAAATTTACTTCTTGTTAAACTTTTTATAGTACGCTGAATTTCTAAATCCATCCTATTTTTCAATTCATCATAGGCTATTCTAGGAATAATGATATTAGAAAAAACTTTTTTCAAAATTTTTCTATCTATTAGAAATATAGAATTTAAACAATCAAATTCATAAATTAATAGTTTATCATGCAATTAAATCATCCGTTTCTATGTAATTATATACAAGATTTTCACAAAATCCGTCAATTAATAATTCATCTTTTTTACTTTTTCCAATTAGCTTATTATCATAAGCTTTTTTAACCATATGAATATAATTTCCTAATATTAAATTATCATCTTCTGAATATGGTTCATATAATTTAATATCATATCCTCTTAATTGAGCATTATATTTTATGGAAGGCAAATATTCTTCTGCAGTTCCTTCAGAAATTCTACCTAAATCTGTAAGTTTTCTTAACATTGCTTTATGACTGATTTGGAAGTATTGTTCTGCTTGAATAACTTTATCTAAATTCCATTCTTTAATATTATTTTCCATTTCATAATTAAATAAAGCTCCATTACTCATCAGTAAAGCTGATGCAAATTTATCTGCTTTCTCTTCAATTAAATCATTACCATGATCTAAATCACAGACACCAAATTGATCATCATATTTTAAGTGGTATATTTCATGAGCTAAAGTAAATCTTTGTCTACCTAATGAGTGTTTAGAATTGATAAATATGATATTTTGATCCTTGATTTTTACTGATGAACCACTAAGATTTTCTTCTGTTTTAAAAAAACATATCGTAACATTTTCAACTTTTTCCAATACTACTCTGAAAATATCTATAGGTATAAATTCATCAATACCCCATGATTTACGACACATATTAGCTTTTTCAGATATTTCTAAATAATTATCATTTTGTTCCATAAAAATCACTCATCAATGTCCTTTGTGATATCAGATAAAAATTCAACATTTTTAATAATTTTATTCATATCGGCAATTGTATCCAAGTTTAAATCTTTAACATTGGACCGAAATGCTAATTTATGATTGTAATTATCTTCTATACCCTCTAAGATATAGTCTTCATCACAATTGTATAACTCACATAATTTTTCAAGTGAAGAAACTTTTAATTTTCTCTGATTATTTTCTAATTTTGCAATTTGTCCTTGTTGAAAATCCAAATACTTAGCAATTTGTTTTTGAGTAAAATGATGTTGTTTTCGTAACGATTTTAAACGATCGCCAATTGTATCAGTCATCTTTAAAACCTCTTTAAAGTAGTATTAATAATACATATAATAATAATATGGAATAAATAATATATATACTATTTTATAGCATTATTCCAGGAGTAAATTTATGAACGATTATATTGTTTTAGATATAGAAAGTCCAAATACCTTAACTCGCTCAGTTTCTGCAATAGGTATTGTAATTATCAGAGATAATAAAATTGTGGATACAATCTATTCATTAATTAATCCAGAAGATTTTTTTGAAGATGAAATAATAAGTTTAACAGGTATTACCCCAGATATGGTAAAGGATGCGCCAAAATTCAATGAATATTGGAAAGAAATTGAAAAATTATTATTAAATAATCCAATAATAGGTCATAACATTAAATATGATTTAACAGTTATTAGTCGTTCATTATATAAATATGGAATAAATATTCCCCAATTTGAATACATATGTACTTTAAATTTGAGTAGAAAATATTTAAAATTAAATAGTTATGCTTTAACTTCTATAATGAGCGATTTAAATATTACATATGAGGCTCATAATGCATTAGCAGATGCAGAAGTTACATTTTATTTATTCCAATATTTAGAAAAATTCAAAGAACAGACTATTCTGGATACACATAAGTTCCACCTGAAAACTAATGCTAAAAAAGAGATTAATGACTATATTACACCAAATAAAAATGAATTATATGGTTTATTGCAAGAACTAATGTATAAGGAAGAAATAACAGACAAACATTTAAATTTAATTAAAAAGTGGATTTCAAATAATTCAAAAAATAAAAAATATGTAGAAATTTCCAATATTACTAAAAAACTTGAATTTTTTATAAATAAAAAAGATATAACAAAAAAAGACTTGAATAGATTAACAGTTTTAATAACTTCTGTATCTAAATCAGAAAAATATTCTAGAGAAGAACTTAATTATCAAATATTAACAGGAATTCTTGAAATGGTTTACTGTGATGATAAAATTTGTCAAAATGAATATAATTATTTAGAAAAATGGTTAAATTACTATGAATTACCAATTGAAGTAAACAAAAAAGAGATTATGTCTTCCTTAACAGTTAAATAATTACTTACCTGATTATAAAAACTTGTTAAAAAATAGTTTGGAATTGGTTATTAATTCATTTATAAAAACAATTGGAACAAAATTATTTTAAAAATTCTGGCCATTAGAATTAATCCAATTGCTCCAACAAAACCTGTAATAAAACGTAAAATATTATTACTTTCTCTGAATTCAAAAAATTGGGTTGTTCCATCAATAATATATGGCAGTTGAAATATTATAGATAAAATTAACAATTTATATGAATAAAATATTGGAACAAAATAGGAATATATACAAAAAATTATAGTACCTACAACAAAACCTGTACATCTAGCACATAACGGAAGTTGATGTCCATGAATAAAAAAAGATCTATCAGGTCTTTGATGACATAGATATTTGAAAATACTCATAATTAATATATTATCTGAAGTAAATATATATTTATTTAATTGGTGATAGTATGGAAAATAAACGACGATGTAAGTGGGTTGAAGGAAAAGATGAAATATATCTAAATTATCATGATAAAGAATGGGGAAAAGCTGTGTATGATGATAAAATATTATTTGAAATGCTAATTTTAGAATGTTTTCAAGCAGGATTATCATGGATAACCATATTAAAAAAAAGAGAATCCTTCAGGAATGCCTATGATAATTTCGATATTGAAAAAATTATTAAATATGATGAAAATAAAGTTGATGAACTAATGAAAAATGATTCAATCATAAGAAATAAACTAAAAATAAAAGCATCCATCAATAATGCCCAAGTTTTTAAAGAAATTCAGAAAGAATTTGGTAGTTTTTCAAAATATATTTGGAATTTTACCGACAACAAAATTATTAAAAATAGTGAAGAAAACTATTTAACAAAATCACATACTTCAAATATTATTACACAAGACCTGAAAAAAAGAGGAATGAAATTTGTTGGATCCGTAACAATTTATTCATATTTAGAAGCTGTAGGTATAATAGACAACCATACAAAAGAATGTTACTTATATTAAAATAAGATTCCCATTAATAATGTCAAATATTCTGGAATCTTACCTTCATCCATATCAATCCATTTAATTTCTGTATTGAATAAGTCCTCTGTAGTTTTAGTAACCAATGCCCCTATTGATTCAATACTATACAATTTATTTTTTGGATATCTACACATTAATCCTTCTTTTTTTGTACATATTGGACAGATATTACAATAACCTGTTGATAATATCATGGTATCTGTTAAATTTTCATCTTCACTGATTTTTCTATGTATTTCTTGAAGTAATTTCTTTTTTTCGTTAAATAAAGTTAGATGTAAAATTGTATCAATATCCTCTTTTGAATGAGTATTATTTGTTATAAAATCATCATAGTGTAATTGCATGAGTATCAAATGAATATTTTCATATTTTTTCCAGAAATTTGTTACATCATTTTCAAATGGTGGACATGACCAGTTATTACCATACATTTCACATATTTTACATGATTCTGAGGTTTCATTAAAATTCACATATTTACTATAATACTCTTCTGTGGTCATAGTTTTTTCATATTTCTCAAGGGTATATGATTTTTCCAATCTTAACATTTGATTATTATACATTGTTACCTCCCCAAATTTTATTTAAAATATTGAATGTTATGAATTAATATCATTTAATTTTTTTTCTTATCTAATATTTTATCTATTATCAAAAAGGTTATATAATTTTTTTAAATAAAATTAGTTAGATTGATTTTTTTAAAAAGTACTTGAAAAAATGATAATTTTTTAAACTAAAACTGATACACATCAAATAAAACTCATTTATATTGTTTAAAATACATTTTTATTGAAAATAGGTATATATACTCTCATTAAATAAACTATAGGTATTAAAGTTATTAATTACTGAGTTAAATGAGGTATAAAAATGTTAAAATTTTCTTTAGGACAGGATATAAGCAAAGTTAATTATGAAATTAAAGAAATTGGTGAAGATATAGAAATTAACATTACTGGTGGAGAAATTCGCATAGGTGGTGTTGGTTTAGTTTCCGGTGGAGTCTACAACATATTATCTGTTAATGACCATAAAGAATTTGAATTAATACAACCTATAGCAGACAGATTAAAAAAATATACTGAATTGAATATTTTAATAACTGCGGGAATACATATTGATGAAATAACATTAGATGAAATAAAAGAAATTCTAGAAAATAATAAAATAGCTATTGATAAAATTGATAAATACCTAACATCAGAATATGAATTATTCCACGAATTCAATTAAAAAAAATTTCATCTATTTTTTTAGTCTTAACTAAAAATTCAAATTTAAATTTAGTCTCAACTAATAAAAATTCTTTAAATTTAGTTTTAACTAATATTTTTTCTTTAAATTTAGTTAAACTTAAAAAAAATCATATTTATAAAGAAATAAATCATAATATTATTTAAAGAATTTAATAATAGAAGGGATTCTATGGAAGACTATTATGATAAAGTTAGAAGAGTTTTATTGATAGTATTATTTTCTAATTTAATTTTAGGATTAATAAAAGTATTATATGGATATAATACCCAAGTATTGAGTATTACTGCCGATGGATACGATTCCTTATTAGACGCATTGACAAATATCATTGGAATTGTTGCAGTATATATCTCAGGAAAACCATCGGATAATGAACATAGATATGGACATACAAAAGTTGAAACTTTTGCATCATTATTAATTTCGGCAACATTATTTATAGTTGCTTATGAAATAATCACAGCAGCTATAGAAAGATTTTATAACCATGTTATTCCTTCAATTAGTCCGTCAACATATGCTGTATTAGTTATTACATTACTATTAACTATTCTAGTATCACGTTATGAGAAAAAAATGGGTGAAAAATTTAACAGTGCTTTGTTAATAACCGATAGTGAACACATTAAAAGTGATGCATTAGCAACAGCTATCATTATAATAAGTTTAGTATTTATTCAAACTGGTTTAACAATATTGGATCCTCTTTTATCATTAGGAATTTCATTATTAATTATTAGAACCGGTTTTAATATCATGAAGACTAATTTGGATATTTTATTGGATATTAATATATTAAACTGTAATGACATTAAAAATGAAATAGATCACATTTATGGAGTTAAAAATGTCCATAATATCCGAACTAGAGGAACCAAATCTGCTGTACATGTTGATATGCATTTAGTAGTAGAGGATAATATTTCAATTACTCAAGCGAATCAAATTTCTAAAAGCTGTAAAAGAACATTATATAACAAATTTCCTGAAATAAAAGACATTCTTATCCAAGTAGAACCTAGTAGTGGAATCCATGATGAAGTACATTATAAATTAGACTAACTTTATCATTTAATTTTTTTTAATTATATTTGTATAAAAATTGTACAAATTAGAAAACTTTATATATAAAAACCATAATATTATAATTGTGTACAAATATTGTACACTATTATCCATAATATAGACATATAAACTAAAATAATCACCCTTAAAAAAACATTTATTAGCCTCCTAAATAAATGGGTTTGAAACTTAAATGAAATAAATCAAAAAACATAAAATAAGAGATTTAAGTTTCAAATAAAAACATAAGTTAAATTACATAAAAACTTATTTCTTTTTTTCTTTTTTTAAAATATTTCAGTGAAAAAAAAATAAAAGGAAGCATAAAATAAAATTTATGATAAGTAAACTTCCAACAATCCCTGTTTACCATTGATATAATCTTTTTGATTACAATGTAATATATAATTTAATTTATCATAATTTCCTACATCTCCCATAATAGATTTAGGAATGGTAACTAATTTAGCCCATGGTTTATCAATATTCTCTTTAGAAGATTTTTGAGAAGAATTTTTTCTACAATGCAATGATACTTTTTTAAAGGAATAAAGATCAGATGGCTTAACATTTGTCACATATGTTTTTCCAGAATATTCATAGAAATAAACTAAATTTGGGTTGTCCAATAGTTCAATGAATAAGTAAGGGAAACTACAATTATAAGAAGTATATTTCTTGGTTTCACCAGTTTTATTTTTTATTTTAGTTGTATTTTTGATTAAATTATAATTATCAATTAATTGAATATCCTCAGAATTTAAATCTACTGTCACCATAATAATACCTCAAAGTAATTAATATGATGGAATAATAATGATTAGAATAAGCATTTATACCACAATTATAGAACATTTCTTAAATCATTATTTGATATCTGTAATAAATTCATAAATAACACCAAATCAAATTACACTTATTTCCACCATTTAACAATACCCCCAAAAATATTGTAATATATAATTATAATTTATAAATTATTTAAAGATTTACAGACAATATTAGTAATTAATACCCCTTCCCCTATTATTATCAACCGCCCTTAGATTAAATCTAATTAACCCACATATTACTTATCAATACCCCCCATATTACTTATCAAAAGCATTTGGATTTGATTTATATATCAATTAAATTAACATTAATATATCTAAATAAGGATGATGTATATAGACTTATCTAAAAGTTAGGAAGATCTATAACACATATCTTATAATATAGACTTACCTTTAGGAGGATCTATAACATCAATTATTTTTTTTCTTTATCGATACGCTTCTAATAAATTTCAAAAAAATGACTTTAGCTTATTATATACTATTAAGTGCAATCTAATAATAGGTGTAATAATGGAATTATTTAATCAAGTCAATTTAAAACAATTTGAAACCTTAAAATATATCATTAATAATGTTCAAGATGATCACATTATGTGTAAAATAAATTGTGAACTTAGAACTGATAAAATAGACGCCCCTTTTTATTTAGATACTGAAATATCAATATCTCATTGTACTGGAATGTATAATAAAGGAATATTACATGCAATGGATGTGTTTAGACATCATAGAATGTACAATATTAAAGAAGACAAATACAATGAAATCAAATACATTCTAGATAAAACATTTACTGAAGATGAACAAAATATTACTAGAGAAAAATCAGATGGCTATGATATTATCAAAATAGAAGTTTTAGAAGTATCTGATTTAAAAGCAATTTTTGAAAAATATAATGAATTTTTTAAAACCATAGATGAATTAGCATAAACATTTAATTCTTTTTTTAATTTTAAAATTTGTTTATTAAATATCTAAGCTAATTTTTAATTTAAATTTCTAAATATATTAAAATTAGAACTTATATAATAATATATTAATAAAGATATTTTATCTTAAATTAAAATATCCATATTACAATTAAAGTAGGGGAAAAATATGTCTTTGTTAGATAAATTTAATGATTTAAATTCAGAATCTGATGATAATGAATTATATAAAAATCAGTACGAAGAATTGGAAACTCAATTATCTAAAGCAAATGAAGTTAACAAAAGAAACGTTGAGGAATTAAATGAGTTAAAAATTCTTTTATCAGAATATACCAAATATACTGAAAATTTAAAACAATCCTATCTAAGTACTATAGAAAATTTAAAAAACCAATTAAATTATGAAAAAGAAATTAATGAAAAATACTTACAAAAAATAGTCGATTCTAATAAAGATTTAAATGATGATATTAAAACATTAAATAATAAGTCAGAAGAAAATCTTAAGGAATTATCCACATTATTTGATAATAATAAAAATGAATTGTCTGATTCCACAAATAAGATAATTGATGAACTTTCAAATGTTAATACAGAAAAATCTCAAGATAAATCTTCTGAAGAAATTGATGATTTGAAAAAACTAATAAATACAAATAATCAGGAATTATTAAATATCATTAATCAATTTAAGGACTACATGGATAATTCTAATCAGAAAATAGTTGATGAATTAAATACCCAAAATACTAATATATCCCAACTTAATGATTCTGATGACAAACTTCTTAATATTGAAGAGTTAATCAAAAACAACTATAAAGAAGTTTCAGATTTAATTAATCAAAATCATGAAACTTATTCATCAAAGATTATACAAGAAATAAATAATCAAAAATTAGAAAATGATTCAAATATTAATTCTACTATGATTGAAGAAGTTAAAGAATTAATTAATCATAACAAAGAACAAATAAACAATTTAACTTCAAAAAATAAAGAAGCTCATAATCAAACAACTAATAAAATTATTGAAGAAATTTCTAATAATAACCAAGAAACCCTATCAGACGATTTCTTAACAAAAGTTCAAGAATCTATCAAAGAAAATCAACAACTATTAATTGAATCATTGGATAACACTTCAGAAATTACCAAGATAGAAATATTAAATAAAATTTCTAATGATTTAAAAGATGGAAATTATGTTAATTTACTAGCGTACAAAAAGATTAAAGATATGAACTTATTTGATGAAATATTCTATAAGAAATCATATAATTATAACTTAGATATTGACCCATTATTACATTTTATTTATAAAGGATATGAAGAAAATAAAAGACCTCGTAAAGACTTCAACCCGTTACAATATAAAAAGTCTAATAAAAAGATAGAAGAATCAACGTTAAATCCATTAGTTTATTTTGTAACTGAAGGTATCCACGAAGGAAATATCAAAATAAATGAGAATTTTGTAGAAATAGATCATATCAATAAATACGAAATCGATGAAAAATTAAATTCATTTACAGATAGGGGAGTTAAAAAGAGTAAAAGAAAACCTAGAATAATTGTTTCTTTAACATCAATACCTGAAAGAATGTATGATGTTCATTATACCCTCTATTCTTTGTTAAATCAACAAGTGAAACCAGATAAAGTTATTTTATGGTTAAGTAAAGATGATTTTCCTAATGAAGAATTAGATTTACCTAAAGAAGTTTTAAGACTTCAAAAAAATGGTTTATCATTAAGATTCTGTGATGATTTAAAATCTTACAAAAAAATTATTCCTGCTCTAGAAACTTATCCTAACGACATCATAGTAACAGCTGACGATGACATATATTATCCACCAGATTGGTTAAAATTATTATATGAAGATCATAGAAGAAATGAAAATGATATAATTGCACACAGAGTACGTAAAATACAATTTAATGATAAAGGTAAAATTGATGATTATAATAATTGGATGTTAAATGAGAAAGAAGATGATTATTCATTCCTAAATTTACCAACAGGTGCAGGAGGAGTTTTATATCCACCTAATTGCTTCTATAAAGATGTCATGAATAGTGATATATTTTCAAGTAGATGCAGATATTCAGATGATATCTGGTTATGGGCAATGGCAGTTTTAAATCATAAAAAAATTAAAACACCTAAGGAAAGAATTGAATCTTTAATTTATGTTAATCCTGCAAGAGAGAAAAATTTAACCAATGAACATAATTTAAGTACTTTAAATGTATTGAAAGGTTATAACAACACACAAATGAACAATATAATCGATAAATACCCACAAATTTTAGAAATTATTAAAACTAATTAATAATTTTAATTTTTTTTTAATATGAATGTGATAATATGTTAGAAAGTTATGAAAAAGCTGGAAAAATTGCTTCAAAAGTTCGTAAAGAAGCAGCAAAAAAAATTACTGCTGGTATGAAAGTTGTTGATTTCATTGAATGGATTGAATCCGAAATAACTAAAACGGGTGTAGGTTTATCTTTCCCATGTAATATATCAATTAATCAAATCGCAGCACATTATACTTCACCACCGAATGATGATACTGTTTTTTGTAATGGTGATATAGTTAAAATCGATTTAGGTGCAGAAGTTGATGGATATATTTCAGATACTGCAGTAACTGTTGTTGTTGAAGGGGATAACATTGATCCTGTAGATGAAAATGGAAATGTTTTATCTATGCCTGGAAGATTAGATGATGGGAATCCTATTGTTACAGATGAAGATTTAGAAGAAAGATACAATTTAATCGAAGCCAGTAGTAATGCTCTTGAAAATGTTTTAAGTATTGTAAAAGAAGGTGTAACGTTAAATGATATAGGTAAAACAGTTCAGGATACTATTACTTCCTATGGTTTTACACCTATTGTTAGTTTAGCAGGTCATAGTCTAGAACAAAATAATTTACATGCAGGTCTTTCTATTCCAAATTATCCTGATGGAAGTACACATGAACTAAAAGAGGGAGATCATGTGGCTATTGAACCATTTGCAACTAGCGGTGCAGGTATTACCAGCGATATTCCACAATATTACATTTTTTCATTTGTTAATAATAAACCAATCAGGAATCCTCAAGCTAAGGTTTTATTAAAAAATATCTCTAAACATAACAGATATTTCCCTTTTGCTCAAAGACATGTTAAAACCAGCATGGATGATGCAAAATTTATACGTGCTATGCGCCCTTTAATTATGTCTGGTGCAATATATCCTCATGCTGTACTGAAAGATAAGGCTGATGGTATGGTAGCTCAAACAGAACATACTGTGATTGTTGAAAAAGAAGGTTGTGAAATAACAACATTATAATTATTTTTTTTTGAATAATTTAGTAACCTTTATATACTAAAAGAACATACTTTTAAATAAAAATGTAAAAAGATATAAAAAATATTTTCTGACAGGAAAGATAAATAATGAGATTCAATTTAAATGATATGCAAAATATTGATATAAACAAATCAATGAAATATCTAATATTTCTATCATTTGTAACTCAATGGTCATTCTTATCCATGATTGTAAACTTATTTACAATGGGAATAATAGGTATTCCATTATTTATATTGATGATATTAGATGCTTTGACAATGCTGAAATTTGAAGATAAAACTATTAAAAGACCATCCTTTGTTTTAACCAAAATATGGGATGTAATTGATGCTATTTCAAATAAAAAAAATATGAACAATCAAACTTATTACCAAAAAGGTTCTTCTTCAATAATTAGAATATTTGATAAAATCTCTAGTAAATTAGATGATGTGACGAATATAATTAAAAATCTTATCAATAATTTTGATAAAGATGAAGTTACTAACAATAAATATTATAAAGAACGTGAATTAAATAAATTTAGTAATGAAATTGGTGAAGAAATTATAATTGAATATACATCCCAAGAGAATATTTTAAAGAAAAAGTCATTTATATATAAGGATAGAGCAACAACTTTTATCAATATGTTAGAATCAAATGGATATAAAAATTATTCAAAATACAATGTTGATCCAGAAAATGGTTTAACATACCTTGTGTTTAATAAAAATAGAGATATTGTGGATGTATTTACTAATAAAATTCAAATAGAACATGATGATAAGAATTATAAAATCATCACAGAAGGTTGGCCTGAAAAATAGTCAACAATAAACTCCCTTCTTTTTTTTTAAAAAAAAAACATTGTTAGTTATATTTTAATATCAATATAACTATTTTCTTTATCACTGAATAATGATAATAATCCAGAAATTATTAACCAAATACCAATAATTGTTCCCAAAACAGATGGATCTCGTACAAACATACCTGCTAATACTGTGATTAATCCAAATATTATTATAATTAATCCAATAATACTAAACGGTGCAAAGTATGAACCGCTTAATAAAGCAATAATTCCTAAAAATATTATATTATACCTGTCAGCACTCCAATGGTACTGGTAGATATAATATGAAATGCCAATGTATAATTCCAAGAACTATCATGATTACAGCCGTTGTCTGATCGTTTAAAAAGGACAAATTCATTATTTTATCTCCAATTAAATATCATATTCTGTTTTAATTATTAGTTTTCATTAATTAAATATTATTACTAAAAATGTACAAAGTTTATATAAGAGGATTTAACATGAAATTACTAGTTCAAAGAGTTTCTGAAGCAAAGGTAGAAGTAGATAATAAAATTGTTGGTGAAATTAAAAAAGGATTAATGGTACTTGTAGGATTTGGAGTTGAAGATTCTAAACGAGAAGCCGATTTCTTATCAAAAAAACTATTAAAATTACGTATATTCGAGGATGAAAAGGATAGAATGAATCAATCCGTTTTGGATATAAATGGTGAATTATTATTGGTTCCACAATTTACGCTGTATGCATCAACTAAAAAGAATAGACCCTCTTTCCACAGAGCTTTATCTCCAAGTGATGCAACTGAACTTTTTGATTATTTCTGTAAAAAATGTGCTGAAGAAATACATGTTGAAAAAGGAGAATTTGGTGCTCATATGAATGTTAGTCTATTAAATAATGGACCGGTAACAATTTTGCTAGAAAAAGAATATGATGAAAAGAATAAATAAAAATATTAGTAAAGTTATACATAATTAAATATAGACATAATTATGATAAACAAAAATAGAGTATTAGGTGACTATATGACTGAAAGACCATCAAGCCAATTTTTAAATGCTATTAATATGAAGTTTCCAAACTTACGTAAAAGTGAAGATGAATCACCGCTTTCATTATTAATATTCGATGAAATATGTAAATCTGACAAAAATGCATTTTTAGACATGTATAACAGATATATTACTGGAATAACTGATGAAAATGCTGAAGTTTCAGCAATTAAAGAAACAACCAGTAAAGGAATTACTTATGATTACGTATTCATTACTGAATTATATATAGAAGTTAACGGAAAACATACCACATTATACTACTATTTAACAAGGAAATCAACAAGAAACATGAAAAAATGGAAATAACTCCATTTCTTATTTTTTTAAAAAAAATAGTTTTATTATCCTCTTCTTCTATAATTTTAATCTTCTTCTATAAATAAATGATTGCTGTACAATACTTACCGCATATTGTACATCAAATTTGGTTTTTACTTTATATGTAACTATATCAACTCTGTCTTCAGTTGCATAAGGTTGAACTTCACACTTTCTAGACATATCCAATATGCGATCATATGGCAATTCACAAACAACTTTAATATAATCCTCTTCTTTTATTAGTGTTACAAAAGTCATATCTTTAGTAGTAAATATTATCTTATCTTCCTCTTCAATAAGTTGTTTATCACCAGTACCTGTTAGATTATCAATTCTTTGTTTTAAATCTTCCAGTATTTCATCGGAAATATCTAAATCTTCATCAGTTAAAGGTAATTTTTCTTGTTTACGTTTTCGTCTTCGCATAGCTATTTTCCCCAATTATCTTATATTATATTTATATTACTTCTATTTAATAGTTGACAAATTTTAAAGGTTAAAACGATAATAATAATTATTAATGAACAAACTATAAGTAATACTTTTGAAATAATAAATAATACTTGTAGGGAATAATATTTTTCAATAATATAAAAAAAATGTGATATCATGATAATCATTGATTCTAAAAATGATCTAATCAAATTCTTCAAAATTAACAAAGACAATAAACATAATGAAAAAATATTATTCAAAGGATTTTTTAAAATAAGTAAGAAGGATAATATCAAAAAAATTCAAGAATTCACAATAGAATATTATTCTAAAAATATATCCTTGACAGACGGGGAAGCAATCAATCTTTTAAAAAACGATGATATAATTCTAATTAATGAAAATAACGTAATCACCACCTTCTTAAAACAGGAAAAAATAAATTATTCATCTAAATTGTTATGTTATAACTGTAAAAAAAATTATGAAATAAAATTATTAAATAATGATGGATGTTTCAGATACAAGGATAGAACTTATTGTAAACTATGCGCAAAAGAGTTAATTGACTATCTGATATATACATATGGATACGTTATTTTCATGCAAAGAAAATATGATTATTTGTTGGAAAAGTATCAAAATATTGAAGACATATTAAAAATTATGGAAGAGGATTACAATCCATTGGTAAATGATAATTTAACGCTATATGATACATTACCTGTTACGGAAAATGAATATGAAAAAATAAAAATAGATGATTTGGATTTACCTGATGAACTAAAGGATATCCTATCCAAACGAATTGATAACTTATTGCCTGTACAAATTTCATCAATAAAAAGTGGACTTTTAGATGGTGAAAATCTATTGGTCGTATCCCAAACAGCATCGGGGAAAACCTTAATTGGTGAACTTGCCGGAATCCCAAAAGCAATGAATAATAAAAAAATGATTTATTTATCTCCTTTAGTTGCATTGGCTAATCAAAAATATAGGGATTTTAAAAGAGATTATGAAAAACTGGGATTATCCGTAGCAATTAAAGTAGGTCATAATAGAATTAAAACGGAAGATGAATTGTATATTCAAGATAAACCTATTAATGATGCTGATATAATTGTTGCTACATATGAGGGTTTGGATTTTATATTGAGAAGTGGGAATTATAAAGATTTGGAAGATTTGGGAACTGTAGTTATAGATGAAATACATATGCTGGAAAATGAAGAAAGAGGTCACAGATTAAATGGATTGATAAATAGATTAACATCCATATTTCCTAAATCCCAGATAATAGGACTATCGGCCACTATAAAAAATGCAAATTTGCTTGCACATGAATTTTCCATGAAACTGGTTGAATATAACAAAAGACCAGTCAAAATAGAAAGGCACTTTGTCAGTGCTGAAGATGATAAAGAAAAGAATAATTTAATTGTTAATCTATGTAAGAAAGAATTTGAAATGACCTCTTCAAAAGGTTTTCACGGTCAAACAATTATTTTTACAGATTCAAGACGAAAAACACAAATTTTAGCATCCAAATTAAAGAAAAATGGTGTTAATGCAGAATATTATCATGCCGGACTAACCTATTCAAAAAAAATAGAAATAGAAGAATCATTTATCAACCAGGAAATATCAACCGTTGTAACAACTGCAGCACTTGCAAATGGTATAGATTTTCCTGCTTCGATGGTAATATTCGAATCCATTCATATGGGTATAGACTATTTGACAAACAATGAATTTCATCAAATGGTTGGAAGAGCGGGTAGACCTACATATCATGACATTGGAAAGGCATACACCATAGTTGTTTCACCAGATAATGTGGAAAACAATTTTAATAGAAATGACTATAAAATTGCATTAGAACTATTAAAAAACGACGTCGATAGCATACAAGTATTATATGATAAAATGGATGTATATGAACAAGTCTTATCAGATATATGTGCAATACCTAACGTTGATTTGGATAATTTAAAAAACAGATATGACAATATGTGGATTCCAATAACATTTAATGAATCAATCTCTTTACTTGTTGAAAAGAATATGATTGTATATGATAATGTAAACAGTACCTACTTTGCAACAGAATATGGAAAAGCCGTATCAAAATCTTTTATTACTGTTATGGAAGCAGAAACCATTAAAAGTAAAATATTTGATGACATTATTGAAATTGTCATTACTCTAGAATTAATTCATAATGCATACTTTAGTGATGCCATATTAAATAAATTATCCTCAATTTTCAATTATAATGTTGGATCCAATATATTTTCAGATAGAAGTAAGGAAATAATTGTTGAAGGGGGCTATATAAACTATTTAGGTCAAAGATTTCAGAATAAACTGATAAATATCAATAAGGATTTAATGGAATGTGATTGCTTTAATCATTACTGCGACTGTTTTAAAAAAAATATATCAAGACATATAATTAATAGAAGAATTCAGGGATGGACACCCAATGAAATCAACAGAGAATTTTTAAGAGAATATGAAATAATTATATACTCCGGTGATATCTATTCTTATCTTAATCAGGTTGTTATGAAACTAGAGGCAATAAAAAAAATCAGTTATTCATTGAACATTACAAGTACCGGAAAAAAATGTGAGAAGTTAATAAATAAAATAGAAGAAGGAAGATAATGTTAGTTTCTTAAAAAACATATTTTTGAACATATTTTATCAATACATATGCTACCAATAATGTTGCAATATAAGTTTCAATCAAAGCTACACTACCCAATAATAGATTATAATTGCTTATGATAAATATCTTTGTAGAAGCAATTGCACTAATTACAAATGGAAATGTAAATGCACTGTAACTAGGATAAAAAGGAATTTTTCTATACGTAATAAACTTATATAAACTGTATAAGTAGAAAATTGAAGCTATTATGTATAATGAGAACAGAAAATAGGTATTGATAGAAGTAAAACTATTCACATAACCGACAATCAATATGTTTATTAGTGCCGCATAAATACATTTTAAAGGTTTATTCTGCTCCAATATTACAGGATAACTGATATATCTGTAGGTAACTAATGGCAATGTTATAAGCATCATAACAAATCCAAATATAAAAAATATCCTGGAAAAGTTTTGTATATTGAAGGATAAACCGGTTATACTTGCCATTGTTATTCCAACATATACCACCCAATAGCTTGCATATACATTTTCAATTTCGAAATTTTTAAAAACGTACCTGTATGAAAATACTATAATCAAAAGTGAATGCAAAATTAATCCAATAGTCCATACTGTTATTGCAAAATAATAATTTAAATTGATTAAAAATGTACTAAATAACATTGTTGCCATGGAAAAGGTTCCAGAAGTACTTAACACTACCAATTGTTCCAATTCTTCTTTTACAATATTTCTATAAAATATAATTTTGGATAACAACAAGCTTAAAAGTATAATGCCAACTAACAAAGTTAAACTCTTTGGAAATGTTAAATCATATAAATTAGCTAAGGAAAAAATGGCCAAGAGCAGTCCACTGCTTGCGATTGGTAAATTCTTAATTATTTTTTTCATTATTTAATCAATCCTTAATTTTATATTATGTTTTAATCACTAAAATTTTTTCATTAAAAATAATATAAAGAAATAAGATAAATAATAATATGTTCAAAAGTATTATAGATGTTAGTTCAAGGGATACTGATTCTTTAGGTCATGTGAATAATACATCTTTACCATTATGGTTTGAAACAGCTAGAAATCCTGTTTATAAAATTTTTAATCCAACAATGGAATTAAATCCCCACATATGGAACTTAATAATGGTACATACTGAATTTGATTATTTAAATCAGATATATTACGGTTTTGAAGTTGAAATAAGGACTTACATTGAAATAATTGGTAATACTTCATTTACTGTTTATCAAGAAGCTTGGCAAAAAGGCAAACTTAGAGCTACTGGTCGTGCAGTTTTAGTTGATTTTGATTTCAATAAACAAGAGAAAGTAGAAATTCCAGAAGATATAAAAAGAGAATTGGAAAAACATTTGTATAAAAAATAGGGTGTAAAAAATGCTATATAAATATCATGTTTCAATTATAAAAGATCAAGTTGTTGTCACCGATAAATATTATCAAGCAGATGAAAAACCTGATGATGAAGAATATAAGAAATTGATTCAACAGTATGATGCTGACACACTAATTTTAAATACCGTTAGTGATACAGAATTAGAATTATTTGAAAAAGAACCTATAGATATTAAATCATTAAAATAGGTATATTACTATTTTTATAAAAATTTTTAAAAAAAAATAGATGATGATTTAAAAATCATCTCTAGTAGCTTTATGGCGTGTAATTAAGTATGGGACTATAAACATTATTGCTAATAACAGCAATTCTATAATCATTGTTACATTGTCAACAAATATTACATTAGTTAAAACTGCTTGTATCCATAATATGAATGATATTACTGGAATAATATAAGTACAAAGAATAATCCACTTTTTACCTAATTTAAGGAATGTTGCATTCTTATTAATTCCAGGTAACAATTTTTCCAATCCATAAATTCCAGCTATCAATACAGTTTGAATTACTACGTTTAACAGTAAACCAAATTGATTTACAAATGTATCAAATACACCAAGCAATGTTCCACCAAATGAAGTTGCAAAAATTAATGAAATTACAAATGCTACTGAACATATCATAGTCACTGCTCTACTTCTTGAAATGATAAATTTATCCTGTATGGATAAAGCTAACGGTTCAATAATTGAAATATTTGAAGTAATTCCTGCAAATAATAGACATAAGAAGAATAATGGTCCAATGATATATCCTAATGTACCCATTACATTAAATATTTGTGGGAATGCTACAAATGCTAAACCTGTTCCTTGTGAAACCAATTCACCTATAGGTATATTGTTTGAAGTACTCATAAATCCTAAAATACTGAATACCCCAGTAGCAGTAAAGACTTCAAAACTACTGTTAGCTATAGCTACTGTTAATGCACTTCTAGGGATATTTGTTTCATCAGGCAAATAACTTGCATATGCCAACGTAATTGTCATACCTATACTCAATGAGAACAGAATTTGACCAAATGCTGCTACCCATATATTTGGATTTAACACTGCATTCCAATCAGGAGTGAATAATGTTGCTATTCCTAATGAAGCACCAGGAAGAGTAACTGCAAACCCTACGATTATTATCATCATTAAAAACAATAATGGTGTTAAAATTCTATTTGCTTTACCTACACCATCATTTAAATTTTTATGAGATATATACCATACGATAAACCATACAATTAACAGAGCTATTAAAACATAGATTGCTATGTGAAAAATACCGCTCGGATCTGTAGTTCCCTCCAATAATACAGTATTAAAGAAAACTTCTGGATTGTCTCCCCATCCTTTTACAAAACTTAATGGAACATACAATAAGTCCCATGCAACTACTACAACATAATACGTTAATATTAAGAATGGTGATGCTTGAATAAACCATCCTAAATATTCATATTTACTATTAATCTTATGAGCTATTTTACTTATTCCTGATCTAAATTTATAACCAGATCCATATTCTATAAACAATAATGGAATTCCCAAGAATAAAATAGATAATATATAAGGAATCAGAAAGGCTCCTCCACCATTAGTATAAGCTACATATGGAAATCGCCATATATTACCTAAACCCACAGCCGAACCAATCATTGCAAGTAAAAAACTAAGATTACTATTCCATTTTTCATTTCTTTGTTCATCTGTCATATACTCACATTATTTATATTTTATTTTTTGATATATGAATGGTATTATTTATGTAAAAAATAGATAATAAAATTTTCTTTTTAATAAAAAAAGATTTAAATAAATAATTTTTAAAAAAAAATAATAAATAGAGTTATTTACCAAATAAAGCATTAGCTTTTTTCATTACTTCTATGATTTCAACTCCAAAAGGACATCTTGTTTCACATTTTTTACAACCAAAACAATCTGATGCATGTGATTCTAAATTATTATAATGTTCTTGAATACTTGAGGGGATCTCATCATGAATTTCTGCCAAATCATATAGTTTGTTAACCATTGCGATATTAATTTCCATTGGACATGGAGCACAATGCCCACAATATGTACATTTTCCCAAGAAGGAATGTTTTGGTGCAGTTGTTAATATTTTTGAGTAGTCTTTTTCTTCTTCTGAAGCTGTTTCGTATTTCAATACACCATTTAATTCTTCCACATCATTAATTCCAACCAATATTGATTTGGCTGATGGTCTAGTTAATGCATAATGAATACAGTGAATAGGAGTTAATGCTACATCAAAAGGTGAATCATCCTTATTTAATAATCTTCCACCTGCAAATCCTTTCATTACTGTAATGGAGGTATCAGTATCCAAACATTTCTGATATAATTGTGATCTAATAGGTTGAATACCACCAAGATCTTCTGCATATTTATCTTTTTCAAAGTAATCATCCAATACTACAGGTGGCATCATATCAAAGGCGGGATTCAAACTAATCATGATTAATTCAATTTCAGAATTATCTGCTGCTAATAAAGCTACTTCCGGATTATGTGTACTAATACCTATGTGATGAATAATATTTTCTTGTTTTAAGTGTCTTACATAATCAATGAATTCATTTTGCATAATTTCTTTGTATTCATTAACTTCATCAACGTAATGAATCATTCCAAATTCAATATAATCTGTTTGTAGTCGCTTTAACAAATCTTCAAATGCTGGTATTACCTTATCCATTTCGCGAGTTCTAACATATTGTCCCTTTTGCCAGGTTGAACCTATATGTCCCTGTATTATCCAATGTTCTCTATTTTTATTTATAGCTTTTCCCAAACTGCTTCTTACTTTTGGGTCTGACATCCAACAGTCTAAAAGATTTACTCCAACTTTTTCACAATGACGAACTAGTTTTTCAACTTCATCATCATTTTTTTCAGCCATCCATTCTGCACCAAATCCAATTTCACTAACTTTATAATTGGTTTTACCAATCTGATTATATTTCATCCTTATTCTACTCATTTAACTTTTATAATTATTTTATTGTCATTTTAAATATTTATTTTTAGTTATTCAAAATTTATTTTTTAATATTAATCAGATAGTAAAATATATTTAGTTTCTTTAACATATATAGTATTAATAAAAATTTAAAAAGTAATAATATTTTATTGAAACTTTTTAATAATTACTTTATTATAGAGGAATTTTATGAATAACGATTCTAAAAAAACAGGAATTTTAATAGTAGGACATGGCAGTAAACTACCTTATAATAAAGAAGTAGTTTCTGAAATTGCAGAAAAACTTAATGATAAAATTGATTATATCGTTGAACGTGGATTTATGGAACTTGTTTTACCAAATATACCTCAGCAAGTTGATAAACTGAAAGAACAAGGTATGGAAAGAATAATTGTTGTTCCAGCATTTTTGGCTCACGGAGTTCATACAAAGGTAGATATCCCTACAATATTAAAATTACCTCATGAACATATAGGATTAGATCATTCACATACACATCACCACCACCATCACCACCATCACCATCATGGTGAAGATGATGAAAGAGAAGCAAAGTCCGATTTAATAGACTTTGATGGTGAAGTAATATATCTTGAACCATTCGGAGCTGATGATAAAGTGGTGGATGTCGTTGAAAACAGAATCAATGAATGTATTTCCAATAATAATTTAAACAATGAAAATTCAGGAATACTTTTAGTTGGTCATGGCAGTAGTTTACCTTTCGGAAAAGAAGTTTTAATGGGTGTTACAAATAAGATTAAAGAACGAATGTCAGAATATGAAATAGACTGTGGTTTTATGCAAATTGAAACACCATTAATACCTGAATCTTTCAAGAAATTACAAGACAATGGATTTGAAAATATGATTGTTGTTCCAGTATTTTTAGCAGATGGTTTACATACAAAAAATGATATTCCAAATAGATTAGGTCTTGAACCTATGGAACTCGATTTCAATTATCGTAAACTTGAAAAACAAATTGATTATGATGGAAACATATATTTCTTAAATCCTTTGAAAGCCGAAGATGAAATTGTTGATATGATTGAATGTAGAATTCAGGAATATATTTAATTTCATAATTCAATTAACCATAATTTATTCAATAGAATTTGTATTAAGTTATTAAAATTTTATTAATTTTTTAATCAATTAACATAGATTTAAATAAAATAATAGTAATACTATCTTTATACCTTAGGGTATATCTCTATTGAAACTTATTAATTTAAAAATATATTTTATAATCATATGTTTAATTTGAAATGTTTTAACAATTGAATATTATTGTTAATTTTTCTTATTATCATATGTAAAATATATTGTTAGACTATGAATTAAGAAAACTATTTTTATACTTTTTTACAAATTTATTTTATCTTTTAGTCAAGTTACTAATGAATTTATATTCTTTAAATTATAGAAAAAATAATAATTGAAAATATATAGAAAATATAATTTTGTTAGTGATTAAAAGTAAAAAAAGTGAATTATAAAAATTATTGGAAAACTTTAAATCTGTTAATTTAATATCCATAATGTTTTATAGGTGGATATCTATTAAATGATTTACCCATATTATTGTCTTTGGAATAATCAAACTCATTTTTTGGGAATGATCTGATTTTTGATAAATATTCTAATAATAATGCTAGTAAAATTAAAAATATAGCAAATACTTTGAATACTACTCCTCCTATTTTAAAAAAGATGTTCATTATTATCACCACTTCAAATAGTCTTTACTGACATTATCACTCAAGTTTTTTAGATATCTTTTAAGATTAGTTAAATAATAATAAAAGAATAATACTATACCTATACCCCTAATAGTATAATTATTATTATCAACTTAATAGTATATAAATATATCAATTAAAAATGATAATTTTTTTAAATTTAATTTAATTAGTTTATATTGTTTAAAATGAATTTATGTTTAAATGAAATAAAATAAAAATAGAGCAACTAATCAACCATAACTACTATTAGTTACTGGCCGATTATAGATAATCGTTTTGATTAAAATAACGATGTGAAAATTTATTCTAAGATAATTGATTGAGCTTCTTCTTTTCTTAAAGCTAATGAAAATCCTTGAATTTTAATTTCAACAGGATATCCTAAAGGTGCCCTTCTTTGTAATTTTATTGGTATTCCATTTATCAAACCCATTTCTCTAAGGTGTTTTCCCATTTTTCCTTTTATATTGTGTTTTTTAATAACTCCACTTTCTCCAGGTTTTAAATCATCAACAGTTTTTATCATATTGTTTCCTCCATATATTAACATATACCCCTATGGGTATAATATATACTATACCCCCCATAGTATATAAAGGTTTCGCTATAAAAAAATAATAATTTAAAAAAAAAACATAACTAAACCAAACAATATTTATTTACACATCATAAAAAGAAGGATATTCCCTAAAAAATCAATTTTAGTTAAACCTAAAATAACAGACATTTATATTAAATGAAAACATAATATAATATATAAATTTATATAATATATTTTAATATATTAATTCAAAAAATAGGTGATAAATATGGCAAACCCTTATGTAATTAAAGATAATTGTGCAGGATGCGGATTATGTGCTCAAGCATGTCCTACAAACTGTATTGCTGAAGGATCCCCTTACGTTATCGATCAAAACGTATGTGTTGGATGCGGATTATGTGCAAACGCATGCCCAGTAGATGCTATTGAACAAGTACAATAGATCTATTAAACTTTAATCAACTAACCCCCACAAAAACTTTTTTTAAACTAATATCTAAATTTTTAAAATAATATTAATTAAGTTAATTTAATATAAAAAAAAGGTTTTTCAACTATAATCATTATAGTTGAACAGCTTATATAATTATAAACTTCCGTCTTAAATTAATTGGTAATTTTAAATGTTTTTTGTTTTTAAATAGGAGTAAAAATAATTTTTTACTTATACCATTACAGGTATACTATATACTATACCCCCTATGGTATATAAAGTTACTCTTAAAAAGTATCAAAAACTATTGATAAAAAATAAAAAAATAGTTAATTTAAAAATTTACCTTCTTCCTCTTCTCCTATGCCTTCTTTTACTGTGTCTACCATGATTCATTCCCGATAATCCACCCGTTTTTCTAAAAGGATGAGAAGCATTTGAACCTATAATAGTATTTAAAGTCTTTGAAAGAATACCCGTTTCATTTTCAAAATTTACTGCCAATTCTACACCTTTTGATATAGTATCCAAAGGATTAGATTTTTTCTTTCTATTAACCGTAGTTAAGTTGGACTTCGATATTTTTTTAGGAAGATTAGTTTTTGCTGAAGAAATTAATTTATCATAATTTTGTCTTTTTATATCATCAGATAACACCACATAAGCTTCTTGAATAAGTTGAAATTTTTTATTGGAGTTATCTTCTTTATTGACATCTGGATGATACTTAAGAACGGCCTTTTTATAAGCTTTTTTAATCTCATCTTCATTTGCATTAATGGATACATCTAATATTTTATAATAATCACGGATATATTTGACCATAATATGTACTCCTAATTATTAATATGTATTTCAACACATTTACTATAAGTATATATGTTTATTTAATTAGTAATAGTTCGTTAATAATATTTTTTATAAAAATTTTTTCACACTACAATAATGATAAATATTAATATAACAATTAATAAAAATAGCAATAGAAATGAATGGAGGCAATATAATGGCAGAAAAAAATATGATAATTGCTTTAGTATTATCTTTTTTAATAACTGGATTAGGATTAGTATATGATGGTCTAATTAAAAGAGGAATTGTTTCATTTGTAATTGGAGTAATAGTTGCTTTGTTAAACTATTATGTTTCATCAATTTTCTCAATAATTGGTTTAATTTGGGCACTTTATGTTTTATATGATACATATCAATGTACAAAAGCAATTAACAATAATCAAGCAATACCTTTATTTTTAACACAAGTAGATTTAGAATAAATCTACAATTACTTTTTTAATTTTATTTAGGAAATATTATTTATAGAGACTTTTGTTTTTGAGGTTGTATTAAATTATTTTTCGTTTTAGAATTAAATTTGTTAAAAGAAGATAAGTTAGATTATAATCAAAATTATTTATTATAATCCTAAAATTTGTTTTTTCTTAGCTTCAAATTCTTCCTCTGTAATGACACCTTTTTCTTTTAGTTCATGCCATTTAAGTAATTCATCAGTATCAGAAACTGTTGAAGTAACATGTACTGGATTACTATTATTAATCATATTCGTTTTGAAAGTCTGGAATTTATAATGTAATAAATCATAAAATTTCTGAATTTGTCTTTTATCATATTGTTGTAATATTATGCCGGGGCTACCTGCCATTGTAAGAACAATATAATTATATGTGATTCCTAAATCAAGGTCTATACTAGTTACATCTTGAAACAATACAGTTTTACTTCCTTTACTCATTTTACTGAACATACCTATTTTTTTAATAATTATTTTATCATCAAATATTGTTACTAATGCATCTTGAGTATCTGTTGTTTTTTCGGTTGTAATTCTTTCCCGTTCTTCTTGCAATAAACATTTAAATTCTTTTAATGATGGATCCTGTTCTAATTGTTTAATAGGAGGTGAATTATTTTCTGAAATGTATTTTAAGTATGTATAAATTTTTTGAGCGTTTTCTTTTCCTTTTTTAGTTATTGTTATTCTTAAAAGATCATCATAAAATGGAATTATATCCAATAATCCTCCTGTCAGTCTACCCGGTTCTTTATATCGCACTTCCCTTATATCTGATAATGGTATAACCCTTTTTTTATTAGATGATTCATATATTATTTCATTATCAGTTAGTTCTAATTTTTCATTTTTCATATAATCCACCTTTATATTGAATAATATTATTTATATTGAATTATTATTATATTTTTTATTACTTCTAAAGCATGAAATATGTTTAAAGAATAGAAAAATTAAATAAATATATTTTATACAACATATTTATATGAAAGTTAGATATGCAACATTAATAGTAAATAATATGCAGGATAGTGTGGATTTTTATACAAAAATTCTTAATTTTGAAATTGAAGAGGAATTTAATTTACCTTCTGGAAAAATTACGTTATTAAAATGTGAAGGAGATGCAGGAATAGAGCTGATTGAAAACCCAGTATTTGAAACAGGAATGTACTCCATAGGTATAGATGTTGATGATATAGAAGAAGTCATGGTTAATCTTAAAGGAAAAGGCGTAAATATTGCTATGGATATTACACCAATATCTGTTGGTTTAATGTCCAGAATCATAGATCCAAATGGAATTAACATAGTGTTCATAGAACATGAAAATAAGATGAAATGATTTGATCTGTATATTAAAAAAATATTTTAAAATAAAAAAAAGTTCTTTCTAATAATTAAAAAAAATAATAAGAAATATAATAACTAAAAGTGGAAAATAGTTTAAATTTCTATTTCCTATATTAATGTGATCGTTTCTTCTATTGATGTTGGGTTATAGTTTTTGTTTCCTTTGTATACTATCGTCATATTGTATGTTCCTGTTGTTAATGGTTTATAAATAACTGAGAATTCTGCTTTAGAATCTGTGAGTAAATGAATCTGAATACCATTTATGTAAACAAATATATTGGCATTTTTTAGTTTTGTGTTTGATTGATCAACTAGTTTTCCACTAATGTAACCTCCCACATCTCGTATACCTGTGCTTTTAGTGTTTGATATTATTGTTGTGTTTCTTTTTAGTGTAGTGAATGTTTTTGTTATTATCTTATTGTTGTATGATATTTTTAGTGTGTTTGTTCCTGCAATACTAGATATACATTTATATTCAATAATTCCATTTTCATCCGTTTTTACTGGAATAGTCTCATTATTTATCGTTAAATTTACATAAATATTTTTTAGTTCTTTATTGTTTTCAGTTAACAATGCCAAAATTGTAATGTTATCTCTGTAATATGATGATTTAATAATTAAATCAGTTTCGACTACAAAAGTTGTTGAAATATTGCTTGATTTATAATTTTTATTTCCTTTGTAAAATATTGACAAATTATATGTTCCTATTTTTGTAGGAGTGTAGTTTATTGAATATAATCCATTCTTATCAGTTAAAACATGATATTGTTGATTATTAACTGTAACGAATATATTTGCATTTCTAAGTTTTGTATTGGTTTTGTCCGTCAAATTTCCTTTTAAAACTGTAGGTCTATTAATAAAAGCACCTGTAAAATTTAAATTAATGGTAGTTTTTCTTTTATTGACATTGAATGTTGTTGTTGTATTAGTTGGTAAAAAACGGCCTTTACCATTAAATATGGCTTTAATAGTATAAATACCGGTAGAATTTAATCTAATAGTGGTTGAAAATTTACCATTATGCTTTGTCTTAATCTTTATAATATCATTATTTACCAATAATGTGATATTTAAAAAGTCATTGACTGTTTGGTTTGCATTTACTGTAATATTACCACTGATAGTTATATTATCCCTATAATCTTTTTCAGTTATGTTTTTTAAATATATTGAAGTTTTTCCCATCTCATTATATATATCATCGTCCTCATTTGCTTTATTATTTTTAAAAGTGGAATGTTTAATATTTAAAATTGAACTATAATTATAAATCGCACCACCAGCTATTGCGTTGTTGTATGTTAAATTTGAATTAGTAATAGTATAAGTTCCCATATAAGCTCTGATAGCTCCACCATATTTGGCTTTGTTGTTAGTTAATATTGAATTTACAATATTATAATTACCGTTGGATGCACATATAGCTCCACCATAATCTCCATAGTTTAATGATAGTGTTGAATTAATTATGTTATATATTCCGTTAAATGAATAGATAGCACCACATTCAGATGCTGTATTGTTTGTTATGATAGAATTTGTTATATTGAAACTTCCCCCATGAGAATGTATAAAAGCTCCATCATAGGTTACTTTGTTGTTTGTAATGTTTGAATTATTGAAAACAAAATTTGAATATGATGCATAAGTTATTCCACCATCCGTAGCTTTGTTATCTGATAATGTTGAATTGACTATAATATAATTATCTTCTTTTGATTCGATACATCCAGATTGACTAGCAATGTTATTAGTTAATGTTGAATTAATAATTTTAGCATTTACTCTAAATGAGTAGATTACTCCACCTAGGTATCCTGAATTATCACTTAAGAAAGATTGGTTAAAAGTTATATTTCCCCGATTTAGATTAATTACGCCACCTTTGTCAGCATTGTTATTAATAAATGTTGAATTGAAAATATTAGTATTACTACTGTAAGAATAAATTGCTGCACCATTCCTTGCTTGATTATTTGCAAAGAATGAATCCAATATAGTCAGATTACTAGTATAAGAGTATATAGTTCCACCATCATATTTTGCAGTGTTGTCAGTCATATTAGAATTAATCACAGTTAGGCTACTATTATTTGAATAAACAACTGTACCTCCACCATATACCTGATTATTAATAAATAAGGAATCAACAAAGGTTAAATCACTATTTTTAATATTAATTATTCCATTTGAACCTGTTTTATAATTTTTTAATGTAATATTTTTTAATTTTAAAGAACAATTGTTTAGTGTTAAAAAGCAATATTTTTCTTGTCCATCCAATATCAAATTATTTCCATCAATTGTAATATTATAATTTATTCCATTATTTGGATTAATTACCATGTTTGATGTTGCATTATAATTTCCTGTTTTGAGGTTGATTGTATAATCTTTTTGTGTTCCCTGTTGAATACTGTTGATTTGACTAACTAACTCATTATAACTATTTACATCAACTTGTGTTAAAACTGCTTCTTTTACTGTTTTATCAGTTTTTTTGGTTATTTCTTTAGTATCTGTATAAATGATGTCATTTTGTACTTGTTCTATGTCTTTGACTGTTGATTGTTCTGTAGATATATCAATTGTTTCATCATTGTCTAACTCAGTTGCACTTACTAAGTTGATACTTATTATGAATGTGAGTAACATCATAACAAAAAGTATCTTTCTATTTTTACTCAAAAATACACCTCCATCATATTATTAATTATTTTAAATAACTTATTTGTTAAAAAATTATAATTAATATTATTAATTATGTTTTTAGAGAAATTAAAGTTAACTTTTTATTCCCCTGTTTTTTCAATTATAATTTCTAATTTGATAAAATTAGTTATATCGTTAAAGCAAATAAACGCATTCCACTTTTAAATAGATAAAAAAACAAAAATTTAAAATTCAAAATAGTAAAAATGGATTCAATATGGAAGTCTCAATAACGATTCACCATATAAAAAAAATTAAAATAATTTATTAAGATGAAAAAATATAATGGGATATGCATAATTTCATTAAGTACTTAAAAAAAACTAATTTAATTTTGGTAAAAAAAGAAAGTCATATCTAATAAATAATTATGTATTAGAATATTAAATTTAGTGGATAATATTCGCAAAGCATCATATACCAATAGAATATGTACTATTCCGTTAAACCATGTTAATATTTCATTATAAATGCATATTAAAGATGAAATTATAAAATCTAACATAATATTATAACCCATTGAATGGTGGTTTATTATCAGTTGTAGCTAGACCTATCGGGTAATGAAAGAATTGAAGGGTAGTTACCACTACATAACACTCCCCTTAATTTGTGAGTAAATCATTTGAATTGATAAAATATATATTTTTCGAATCAGTTATCATGTATTTAAATTTTTAAAACTTTGAGTTATTGTTAAATAATAAAAATAATGTTGTAAAATAGATTCTATGGAAAATCTATATAATATTTCAATGTTTTGACAACTTAAACTTAAAAAAATAATAAGATAAAAAAAGGAAGTTTAATGTTTAAAATCCTGGTTTAAAGTTAAATATTTTCATAGCCAATTTAAATGATATCTTATTTACAAATAACGTCACTAAGAAATAGGCTACTACCCAACGTAATGGCCAGTATAATAAACATATTTCCAAAGGCATTCCGCTTGGGATTGCAAAGATAAGTGGCATCAACAAACTCATTATAAGACTTATAAAAAAAGCTATTGGATTCCAAAAAAGTTGTTTATAATTCATTAATTACCTCCCTTTTACATAATTAATTAATGAATTCAAAGTATATTAATTTTATAATAAAAATGGTCAATAATATGACTATTTTTTTAATATAAAAAAAGTTTAAATAGATATACCCATAAACCTTTATGTAACCCTTAAAGAGGTGGAAAAAGATGAATATAAAAAAAATATTAATAATTGGATTAGTTTTAATTGCTGTTAGTGCAAGTTTAACTGCTCTTAGTGCAGAGACCAAAACAACATCACATACAAAAATTCTAGAAAACAACAAATTAACCTTAGATGACATTAATTTTATAATTCCTGATGGATATAAAGAAGTAGAAACTGAGACTGATTCAACCGAAATTGATGACGATAATGAAAATGACACTGAAGACATTGATGGAACTCCCGTAGATGATTCAACAAAATGTGAATTCAAAAATAGTCAGGGTGATGAAATAGAAATAGAAGTAGGAATTAAAGCAAATAATGAAAAAATTGAAAGTATAAATCCTGCAAACTCTGAACAAAAAACTATTGCAAATAAAGAAGGTTATCTTATTAAAGATACGAATGATGGTAAAGAACAATTCAAATTTGAATACTTAGAAAATGGTAAAATAGTTAAAATTGTTGCTAATAGTGAAGATATTATTGGTCAAATAATAGGATAAACTTTTTAAATTACGTAACTTTATTTTGTCCTTCTCACCCCATTTTATTTTGAAATTTTACAATAGAGAACTAAAAATTCATTTTTTAAAATAGAATATAACTCCAGATTGCTGTATGATCCATCAATATTCTTTTGTCCATCACGTAATTTTCCTTCATAGATCATAACAACTTTTTGCAGGACTTTTTTTGATCCAACCTTTCCTTTATGGCAAGAAAAAATATATCCTATGAAAATAAACTTCATTAAATGCCTGACTTAACACGTTTCTAACCGCTTCAGTAACTAACCTTATTCCACCAATTACTTCCCAAAGATGCCCTAACTCTGCAAAATCATTATCTCCTACATTAAAAAGAGCTATGGAATCTACAATCTTTTTTTATACATTATCATTGAAGAGTAATGTTTAAGATTATCCTAATACTATGCAACATTAAACTCAATGAATTCTTTATTTTTTTCCAAAAAATTCTATGGAATCCAAGAAATAAAATTATGAACTTCTTTGTCAAAAGCAGAATTTTCATATATCTCTTTAAAATTATCTTCTTTAAATGGTCTTATTTTAATCTATTAGTTTTTAAAATTTTTGTTCCGTTATGAGTAATATTTGACATATATTTCCTTTAATAAAAGTTAATCTATTTTTTCTAAATATTGTTAATTAATCAAATCTAAAATAATTATATTAATAACTCAATATAAGGTTTGATAAATACCTTTAATGAAAACTATATAATTACATTAGTAAAATGATTACTTCGTAAAGTTTTTAAAATAAAAAATATAAACTATTTAAATAAGTTAAACGAAAAATTAGTGTTTTAATTTAATATTATCTGAAATAATTCAAACATAGGAGACAAATTAAATGAAAATTACAGTTGCAGGTGTAGGATATGTAGGGCTTTCTCTTGCTGTTCTACTAGCACAAAAACATGACGTTACAGCTATTACAACAACAGAATCAAAAGCAGAAAAATTAAATCAGTTTATCAGTCCTATACAAGATGATGAAATAGAAAGATTTTTTAAAGAAGCACGTGAAGGACAGAGAAAACTGAATCTTCATACAACAACTGACAAGGAAACTGCTTATAAGGATGCAGAACTTGTTATTATAGCTACTCCAACAAATTATGATGATGTTGATAATTTCTTTGATACATCAGCTGTTGAAGATGCCATTGAATGGACCCTTAAAGTTAATCCAGATGTTCTTATGGTAATCAAGTCAACAATACCTGTTGGTTATACAGATTTCGTGCGTGAAAAGTATGGAGTAGATAATATTATTTTCAGTCCAGAATTCCTCCGCGAATCAAAAGCACTTTATGATAATCTTCATCCAAGTCGTATAGTTATTGGATGTGATGAAAATCAGAAAGAAGAAGGACAGATGGTTGCAGATCTTCTTTTGGAAGGTGCACGAGAAGAGGAAAAAAGAGCAGACATGCCTGAACAAGATATTCCTGTGTTGATAGCAAATTTAACAGAAGCTGAAGCTATTAAACTTTTTGCCAATACATTCCTTGCTGTAAGAGTAAGTTACTTTAATGAACTCGATACGTATGCTCAGACCAAAGGTCTTGATACACAAATGATTATAGATGGTGTATGTATGGATCCTCGTATTGGTGGACATTACAATAATCCATCATTTGGATATGGTGGATACTGTTTACCTAAAGATACGAAACAGTTGTTGGCAAACTATAAAGATGTTCCACAGACCATGATAGAGGCTGTAGTTAACTCCAATTCAGTACGTAAGGATTTTATTGCAGACCAGATTATTTCAAAGAATCCAAAAACAGTCGGAGTTTATAGGCTTACAATGAAGAGCAATAGTGACAATTTCCGTTCATCAGCTATACAAGGAGTAATGAAACGTATTAAGGCAAAAGGAATACCTGTCATTGTCTATGAGCCAACATTAGAAAATGGAAGTGAATTCTTCAGATCCGAAGTGGTAAATGATATAGATCGTTTCAAGTCTGAAAGTGATGTTATTTTAGCAAATCGATTTGATTCGGATATCCTCGGCGATGTTGCTGATAAGGTATATACAAGAGATATCTTTAGAAGAGATTAATAGTTCCATAAAGAACTATATTAAACATCTTTTTTTGAATTTTTTTCCCGATAATCTATTAATTTTTAGATTTATTATATATATTGAACTCTTTATTGATGAATAAAAGGATTCAGAATATATTTTTTTACTTAAATTATTTAAAGCCATTTATTAAGAAAGTTAATACAATACGTTGTTATTAATCAATTAATACATTTATGTAACTATACCTTGATATGCCAATATGTTTTATAATACTCAATTCAAATTCTTTTTTTAAAAAAAAAAATCATTAAAAATCTTAAATTAATTTAAGAATTAATTAATTTAAGTTAATAAGTAATAGTTAATCTTTTATGAAATTTAAACATGTGAATTTTTATGTAAATTTAATATAGAAAAATATTATAGGAATAAATTAAAAATAAATAGTTAGGAGGTTAAGTATGAGTTTTTTAAGTGAAAAATCTAGTTCTATACTCATGATTATTTTAGGAATTATAGCTATATTATTTCCTATGATTTCTACAGAAACAATAGGTTTTCTTAGTGGAATAATATTTATATTAATAGCAGTTGCCTTTATAAGTTCAGGTATTGCTGAGTTGATAATAACTAAATATTTTGGAGTTATATATCTTATTTTTGGAATATTAAGTTTAATAGCAGCTTATTATTTAATATTTGATCCGGCATTTGTATCAGGATTAATAGGATTAATAATTTATATATTCGGATTTATGTTAATTTTATTAGGTATTGTTGGATTGTTTATGGGACCATTCAGTATAATGGGTGTAATTACACTTATATATGGTTTAGTAACATTAATAATATCTTATTACATGAATGATCCTAGAATATTAGGTACCGTAGTAGGTATCTGGTTATTAATATCAGGAATAGTATCCTTATTTACAGATAATAAAGAATACATAGATGTATAATTTTTACCAAATTTTTTTATTTTTTTAATTTATTTTTATTTGTTCACAGTTATTTCCTATGACTGGTTGTTTTATAGTTAAATGTTGGTGTTTGAACATACTTTTAAGCATATCACATTGCATTCATTCATTTTCTATTAATTCTAGTTTTATCATATTTTGAAAAAGTTCTTTTGCCGCTGATCCTGTAACAGGATTTCTTCTTCTATATATAATGATTTTTTTTGTTGCTTTCTATTTAGGATATCTTCTTTTATTGTTATATTTTTGCATCAATGTCATCATCTTTTTTTATTTCCTTTTCTTTTTTCATGCCAAAAGCCGGTAGGTAACTGTCTACCTTAGTACTGTGTTTGAGTAGTTTATTTCATGTTTTTATTTAAAATTCTGTTAAATGTTTTTATTGCTTTTATTATTCCTTCTTCTATTTAAACATTGAAAAACGTTGTGAATATGTATTCGCCTTCTATTTTAATCTGTTCAAGATATTGCCAACTATGCTCTGTACTGTCATGTAGTAGTTTGGAAATATTATTCCAACAAGGTCATCCTTTATATTTTATTCCTCTTTTTTGCTGGAGTATGCTTTATAATTCATCATTTAATGATTGTGCTATGTATATGTTATTACCTGTTGATGTAAAGTATAATCATATGAAACATCCGAAAATTTTTTGTACAGGAACAACAACCATCAAAATCAATATATGATAACGTATTGGAATTCATTAAAGCAGACTATCAAGTATCAGTAGACGGAATAAAAACTATTATTGAACTAATGGATTCAGGAATATCCGACATAACAACATATATTTAAAGAAAGTTATTTCTAATTAATTTGTTTAACAATTATTTGAAGTAATAATATCAATTCAATATTTAATTATAATTAAATTATTTTTTACTACTATCATTAATGGATATCAAGCCAACTAATTCATTTTTTATTAAATTTAAATATTTTGTTAAATAAACATAGATATAACAGATAGAAGTAATTTAGAAAGATTATCTAAAAAAATGAATTGGTGTAAATATGACGTATTTTGATTTATCTTCATCTCAGAAAATGTTATTATTTTCAGAGATTAATAATCCCCATAATGACTCCTTTTATCTATAATTTAGAAAAGATTATAACTTAAATGATTTCGAAAATGTAAAACAATCAATAAAATTCATTTCTGAAAAATATTTGAATCTTAAAATTAAATATGATGAAAATGGAGAGTATAGACAACATTATGACGATTTTAAAGTTAATGTTGAATCATTTGAAATATCAAATGATAATCTTGATAAATTTCTTGTTGAATATTTAGACAATCCTTTTGATAATATTTTTGATTCACCATTATACAAATGGGCAGTATTAAAAACAGAAACTGCTACAGTACTTATCGGTGTCGTCCAGCATATACTCTTAGATGGTACTTCATTATTCTCAATTATACCCCAAGAATTAGAAAAATATATGGAATCAATAAAGAATAATGAAAAGTATATACCAATAAATTATTCTTATGAAAATTATGTTAATGAGGAATTGAAGTATTTAAATTCTAATCAATCAGTTGAAGACAAACAATACTGGTTAAATTCCCTAGAAGATTATTCTCAAGATTGGTATTCTTTTAATAATTCTGAATTAGGATTTTATGAAGTACTCTTAGAACAAATTCCCAAATTTGAATATTCCCCATTCGTAACTGCATTATCACTTAACTTTTTATATTTTGCAAAATCCAAACAGGATAATAAATCCTTCAAGGATATTGTAATGAATACTTCTGTTCATGGAAGATACTTTGGACAGGATAATGCTTTAGGAATGTTTGTAAATACAATTCCATTAAGACTTAAATATAATGAAGAGTTGACATTCGATGAATTATTATCCTATTCCAAATCTGTTCTAAAAGAAGGATTAACACATGCAAAATTACAGTTCAGTGAATATACTACTGATTTAAGAAATCAAAAGATAGATCCCGATTGTATTTCAATGATTTCAATAGTATCCAATTCCACAGATTGTAATTCAAAGTTCCTAACACTACAAAAGGACATTAAATTCCCATTACACTTCAGAATAAACAAAAATTATTCCGATAAAAGAGGATTGCAATCAATATTCATCGAATACGATAAATCCTGTTTTAGTTATAATGAAATTGAACAAATTGCAAATGGTCTTAAATATTTAGTAAAACAGGTTATTGAAGATTCATCTAAAAAATGTAAGGATTATAACGTGGAAGCAGTTGACTTTTTCAAGGCAGAAAACTACTATAATAATCTCATAAATTCATTTGATAATCCAACTGCCATATCACCTGATGTAAATGGAGATGAAGAGATATTCAAATCAATATCCAAAGTTCTGGATGTGGATAAATTGAATGATTTGTCAAAACAGTACAATTTAACTAAAGATAAATTGGTTCTGGCTACTTTCTTATTTAATTTAACCAAGTTTTCATTTTCAAAAGATATTCTGATTACATACAATAAACAGGCTTGTGGATATCATTTTAATACTGATTTATCAGTTAAAGAATATTTAGATGATTTTAAACAATGTTTTGAAGAATTTGATAATTATCCGTTATTAAATAATAAAAAATTAAATTTTAACAGCGAAATATTATTTTTCAATCATGATTATGATAAAAAAGATTATAAATTCATATTTAATTTTGAAAGTTCAAAAAGGAATATCAGTTATGATAATTCTTTTTACTCTGAAGAACTAATTAAAACTTTCCTCGATTCCATGGATGTTTTGTTAGAAAGATTCAAATCAAAGCAAGCGTTATTAAGAAATATTTCAATAAGAAAAGAACTTGAATATGATGAAGACTTTAAGATAGAACTAGCAAATGAGGGCATAATCAACAAAATATTTGAAAATATTGCATCCAAAAATCCTGATAAAACAATACTGATTGCTGAGGATGGAGAATTTACTTATGATGAGCTTAACAAAAAAGCAAATAAAATTGCTAATGCTTTAATCAAAAGAGGAGTAGGCATTGAAGATAGAATAATGTTCATGATGAGAAGAAATAGTGATTTGATTGCTACTGTATTAGGTATTGTTAAAGCTGGAGCAGCATTTATTCCTATAGATCCAAATTATCCGATAAATAGGTTAATAAATCAAATACTAATTAATACCTGATTTACTCTTTTTTTTAAAATAGTCCCTGTGACTATCTCTTTTTTTTTTAAACAATTTTAGAAAAAAATAGAAAATAACTATTTTAGGTATATATTTCGTTATCTTCACATTTAACTATCTAAAAGATTTTTACCCTATTCAATTTTTAGAATATATTTTATAATTGATTAAATAAAACAACATATAGCGAATTATAAGTGGATATATGATGGCTGATAAAAACATGGCACTTGCTTTAATATTTTCTTTTTTAATTACAGGTGCAGGTAATATTTATAATGGATTAGAAAAAAGAGGGCTTGTTGAATTTTTTGTTGGAATATTTCTTACTGGTTCATCATGGTTTTTTCTAGCATGATTTTGAGAATAATAGGAATAATTTGGTTTATCTATGTTTTATATGATACATATCAATGTACTAATGCTATAGCTAACAATCAACCAGTACCACCATTATTAACCAAATTTAATTTAGAATAATTAATCATTTCCTTATAATATCTATTTTTTTAAATTATAAAATTTTAAATATATACACAATACAATAAGATAAGTAATTGAATTATGTTAAATTGTTTTTTTTTGGGTATCGTAAAATGATTCATGTTATTTTTTAGTCTAAACTTCTCCATTATCCTCATTTTTTTAATGAATCTAAATATTTTTAAAAAGAAGAAATATATCTATATACATGGGCTTTTAAAATGCTCAAAAATATTTAAGGAGGATACTATGTTAAAAAATGTTAAAAAGATTTTCTTATTTATTACACTATTATTATTACTAATAGGCATAGTAAATGCTTCAGAAAACATTACAGATACTATAACAACAGATAGTTTATCTCATGACTTAACTGATACTAGTACTGATAATAGTATAACTAAAGAAAAGATTATAGAAAAACATGATACTAATATCAACACTAAATCTGTCCAAAAACAGACCATAGTTAGTTTAAATGATATTAATGATGTTGAATACTCCAAATATACACAAATAAATGGTTATTATCGTGATCAAGAAAATAAAAATTTAAGATACACCACAATGATTATTGATGTGGATGGAAAAAAATATTATGCAAAAACAAACAATGAAGGATACTTCTCTTATAATTATAAAACAAATAAAACAGGAATAAATACTGTAACAGTATATTATCCCGGAAACTCTAATTATGCTGGAGCAAATGCAACAAAGACATTTACAGTAAATCCTAAATCAACTAATGTTATAATCAAATCCATTTATCCAACCAATATAAAATATGGAGATTCAGCAACCATTAATGGAGAATATGTTGATAATGAATCTAATGGACTTAGATACACCACCATGATAATTGATGTAAACGGTAAAAAGTATTATACAAAAACAGATGTTTTCGGATATTTCGAGTATAATTTTATACCAAAAGGAGGAAAAAATAACGTAACAGTTTATTATCCAGGTAATACTAATTATGCTGGTGCATCTACATCCAAATTAATAACAGTAACTCCAAAAGAAACATATATAACTTTAGATTGGAACTATCCTTGTTATTATGCTAGTAATACAACAATTAGTGGAAATTATAAGGATGATGAAGATAATAATCTTAGATACACCACAATGATTATTGATGTGGATGGAAAAAAATATTATGCAAAAACTGATGCATATGGACATTTCAAACTTAACTATAAATCATCATATAAAGAAACTAATAATATTACAGTTTATTACCCTGGAAATAACAACTACAAATCAGCAAAGGAAACAACTACCATTTACTTTGATAATAAACCTACAGAAATCATATTAAACCCTATTCCAAAGGTTAATAAAGGAGATACTGTAAATATAAGAGGAAAATATATTGATATGGAAGGAAATCCACTAAAATTCACTAATATGAGAATAACAATTCCTCAAAAGGGTTGGTGGCAAACTAAATTTACTAATGAACAATATAAATATTTAAAAACATATTATTCAAGAACAGATGGAGAAGGTAACTTCAATTTCAGTTATACAACAACATATGAAGGAACTGTAGAAGTACGGGTAGAGTATCCTGGAACTAAATATTATGATTCTGCTCAAAACAAAGTAAAGTTTATAGTTTCACGTGAAAATACTAATGTTTTCTTGTATCCTATCAATACTAATGCCAGTACCTTAGAAATTGAAGGGACTTATGAAGATTCTGATAATAAACCGCTCCGTTATACAACAATGACAATTAATATAAATGGAACTAAATACTATGCAAAAACAGATCAAGATGGATACTTTAAAATCAACTATAAAGCAAATAAAACAGGTACATATGAAGTAAATGTATCTTATTCTGGAAATACAAGATATATCGGTGGTTCTGATGCAAAAATATTCACTATTGAAGATACTAACACATATAAAACTATAGAGTTAACTATGTATCCTGATGAAAAAGAAATTGTAAAAACAATTGATAATTATCCATTCATTGCTAGATATAGTGATTATTGGTCCCAGGTTTTAGTTAGTTATCAAAATGATGAGGATAACCTTCCTAAGATTATATTAACTAATGGAATATTTTTCTTAAAAGATAAAAAAGGAAATATTATATCGGAACCTTTTGATGGTGGACAAACACATCATTTATATAATTATTATAATAAAAATTATACACCTTATAAAGTTTCAGTATCCTATCGTGAAATGACCAAACTAGAGTTAAAATATGCTGAAAAAGGTTATGAATATCAACGTAGAGGCAATGAAATATCTTGGTGTATTATAATGGGTGAATAATTTATATTAATTAAATCGAAACTAAAAATAAATTCAAATGTTAAATAGAATTGATTTAATAATCAATTCTTTTTTTATTTTTCGATTTAAAACACTTATTTTTATCTAAATACCTATTTTTTTAATTAATAACTATACACTTCGAAAACATAAATTAAATATTATTAGATAATTTTATTTAGAATTAATATTTATGTTAATTCTACTTATCAAATATAATTTTTTAGTGATAAATAATATAATATAAGTCTAAACTTTTCGTTATCTTTTTTTAACAACTCTTATTTATTTTCGTCTAATTTAATTCGTTATCTTAAGTCTTTAACGAACAAATAATACTTTAGTATTTCTAAATAATTATAACTATTGATTTTATGAATATGGAAGAATTTTAAAAGGTTGGGATTATTATTTTAAACAGTTTTTTTGTTGATGTTTTAAAGTATTAGTTGTTTAGTATTTTCTTTCTAAATAAAAAAATAGTTATGGATGTGAGTAATATTATTTAAAAAGAATTAAATTAGGAGTATTTATTGGTAATGCGAAGAATAAACCTATTAAAAACAAAGTTAGAGAATATTCCATGTATCCAATTTTATCTAACTTATTTTTTTCAAGAATATTTAAATTAAAAATACTGTCAATTTTATCTATGAAAATATATGCATGCAGATGTACAATTAATATAGCTAATATAATCTTTGGAATAATAGAACCACTCATCAGTACTCCTAAAACATAAAAAGTAATTTTAACAACATTTGCGATGTTATACTTTAAGCTGAATAAGGTGTAGCTAATATAGTGCGGATAATTTTCATCAATTAATTGTGTTTTATTTATTTTAAATCTTATAAATACAAAGATAACAGAGTATAATAGGATTATTATTGAATTGAAAATGCACCATGTTGCTAGCATATTGGGAATTTTGTAGAATAACGGCCACATAAGTAACAATAAATAGATTGGTGTTACAATACCCATTATAATGAATTTTCCACGTTCATTATATAATCTAGATTCTCCATTTGCATTAATCTTTATATCATTTCTTAGGATATTAGGTACTTCTTTTTTGTTTATTTTTTTATAATAATAACATTTCGTATTTTTATTAAAAAAATTTGATAATGGTATTCGATTAAATATGTCAAAAATAATAAATATCACACACCAAAAGATTGTATTTAATATAAATAAAATTAATAAATTCATTTTATTCACACCCCCATCCTGTTATTTCAGTGATTGCTTCCTGAACTGGAACAGCTATTATTTCATCTCGGGCTGTTTCAATACAGTCTAATTTAATTCGTTATCTTCAGTCTTTAACGAACGCTATTGGAGCCAATATTTAAACAAAGGTTATTGTAGGACCACAAACTACAGCAATAGATTCTAATGTATATTTAATTCTGACAATAAATTAATATATAAAAGTTAGATAGAGTGATATTAAGCCTATAATAGAAAAAATACTCCGATAATATTCATGCCCTTCTTTACTTCTAATGTCCTTAATCCAGATTTTATTTAAATAATCTGGAAAAATTGCAGTATTCAAACTTATAAACCATATAATAATAATTAATAGAATGATTGATTTATGAGAAAGTAAGAATACTCCAACAAATAATACTAATGAAATACTATTCAATAATCCCCATCTAATTCCAAAATCAATATAATCCCTTTTATATTGACGTTTAGATAAATCTTTTTCTTCATCAATATAAAAATAATACTTTAACCTTATAAAGATACCTATTAAAACATAGTCCCAAAAAACAACTATACCCAGAGCAAAATGGATCCATAGTAAACTCCCCAAAATAATGGACAAATAGTAAAATGGTATTAACCACATCAAATTCATTAAAAAAGCAAATGCAACCCAAATATTGTCAGTACACTTTTTATTATTATCAACCAATTCATATGTTTGAAAACCAAATTTTTCAACAAAAAAATCACTGATTAAAAATTTATAAATTCCATAAATAATTGTTCCAGTCAAGGCCAAAATAATAAAAAATAATAAAAAATATATTGAATCAATCAAACAAATCACCTATTTTACTTGTTCCGTTAAAATAAGGTAAAATACACTCTCTTGCTTCTTCACTATATATTTGACTTTGAACAAAATCTATTAATTGTACTTTTGTCTCATGAAATCCATTCATGATAATTTTCGTTTTATAAATTACTTCACTACTTTGTTCAAAAAATTTAGTTGATTTAGCAAGTTTGTAAGTACTAGGTAGTAACTTAGAAATTTTTCCAGGCAAATATAAACTCAAACCTATACTTACAGCAGTATTAAAACATCTAGTCATATTATTAGAGTCAGTTGTAAGACCATTTGCATCTGCAATAACTCCCATTCCTGCTGTGAAAAGTAATACTCCCGCTACAGTCATAGCTGGACCTGCTACAACAGTCCCCCCAATCAAAACACATCCTGCGGTAATCATTAATCCCCCTGCAAAGTCTTCTATTATAGTACCCGGACTATCAATAGTTAATCCCAATAAGTTTTTTGATTTATTTTTAAAATCATTGAAAATATTGAATTCATAACAAGCAGTTAAAGACCTAATATTAAGAGTATCATTCAAAACCGTCAATTCTTCAGTTATTGCTCCAATATATTCAAAACCATTAATATTTATTATTGAAAGTCTAATTTAATTCGTTATCTTCAGTCTTTAACGAACGTTATGACCTATAGATTTAGGGTATTCACTTCGAAATAATACAAAATAAAGAAATCAAAAGATTATCCTAATCAATG
>SUTQ01000048.1 GCA_015062805.1 Methanosphaera stadtmanae
ATATATATATTGTTTTTTAAAGTATCATATAATAATATGACAAAATTACTAATAATGTATAACCAAACAAGTTCTCGAAATGTGATTTTCGTCATATTATTGATTTTAAATTAAAATTCAAAAATTTATTATATTTGTAGAAGATGATTGATATGAATAAAAAATTAATTAGTGGATTAATTGTTTTGATCATTGCAATTTTAGCTGTTGCAGCATTTTCAATGGGTGATAATAGTACCTCAGATAAATCTAATGCAACAGAAATTGCAGTGGCAATTGATGAAGAACCTGAAGCAGGTTTTGATCCGTTAACCGGATGGGGTTCTGCTCAGTCAACAGAACCTTTAATTCAAAGTAGATTATTTAGAATTGATGGAAATTTAACTTTTATAAATGATTTGGCAACAGATTATAAAGTTGCAGATGATTTGAAATCAGTTGATGTAACATTAAGAGAAGATGTAAAATTCACAGATGACACACCGTTAACGGCAGAGGATGTTGTTTTCACATACAAAAAGGCTAAGGAAAATGGTGTGATAGATCTTGATTCATTAGAGGATGTGTCTGCAGTTGATGATAGTCATGTTAAATTTACTTTAACAAGACCGGATTCAACTTTCATATTCAAACTTGCAAAACTGGGAATTGTTCCTTCAGACTCATATAACAATCAAACCTATGGTGAAAACCCTGTAGGTTCCGGACCATACAAACTAGCACAATGGGATAAAGGACAACAAGCAATATTTGAAGTAAATGATAATTATTATGGAGAAAAACCATATTACACTAAGATTACAAGCGTGTTCCTAGAAGAAGATGCTGCAGTAGCAGCAGCTGAAAAAGGTGATGTTGATATAGTAAAATTATCAATTGCAAATGCTAACAAGACAATTGATGGTATGCAAAAAGTCACAATCCCTTCCATAGACATTCGTGGAATATCATTACCAGTAGTACCGAACAATGGAAGTATTGCCGAAAGCGGTTCACCAATAGGAAATGATATAACCTCTGATGCGGCAATCAGAAATGCAATAAACGTAGGTATAAACCGTAGCGAAATTGTGGAAGGTGCTTACAGTGGATTAGGTGATCCTGTATATTCATGTGTACCAAATTACCTGCCTTATTCACCAAATACCGAATTTGAGGATGGTCAAGTAGACCAAGCCAAACAAATACTCTCCGATGGAGGATGGAAAGATAGTGATGGTGATGGTATTGTAGAAAAAGATGGTAAAAAAGCATCTTTTGAATTAGATTACATAAGCAAAGATTCTTTAAGACAGGCTATAACAATACAAGTAGCCGAACAGGCTAAAGAATTTGGTATTGAAATAACTCCTGTCGGTAAAACTTGGGACGAAATTGAAACCACTTCAGGTTATTCAACACCATACATGGTTGGATTAGGTAGTGCTGATCCATACATGGTTTATGCAAAGTTCAATAGTAACTTATCCGGTACTGGATTTAACAATCCTGGTTATTATAATAATTCGGAATTTGAATCCAAAGTATCCACTGCTCTAAGTCAGGACTTAAACTCATCATATAATACATGGAGTGATGCATTTAAACAAACTCAGGATGAAAACCCGATTGTATGGGTTGCATCACAACAATACTTATTCTTCGTTAAAGATGGAATAGATATGTCAGCAGATACTCATACCTTGTATCCGCACGGTGGAGACGTATGGGGAAATGTCCTTGACTGGAAAGCTTCAAGCTAAACACCTGAAAACACATATATAAAAAACAGTAGTAAGCCATGCTTACTATTAACCCTACTTTTTTTATAGGAATACTAAAAAAATTTTATTATCAACACCCAGTTCCATGTTAATATAATAATTATCTTATTAATTTCATCATGAAGATAGATTTATTGAATTACATCAAATTTATCTGTACTGGATTAAGAGAAAGTGTTTTAGTAATCAAAAAAGTAGTAATTAAGTATAAATAGATAGTATATGAATACATAATATTAACAAAGATATAGGAGAGTATGATATTTATGTCAGAAATACCAATCGCACCTGTAAAAAGAATTATCAAAAATAGTGGTGCAGCAAGAATTAGTGATGATGCAGCAGTAGCACTTGCTGATGCAATGGAAGAATATGCTGAAGTTGTAGCTATGCAAGCAGTTAAACTTGCAAAACATGCAGGTCGTAAAACAGTAACTGCTGATGACATTGAATTAGCATTATAATTCTTTAAATTAAAACAAATAATATGTTATAACCTTTTTTATAACATGTTAAACTATTTCTTTTTTTATCTTTTTTAGCATTTTGTTAGGTCTGCCAGATTCTTCAACATATCCATATAATTTAAAATTCAATAACTTCCAGTAGATCGAGCATCATTGTTTCACATTGTGGTGCTTCTTTTTTTTAGAATTTGTCTTACAGACTATTTATTTGTGGCACAAATATAAGTTGTAGCACAAAATATTTTAGAAAAGATGTTTTCCCGTTTCAAATACCATCTCCCCGAATCACAACTTCAAAGAGCCAACATAAGAAATATTTTTATGTGAAATTCCTTTTTTTATTTAATGTAGCACAAATAATAATTGTGGCACAAATGTGATTATTGTAGCACAAGTTATCAATGTGCCACAAAAATAGTGATATAACAACAAGAGATAAAAATCAAAATAAAAATTGTAGCACGCTATGTTTTTTTGTCTAATTTAATTCGTTATCTTCAGTCTTTAACGAAC
>SUTQ01000049.1 GCA_015062805.1 Methanosphaera stadtmanae
GAACATAGAATGAACACTTTAAGGTACCCTCAATCAACAATAGAAGATTTAGATGACATTACAAAAAAATTAGAACAATTAAAAATAAATTTTTGTGTACAATGTAAACGAATTGGTCACAAAATGAATGATTGCCCTGAAAACGACGAAAGCCATTTAAATTAATAATCGGGAGTACGCAATCTCCCAGGACAATTAAAATTGCAAATGAAAATGAAAATGAAAATGAAAATGAAAATAATTTCGAAAGAAGTGAAAATGACAAAGAAAATTTCACTAAAGAAGAAAGTAATATTGAAGGAAATTCTTCAAACTTTATCGGTACAGTACAAAAGAGAAAAACTTCGACAAGAAAATTAAATAACAAATCTATAGTAAAGCCTTCATTATTAAGTGAACCCAAAACAAAATTAGTAAAACAACAAAAGAAAGTAATTAAAGATGCTAGAAGAAGAAAGCTTAGCAATTCTGAAGAAAATGAACCAAATACTAGTGATGATATAGTGATGGAAGTTAATGAAGAAGAAAATAGCAATGAAAATGAGATTAATGGAGCCTCATATATTGAAAGTAATAATGAAAAAGAATCAGAAAAACCAAAAACTATTAAGAAAAGAAAAATGACCAATATCCAAATGTTAAATGAAAATGAAAAGTTTAGTATAACTGAAGAAGCTAATAACCTTTTTCCAAAAATTAGTTTATCTCAATTATTATCTGCAAGTCCGTCCATTAGAAAAGAACTTGAACAAGGTTGTAAACCAAGAGTTGAGAAAATTCTTTGTTCCTTAACTAATACAAGTCTTCCTATTATTTGTGGTGAAATAGATAATAAGACATTTAAAATCTTATACGATACCGGTGCAAACGTTAATGTTATAACAAATAATTGTCTAGGCAAACTAAAACATAAAGTAATTAAACAATGTGAAAATTTAGAAGATATTACCATTGTGGATGGTACTAAAGTAACTACAAATAGTTACATTGAATTAAAAATAAACGTAAATAATAGATTAACTATTACAGAAAAATTCTATGTAATTAATTATACGAATCCATATTTTGAAATTATATTTGGTAGAGGAATTCAGAAAAAGTATCGTTTGTATATAGATCCAGATGATGATGCTGTCTACCAGAAAATTAAGAAAGGAATTAAACAAGTAACTTATATAATTAATAGTAAATCAGAAATACCTCTTGTTAATTCCATTATTATAGAAAAAGATGAACAACAAGAGTTCATCGATACATTAAATAAAATTATTGAATCTGTCCCGGAAAAATTTAAGACAGAATTTAAAAATTTAATTGAGAAGTATAAAAACTGTATGGCAACTTCAATGTCACAATTAAGTACAGCTAATTTAGAACCACATTCAATTGTGACAATTAGTAATAAACCTATAAAATTAAAACCATACAAATTATCAAAAGAGCATGCAGATATTCTTAAATCGGAAATAATTAAACTATTAGAAAAAGGACTTATAGTTCCTTCACATTCTCCATGGTCTTTTCCTGTTCTATTAGTTCAAAAGAAAAATGGGAAATGGAGAATGTGTATTGATTATCGCAAATTAAATGAAATTACTATAAAAGATTCTTACGCACTACCATTTATAGATGAACTAATTTATTCAGTAAATGGTGCGACGGTATTCTCCGCATTAGACTTATATTCTGGATATCATCAAATTCCAATGAATCCAGAAGATATAGAGAAAACAGCATTTACCACAAAATTCGGCAATTACAATTTTAAAGTAATGCCATTTGGCCTTACCAATGCTCCCGCTACCTTCCAACGGGAGATGAATAGAATATTACTTCCTTTAATCGGTAAATGTTTATTTGTTTACTTAGATGATATTGTAATTTATTCAAGAACTCTTGATGAACATCTTAAACATTTAAAGTTAGCTTTTGAAATATTTTCTAAATACAATCTTTCTCTTAACTTACAAAAATGTAAATTCTTTCAAGAAAGTGTTGAAGTATTAGGTCATGTTCTAACATCAAAAGGATTAAAAACAATTCCATCAAAAGTACAAAGTATTGCTTTGTGGGACAATCCTAAAGATGTAAGTGAACTTCGTTCTTTTTTAGGTTTAGCTAGTTATTATAGAAAATTTATTCAAAATTTCTCAATTATTGCTGACCCTCTTTTTAAGTTATTAAAAAAGAATTCAAAATATATATGGTCAAATGAATGCGAAGAAGCTTTCGAAAATATTAAAGAATGTTTACTTAATGATCCAATATTAAGTTACCCAGATTTTAAAAAGGAATTCATCATTCGTACTGATGCTTCTCTTAAAGGTATTGGTGGTGTTCTTTTACAGAAGGAAGGGGATAGTCTTGAACATCCTATCTGTTGCGTAAGTAGAACACTCTCTACATCTGAAAAGAATTACTCCGTAACGGACTTAGAAGGATTAGCTGTCATATTTAGTTTAAAATATTTTAGTCAATATATATTAAGTAATAAAAATTTAACAAAATTTATTACGGATCATAAACCATTACTTGGGTTTTTCAAAAAAAGCATTCCTACTTCTAATCGTCATGCAAGATGGATAGAAGAATTTAACAAATATAAGATTGAACTTATTTACGAGAAAGGAAAGAAAAATGTATTCGCTGATGCGTTATCAAGATTACCTTCTAAAAATTCAAAAGGAATTATTCAATGCGCT
>SUTQ01000050.1 GCA_015062805.1 Methanosphaera stadtmanae
GGACCATTGTCTGTTATTAAAATTTCTGGTATACCGTGTCTCGAAAACACCTTAGTTAAGAAAAATATTACATCATTTGAATCAATGGTACCAGTGGGCTCAGCTTCTACCCACTTTGTTAAGTAGTCTACTAAGACTATAATATACTGATTTCCTTTTTCTGTTACCGGTAATGGCCCTACGATATCCAATCCTACTACAGTGAAAGGTAAGCCCGGTTTTGTGGGAATATTCTCCGTTTGAGTATTAAAAGTCTGCGGTTTAAATAACTGACATTTTTTGCATGTACTAACAAAATACTTAACATCTAATATCATGTTTACCCAGTAATAGTCTCTCTTCAGTCGGTTATAAGTCTTGAATACCCCTTCATGTCCAATCCTGTGTGCCTCGAGAATTAATTTAATTTTTTGTTTATCTTCTTTTATAACTTTTCTTAGAGATCCTTGATTAACAAAATATTCCTCGTTATTAACCTTGATAAATTTATCATTGAATTTACTAATTAGTTTGTTGTCAATATTAATGTTCAAGTCAGACAATAAGGTTGCTACTACTTCTTCATTTTTCATTCTCATCCTGGATAACGCGTCTGCTATGACATTTTTCTTCCCTGGTTCGTAAATTATATTTACCTTTAACATAGAGAGAAGTAAAACCCATCTTGTTTGTCGAGAGTTCATTGTTTCCTTATTTTTAAAAAGTCCTATTAATGGCTTGTGGTCGGTGAAGAGTAACGTTTCTTGTTTGTTTCCAGAAATATAAGGTTTAAATTTTTTAACACAATAAAAAGCGGCTGTTCCTTCCAAGTCAGTGATTCCATAATTTTTTTCTGCTGGCTTCAAAGAACGGCTTATAAAATGAATAGGTTTCTCATTTCCAGCATCGTCCTTTTGTAACAGTACTCCGCCTATTCCATCAAACGAGGCGTCGGTTCGTATGATAAATTGTTTATCAAAATCGGGCATCGATAAAATAGGTGCAGTAATCAAACGGTTTTTTAATTCTTCAAAACTTTCTTTTTCTTTCTCCCCCCATGAAAACTTCACTCCTTTCTTTAAAAGTTTAAAAAGAGGTTTAGCGATTGATGCGAAATTAAAAATAAACTTTCGGTAATATCCTACGGCTCCTAAGAAGGATTGTAACTGGTTAATGTTTGACGGTGGAAGCCATTCAAAAATTACCTTGGTCTTTGAAGGAATAGGAGAGACTCCATTGATTGAGACAGTGTGACCTAATAATTCGACGGATTCTTTAAAAAACTTACATTTTTCAAGATTGATTTTTAGACCGTTTTCTTTTATAATTTGAAAAACTTTATTAAGATCTGAAATATGATCTTCGAGACTGGTAGAGAATATAATCAAATCATCAATGTAAATAAACATGCATTTTCCAATTAGAGGAAGGAATATCCTATTCATTTCGCGTTGAAAGGTTCCTGGGGCGTTGCAGAGTCCGAAAGGCATAACTTTAAATTGGTAATTCCCATACATCGTAGTGAAAGAAGTTTTTGGGATGTCTTCAAGGTTCATCGGGATTTGATGAAACCCGGAGAATAAATCAAGTGTCGTAAAAATCTTTACATTTTTCCCTATAGAAAAAAGAATATCATCTATTAATGGCAATGAATAGGCGTCTTTTATGGTAACATTATTCAATTTCCTGAAGTCGATACACATTCTCCATTTATTATTTTTCTTTAGAACAAGAATTACAGGTGAGGACCATGGAGAACAGGAAGGCTCTATTAATTTATTTCGTAGTAATTTTATAATTTCTTTCTTAAGTGCTTGCGCTTGAATCTTTGATAGTCTGTAACATTTTTGTTTTATTGGAGTTGTATTTTCTTTAATTTGAATAGAGTGTGGTAATAGCTTTGTTCTTCCCAATTCATCAATTTTGATAGCTAAGATTTCTATGTTGTTTTTCAATAATTTTTTAAATTTTTTCCTAATAAACGATGGGCTCTCATCTATTATTTGCATAACCAAGTTTCTTTTTTCATTAGGAATGTTTTTTGTTCCTATATTGTTTTCCTCATTATCTTGTTTGGATTCTGTATCATCATTTTTCATTTCCATTGTTATAGGTTCATCAATTTTAGTGTTAGTTGCTGATTTTTTATTGACTTCATTAGACGTATTAATTTTATTGATAAAACAAAATAGCATAGAATCATTGTCAAAGTTGTCTTCATTATCTTTTTCGATACAGTTTGAATCATTTGTATCATTTGATAATAATACTATTTTCTTAAAACTTTCATTTTCATTCATTTGACATAAATAATTATTGATTGGATTTATAAATAAATTATTTTCTTTTAAAGTTTTGTAGCCTATAAGTACATCAAATAAGTCTTGTTCATAATCAATTACTCTGAATATGTCTTGAATACATAATTTTCCAATTTCAACTTTTAATAAGTAAAGTTCAGAAGAAATGCTAGTTTTTGTAGTGATTTGTATGATATTATTAGTAGTGTAACCAAAAGGTTTCAAAGTTCCTAAATTCTTTAAAAATTTTCTTGAAATTATATTAATACTTGCACACGTGTCTAAAAATGCACTACCCTTTCTACCGTTGATATAACATTCACATGTTGCAATGT
>SUTQ01000029.1 GCA_015062805.1 Methanosphaera stadtmanae
AATCGTGCAAGACCAACAGCAAATATGATCAGGCAAAACAGATTGTTCTTTGATGATAGAATTAATCCTGAAAAACTAAGAACCTTGTTTAATCAATATGTCTATGTTCATCCAGATAAAGAAGTAATGAAAGAATATCCTTCTCCTGATGAGTTAGATAGTTTAGGATATGCTTTTATGGAGATTCAAAAAGTTATAAGATTATAATAAGTTTATTATAAAATAGTTATATCTAAATATAACAAAATAAAAACAATTTATCATGGACGATGAAACTCGTTTTCAGGAAATAAAAGAAAAAGAAATTACTAGATTAACAACGCCTGTAACCTATAAAAAAGTTAAATTTGGTGCAGATGAAGCTTATGATTGTGAAGGTAATAGAATTAGAGAATTTAAAGATGGAATACCAATTATAGAACCCAAAAAAGGTTTACTGTCCAATGAAGAAATATTAAAATATGCTCCTTATTCTGAAGAAGCTTCCAAAATTAGATTAAAACAAGGGGATGGAGGTTTTAATGATAAATTAAAAGTTTATGGTGTGGCTATATTTATTATAGGACTATTTGGTTTTTATGCAGTATTTTTTGGTTTTATGTATTCTGGTTTTGTCGGATTTATTATTTTAATTCTTATTTTAGCTGTCATAATCTATTTACTATTTATTCGTGATTCAAAATACAAAACTAAAAAACAATCTGCAAACAAAGTTATTGAATACTCAAAAGATGAATCTAAAATATCTTATAATGATGATTTATTATTGTTATTCAATAGTAATGTAAAAATAGCCAGAGAAATGATCGAAAAAAGATTTCCAGCACCTCAAATGACCAATACAAAATTTAACTCAGTACTTGATAATTGTAAAAATGTTGTAGAATCTCAGATTGAAATATTAAATACTATCACCCCTACTGAAAAATCTAAATATGAAATAGAATCAAGAAAAAAATTAATAAAACAAGTAATTAGCAAAATTGATGATTTAACTAATGAATTAATTTTATCAGAAGAAAATAACTTAGAAAATGTTATTGAAGATATGGATAATCTGATAAATTCTGTTAAAGATTATGAATAAGGTGAGATTATGGAAAAATATTGTACTTCTTGTGGTAGGGTATTGGGTGATGTAGACTTTTCACTTTGCCCTTATTGTGGTGAACAGTTAAGTGAAAGAGAGGGTAGGCAATCAATTCCAGATAGGATTAGACATGAAGTTTTTAAAAGAGATGGATATAGATGTAGAGAATGTGGTGCTAGTCTGGAGGAAGGAGCCACCTTAGAGATTGATCATATTATTCCTGTTGCAAATGGAGGGACAAACGATATCGATAATTTACAGACATTATGTAAAAAATGCAATAGAGGTAAATATACTGATGAATGGATTGGTGGAGAAACAGATTTAAAAGTTGCCAAAAATGAATATATTCGATTATCTGAATTAAAACAGGAATATGAAGAAAAATTATCAATTGCAACTAATAATGAGGATATTATTGATTTTAAATATCAAATAATTAGAATTAATGAAAGATTAGAAAATGTTTCAGATAAAATTCAAAAATTGCATATGGAACAGGAGGAACTAGAAAAACAACAAAAAGAAAATGAAAAAAGAGACAAACTTTTCAAAAAATTATATATCTCACTTTCTGATGTTCAACTGCAATCATTCATGTATATGTTTCCTGATGTTGGCGAATCTAGGGAAGAAATTATAAAATATTTAGTTAATAATTATTCGGAATCTCAAATAAATGACTTGATTATCCAGATGTCTGAAGCATTAGAAAAAGCAATAGAAAAAACTAATGAACTTGTTGATAAATTAAATGAACAGTTATCCAACTCACAAATAAATATAATAAAAAATATCGATTATGAAATCCCATCAACAAAAATAGAAATCATAAATTATTTAGTTAGTAATTTTTCAGAAGAAGAAATTGATGATATAATTAATAAAATAAAACGATTACCATTATTGGAAAAAAAGAATTTAGACTCCTTTTGTCTAGTTAAGTGTTCAGATTTATATTTATATTATTATAAAATATCTACTGGAAAATATGGCAGATTTTATGATGGCTCTGAAGATAAATTAAAACAAAAAGTTTTATCTGAAGGATTTCCTTGGATTTTTGAAGAAGAACTTATATCTGATAACTCAAAATATAATAATTTTATAAAAAAATTTAGTTCTAAATATAATATTGGAAATATTGTTAATTATTCTTTAGGAACTACTTTTTTACAATCTGCAGATCTAATTAAAAAAGTTTTACCATTATTAGATCCTATTTCATCTGGAGGATTTTCAGCTCATGGATACCACTTTTGTGATTGTGGAAATAAAATTAAATATTACGACAGGTATTGCTCTGAATGTAAACCTCCTGATGAATTATTTAAAATACCTGCAGTATCAAAACCTCAACCCAAATTTAAAAAGTGTCCAAATTGTGGTGCAGAAGTTAGAGAAAATGCTTTACGCTGCAAATATTGTAAAACTATGTTAAAATAATATTTTGGAGTTATGTGATATTAATTTATAAAAAATATAAAAATTGTAGATGAGAAAAAATTAAATCATCTACTTTATAGTTATTTTTACTTTTTTAGTTACTTTGTTGTAGTATTTATCACCACTATATGTAATGGTGGCTTTAAAAGTACCTTTTTTAGTTAATTTGGTAATTTTAAAGGTTGCAACACCTTTACTATTAGTTTTAGCACTATAGGTTTTTTTATTAACTTTAATAGTAACTTTAACATTTTTCATAATTTTATTCTTGTTTGTTTTTAGATTAACTGTGTATTTTTTGGTTTTAAGAGATTTTTTAAACGTTTTTGCTTTTGCAGTTAATTTAGGGGTTGCCTTTTTAACAACAACTTTTGCAGTTGTTGTTGATTTGTTGTAATTTTTGTTTCCGTCAAATGTTATTGTTGCGACGTAGTAATCTTTTGGAATTAAACCATCTGTTGTTAATTGAACTTGGCCATTAGTATCAGTAACGAGTTTTTTGATTCCATTAAGATTAATTGAAATAGTTGCTCCTGAAATTGGTGTTCCTCTGCTATTTTTCAAAGTAACGAGAATATTTTTTCCTCCATTGTAAATAGTGCTCACTGCTGATGAAATTATTTGACTGCTTGCTTTAGAAACTATAATTGAAGTAGTATTGCTCGGTTTTGTATAATTATCACCAGCATTCAAAGCTATATTTATATTATAGGAATCGGCATCAATTACACCTAAGTTTAATGAAGTTAAGTCATTTGCAACAATATCAAAGTTTTTAACAACATTGCCAATTTTTACAGTTAAAATACCACTTAATGTAGTTTTAACTTTAATAATTGTGTTTTCTCCATAAATATTGTTTTGTACTAGGATGTCAGTTATTTTTGCAATGGCAGGATATATAGTCATAATATTTTCTTTATAACTGGTTTTGTAATTTTCACCGCCATCAAAATTAACTTCAACATTGTATGTATTTGCAGCCAAAACTCCTAAATTAAATGTAGTCATAGTATTTGCTAAAACATTTCTTTCACGAATAATGTTGCCAACATTAAGTCTAATTTTTCCATCTTCACTTGCTGTTACATTAATTATTACATCATCTCCATATATGTAATCTTCAATGCCTAAGTCAATTGTAGTTTGTTTTTTAGATATTTTGAAATCAGTTGTGTATGAACTTTCATCGTAATTTTTATTTGTTGGTTTTAATGTAATTGAGACATTATATTTTCCAACAGGAACATTTTCAAAAATTACTGGAGTTATTGTATTTGAAAGTATATTAATAGTTTTGATATATTCTTCACTAATTTTTACAATAGCAATTCCATCGACATTTGATTTAAGATTTATTGTTGCATTTTCTAGATAAGATATATCGTTAACAGTTGCTACAACATTAGATGAGGCTTTGCTTATTGTTAATTTACTATCAACTGTTTTGGTGTTATAATTTGTATTTGCTTTATAAATTACTTTAACAGTGTAGTTTCCAACATCAACATCAGTAATGTCCTGGACAATTAAATTGTTATTAATTAAATTGTATTCATAACTTTTTACAGAACCAATTAGAATAGTTACATTACCCTCTACACCAACATCAACAATTATTCTTGCAGTTTGATCATAAGTGGCATTGGTTATTTCAACACTAATAGTAGGATTAAGTTTGAACACGTTAAATGTTTTATAATTAGTAGTTGCTTCGTAATTGTTATTTCCACCATATTCAAAAGTGATTGTATATGAGGATGCATTTAAATTATTTAATTCTTGGCTAAATAGACCATTACCAATATCTACATTTGAAAATTTGAGTTCAAATCCTTCAGTATCAGATATAGTAATATTAGCATATCCCCGAATATCATTTGCAAATTCAACATTCAAAGTTGCTATTTCTTTGTAATTGATATTTTCAATATTGATATTGAAACTTGGTTGTGCTTTAGTAACTTTTAAAAATGAAGTTCCTGAGGCATTTTTATAATTATTGTTATCATCGTAGAATAATACTTCAACATTATACAATTCATCTTTTGCATTTAAATTAGGTATTTCAATTGAAGCCCTTTTATTAATAACATCAACAATTCTTTCAAAGTTTCCAACAACGATTTTTGCTTTACCATCAATATTTGAAGTAATTATAACTGTCGCATTTTCTCCGTAGCTAATATTGTTTTTGACATTAATATTTATAGAGGAATTGGCTTTATTCACAGTTAAGTCTACAGTTCTATTTTTAGACTCATAGTTTATATCTCCAGTGTATGTTGGTATTAATATATAATGTCCAGCATTTAAATTGTTTAAAACAAAAGTTGCTTTTCCATTTATTAAATTTTCAACATAGCTTTCGCCATTTATGTTAAAAGAAATTTTACCAGTTTGGTTTTCATTGAATGTAACATTTAATATAATTTGGTCTCCATATACAATTTCAACAGGTGAATAAGTTACATTCATATCAAAAGTGTTTAATTTTTGAATAGTAATGGAATTAGTAGTATTTATAGCATTATAATAATAATTACCATTGTATTTCACATTAAATTCATAATTTCCAACATTTAAAGTTGATATTTTAAATATCGCTTTTTTATTAGTAATGTTTTCAGTATATTCTATTTTATTGATAGTTAATGTGATGTTACCTATTGCATCATCATCGCTGACACTTGCTTCTATTATTAAATTATCTCCATAAGTGAATATATAATCATTGGTAGTTATTTGAGTATCTAGTTTATTTACAATGATTTTTTGAGAACTGTTGGAGGATTTATAATTAGAATCGCCACTGTATATTGCAGTAATATTGTGTTCGCCTATATTTAAACCTTTTATTTCAAAAATCATTGGTCGTCCATCAATATCAAATACTTTTTGTTCAATGTCATCGATTAAAAGAGATATTGTTCCAGTGATATTTGATGATTCTAGATTTATTGTAGCATTGACCATTTCGTTATATTTTATTGAATCTGTATCCAAACTAATTTTAATGTCCACAATATCTGCAATTATTTTTCCACTTATTATTTTATTATTTATCAAATTAGATTTGGTGCTTGCAGCAAATGTGTAAGATTGTGAATTATTTAAAATAAAATTATAATAAATGTATATGTTATTTTCATAATTAGCCAAGTAACTGTTACTATCTTCTAAAAATCTGAAATCAGATACTTTAATTGGGTTATTATTATCATCTGTGATTGTAGCATATAAATTAATATTCTGAGGAGATAAATAATTAGTTTGACCATCTAAAACAATAGTGGTAGTGTTTGAATAAATTATACCTCCTTGTGTAATATCAATATAATTTACAATTGAGTTATTTTGAAGGAATAATCCTCCTTTGGCCAAAATTATAGAATTATTTGTATTTGAAATTTCTTTACTATTTATTAATGAAAGATTACCATTTGAATCAATATAAATAGAATAAGATAATGCATCAACTAAATTTACATTATTTATTGTAATATTTGTGTTTAATATTTTGAATAAGTTTGCTGCGTTTTTACCATCAATTTTAAAGTCATTTCCATAAATAGTTATTTTTTTGTTTATTATAATTCCTTCACTTACATTGATATTAAACATTTTTTGCATGTTTTCAATATCGCTTGGATCATAAAGATAATCTCTTGTCAGGTTTATTTCATAATCACTATTGATAATTAATTTTTGCAAATCAGTGAAAGAACCTTCTTTAACACTGACAACATTTAAAGATTTTGTAATTTCTGTTCTTTGGTTATCAACAATTGAAGTTATTCTAACTTCATAAGTTCCAGTTTTATCATTCACATATTTAATTGTATTATTAGTATCAGAGGATCTAGAGGATAAACTACCTTTACCAAATAAACTATAAGTCACATCTCTTAAAGGCACATTTGAATAATTTTCATCATTTAAAATGCTTCCATCAGATAAACGATTTAATTTTGTATAAATTATAGGACTTTCAATATTTGATTCATCTATTACTAAATTAGCGCATAACCAGTTATTACATACAGTTCCTTCAATAAATGGTTGTGGATTAGTATTATTTCCCCACCAGTTATAATCTACATTTACATTACTATTTGCAGTAATATACTTGGTACTGCTTCCAGAATATTCTTTAGTGTTTCCTATAAAAATATTATAGTTTATATTTCCTTTAGTTTTTGATTTTATAGCTCCCATAGGATTATTGATAAAAGTTGATTTGAGTATGTTCCAGTCTCCGGATACTTCAACAGCTTCTTTAAAGTAATATCCAGTATCATAATTATTATTATTATTTATAAATGTACAATTAATAATGTCTCCATCAAATGAAGATGCATAAATTGCTCCACCATAACTAACATACCAGTTTGCTCCCCCTTTAGAATTATCCAAAAATACTGAATTAACTATTGAATCATATCCATTTTCACTATTAATATATACTGCATCACCATAACCATAATCGCCATATTTAATATAATTTGATTTAAAATAAGAATTTGATATGTCTATAGTTCCGTCAACATACATAGCGGCCCCTTTAGAGTAAGATGTGCCTTTATAGGTTGATGCTCCATAAGATAACTTAGTATATATACTATTATTTACAAATTGAGTGTTGTTTACTTTGCAGTCATAACCTTTTAAGTATAACGCTCCGCCACATCCTTGAACACCAATTAAATTTAAAGTCCTACCTGACCCTACATAAAGATAATTATCATTAAAACTATTGGATTCTATTATGGTGTTATCTCCTTCTATATAAATTGTTCCTCCAACAAAGAAAAACTCGAGAAAATCAGAATATCCGCTAAATTTGGCATTATTCTTACTGAAATTTGAATTATAAACAATATTGTTGTTTCCATTTAAATGAATTAATCCAGAAGTATATTCAGGGAAATTAACATCTGATGTGCAATCTAATAAATTTTCAATAAATTGAGAATTTAAAATGGAATTCTCGTTACCATCCCATTTAATTAGTTTTCCATTATTTGAATTGAATATTGTATTGTTTAAAACTCCATTATTTCCATTCCAATTTATTCCTGTTTTAGCAGCATTTTTAAAAGTAATGTTATTAATTATAACATTATCAGAGGTTATGTTAAAGAAACCCGCTAGATTACTTCCATCAATAATAATTCCATTTCCTTCAATTGTCAATGCTTTATTAATCGGTATTCCATTAATATATGGAGTATTTGAGGAAATATCTAAATAAGTATAATTTTGAGTTAATGTTATTGTACTTCCTGATTCAGCATTACTTATTTTATTTGCTAACTGTCCAAAATCTCCAGTTTCAGTTCCTAATTTATCATTATTAGTATTTTCAGCACTAATAATTTCATT
>SUTQ01000007.1 GCA_015062805.1 Methanosphaera stadtmanae
CCTGAAGGTTACACGGTTAAAGTTGTATTCTGTGAAGGTGTCTTTAAAGTTGTTAACTCTTATGTGCCTGAAAATACCAGTATTGATATAAGTAAGGTTTGGGACGATGCTGATAATCAAGATGCTATAAGACCAGAAAGTATATTCATATCCATTTTAGCTAATGGTGAAGAATACAAACTTGTGAAACTTACCAGTGAAAACGATTGGTCCATAACAGTTACAGGCTTACCTAAGTACAGTAATGGTGAGGAAATCGTTTACACGGTTGAAGAAGCAAGTGTTCCTGATGGTTATGCTGCAGTCGTTGATGGATTAACAATTACCAACACTCACGTTCCGGAAGTTACTTCTATTAACGTGACAAAAGTATGGAAGGACAATAACAACAACGATGGCGTAAGACCAGAATCAGTTACTGTAAACTTATTGGCTGATGGTGTAAAATATGCATCCGCTACTTTAAATGAAGGAAATAATTGGAAATACACTTTCGATAATTTACCTCTAAATAAGGAAGGCAGAAAAGTAATTTATACCGTAACTGAAGATGGTGTTGAAGGTTATATTACCACTCTTGTAAATTGTAATGGTACATTCAAATTCATCAACACACATGATGATAGTAAAGTAAACATTACAATCAACAAAGTATGGGAAGATAACAATAATCAGGATGCAATCAGACCAAATAATGTTACTGTTGAAGTTCTTGCTAACGGAGAACGTTATGATGTTGTTGTGATTAACAGTACAAGTAACTGGAAAATCACTGTTGAAGACTTGCCTGAGTTTATTGATGGTCAGAAAGTTGTTTACACTGTTTGTGAAATCAGAGTAGAAACTGGTTACACAAGCAGTGTGGATGGATTAACCATTACAAATACTCATGAACCATTTACTAAAGAAATCAACGTTACAAAAATATGGAATGACAACAATAACAATGCCTTAAGACCTGAATCAGTTACTGTTCATTTAATGGATGGAAATAAAGTTGTGGCAACAGCCATTTTAAGTGCTGATAATGATTGGAAGGTTACTTTCAAAGATTTACCAGTAAATAAAGATGGTAAAGCAATAGTTTACACAGTCAAAGAGGTTGAAGTACCTGATTACAGAACTGAAGTTAAAGATTGTTGTGGAAACTTCAAAATAGTTAACACACCTATCGCTGTTCCTATCAATATAACAGTTAACAAAGTCTGGAATGATAACAACAATAATGATGGAATCAGACCGGACAGTGTAACTATCCGTTTATTAGCAGATGGTGAAATGGTTGAAGTTGCAGTGATTACTGGTGATGATTGGACTTACACTTTTGAAAATTTACCTGAATACAAAGATGGTAAAAAAGTGATTTATACTGTTGAAGAAGTGGAAGTTCCAAGTGGTTATGTTGAAAGTGTTGATGGTTTAACAATTACCAATACTCATGTGGACATTACTAAAAACATCACAGTATCCAAGTTCTGGGATGATGACAACAATAATGATGGAATCAGACCTAGCAGTGTAACTATCCGTTTATTAGCAGATGGTGAAATGGTTGAAGTTGCAGTGATTACTGGTGATGATTGGACTTACACTTTTGAAAATTTACCTGAATACAAAGATGGTAAAAAAGTGATTTATACTGTTGAAGAAGTGGAAGTTCCAAGTGGTTATGTTGAAAGTGTTGATGGTTTAACAATTACCAATACTCATGTGGACATTACTAAAAACATCACAGTATCCAAGTTCTGGGATGATGACAACAATAATGATGGAATCAGACCGGACAGTGTAACTATACATTTACTTGCTGATGGTAACGAAGTTGAAACCACTACTTTAAGTGCTGATAATGATTGGAAGGATACTTTCAAAGATTTACCAGTAAATAAGGATGGTAAGGCAATTGTGTACACAGTTACCGAAGATTCTGTTGATTCATATGCTACTTCAATTACAAACGTTGGTGATGAGTTCATAATAACAAACAGTTACAACATTACTAAAATCAATTTAACTGTTAACAAAGTTTGGAATGATTCCAACGATAATGATGGTATCAGACCAGATAACATAACTGTAATATTGTACGCTGATGGTGAGGAATTAGTGGCTGCTGTTGTAAATGAGGATGATGACTGGACATACACATTCAGTGATTTACCAAAATACAACAATGGATATTTAATAGAATACACTATTGATGAACTCCCTATTGAGGAATATTATGCAGTTGTTGATGGATTAACCATTACAAACACACATAATAACATCACTAAGGATATCCCTGTATCCAAAGTTTGGGTCGATGATGATAACAATGATGGTGTAAGACCGGATTCAGTTACATTTAACTTGTATGCTTTTGGTAAAAAAGTATCTTCTATTGTCATTACGGAAGCTGATGGTTGGGAAGGAGTATTCAAAGATTTACCTGTATACATAGATGGTAATGAAATTGTTTACACAATTGTTGAAGAATCTGTTCCTGATTACTGGGTTACCTATAATGGCAATGTGATTATTAACACTCATGACTTGGTAAATACTAGCGTGACTGTTACTAAAGTATGGAATGACAGCAGTAATAATGATGGTGTAAGGCCTGATAGTGTGTCCGTAAACTTATATGCAAATGGTGTCAAAGTAAATTCAACCTTGTTAAGCTCCAATAACAGTTGGACATATACTTTTGATAAATTACCAAAATATGATGATGGACAAATTATTGATTACACAGTAGATGAAGAAGTAGTTGATGCTTATACTACAACAATTACTGAGGATTCTAATTATTTCATTATTACAAATAATCATGAAATAGAACTAATAAATTTAACAATTAATAAAGTTTGGGATGATAAAGACAATTTATATGGCAAACGACCAGTTAATGTAACAATTAATGTCTTTGTTGATGGTGAACAAAATGATTCAGTTGTTTTAAGTGAAGAAAATAATTGGACATGTGAACTTACTGATTTACCAAAATATAATAATGGTGAATTAATCAAGTATAATGTTGATGAAGTGAACATAACCTATTATCATTATTCTATTGAAGCAAATGATGATTATTCATTCACTGTTACAAATACTTTAAACAATGTCCGTGTATTTAAATGGGCATGGAAATTAATTGGCTGGAATGAATCATACTATGAACATGTTGAAGAAGAATATGATTATAAAGTTCCTGTTGTTAAAAGAAGTTCAAAAGTCTTATATAAAGGTAAAGGAATTGGTAAATATCAACCAAGACATAAAGTACCATATAAGAACAAAAACTTAAGAAACAAAGGAAAATACTCATATGAACGTTTAATGTTCAGAGAACATTACCGTTTATTCATATACTTGTATAATGAATATCTTTATGGAAACATGACTTATAGTGAATTTGTTGCTATACTTCAACTAAATGGTATTCAAATAGACGAAAGTAACGCTTGGGATTCCAACGGAACTTTAATATTTGATTACGATGATCTTGAAGATGTTCCGGATTCTATTGGATTACATGATAATGGTGGACATGTTAAAGATTCTAGTGATAGCGTTGAAAAACATAAACCAATCAGTAATTCTGGAGTCATAGATTCCGGTGAAGTTGTAGCAGAAGTGGTTGATGTAGAAGAATAAACTTCTTTATCGCTTCTAATCCCTTATTTTTTTTTTAAAAGGCTTGTATTATTTTCTACGTAAGAAACCACATTAATTAACAAATAACTTTAAAAACATTTAATAATAATCTCCATAAATTATGACCTCTAAATTAAAAACTATTTTTTTAAAAATCATTAAAAATTATTCTTATCATATACATATTATTACTCAAATTATAAAAGTAGGAAATATCTTTTATAATTGTAATATTAGTATTAATATTTCTAAAATTTTAGTAAATAAATATAATTATAATCATATCTATTTTTAAGAATTTTATTAGATGATAATTTGCTAAAAGTTCATTAAAAAAAATTGAATTCAAAATAAATTTTACAACAAAATCTCTAAAACAAATTAAAAAAAGGGAGGGTGGTTAAATTTATTAATTACTTTTAATTATGTAGAATACACCATAAGCTAGAGCTACGGTCATCAAAGCACCTATTATAAGACATACAACACCAACTAAAGGATTTTCTTCCATACCTTCCAATGTGTAATCAGGCATAATGGGGCTGATAACTTGTTCTGCTTCTAATGCATCAGGGTTTATATGTTCGGCTGAAGCTTCCAATCCATCAGGATCTCCTGAAGCTAAAAATGGTGATAATAGACATATAATTAAAGCTATGGCAAATATTCCAACGTACATTTGTTTGTTATCTAATTCCATATTATCACCTGTTCCAACTAAGTAAATCTGGACGTACTGAATCGATACCTTTAATAATCACTACAGTTATTATTGCTTCAATAAATCCTATCATTGCATGGTATCCACCCATGTAGAATAATCCAAGATCCAATGGGAAAGTACCGCTTAATGCCATTTCAACTGCAGCAACGAGGGATGCTATGAAACAACCAGCCCATGCTGCAACAAATATGCTTGGGTATAATCCGATTTTATCTTTAAGTCCACTGAATCCATAGTATCCTACAAATCCACCAACTATTGCCATGTTGACTATGTTTGCTCCTAAAGCAGTTATTCCACCATCTCCGAAGAATAATGCTTGTAATATTAATACCACACTTAATACAATAATTGCAGCATATGGACTACAGAATATAATTGCAACGAGTGCTGCACCTAATAAGTGTCCACTTGATCCGAAAGGTACAGGTAGGTTAAATGATTGGATTGCAAATATTCCTGCTGCAAGTACTGCAAGTAATGGTATGTATTTTTCATCTAAATTTTCTCTACTCCATTTTGTTGAGAAGTATAATGCTATTATTGCAATAATATATAAAATCACACATAATGGGATAGAGATAAAACCATCAGGTATATGCATGTTATCTCCTTAAATTTTATTTTACAAAAGTAATACTATTTTATATTTTTTTATTATTACTTTGTATAAAATTATAATTCTTATACTATTTAAAATATTCGTTAAAATAAGGGTAATTATTGCTTTATGGGGTGTATAAATTATTATAAAGTATTACATTTAAATATAACACTTTATAAGGGTGTATTATTGTATTACTGTTATATATATTTAAACTTACAAAAGTAATACTTTTTTCTAATAAAATATTAAAAATTATTTAAGTTTTTTTAATTATTTTTTTAATAATGTCTGTTGATAAAATCATTTGAGAAAGACAAAAATATTAAAAAAATAAAATGTATCACTACTTATTTTCTTTTACATTTTTTAAAAAAAGAAGGGAGTAATTATACTAATTGGATGTTCCTTTCCCAACTAGTACAAACAGGTTTGTTGTTCAGGTAATAAGTGGCTTTTAAATTATAATTTCCTTTGATGTTTGGTAATTTGTACTTTAAAGTGTAAGAATTGCCAGTAACAGTTACATTGGTTATGATTTTTCCATTTAAAGTATAAACTATGTTGCCCCCACTAATCTTATTGTTATTGGTAGTATATAATACAGTTTTTAGTGAAATTGTACTATTATTCTTAATTTCTTTACTGACAGTACCTCTATATAATCTAATTAATGAGTCTGCTACGTATTGTCCTGTTAAATCATTTCTTTCATAGACTATTTTTATACCATCCCTCTCCATAGTTTTTCTAGGATTGGATATACCTCCTTTTCCGGAATAGTTATCATCCCAAGCCTTTTTTAAATAGTAATAATATTCTCCATCAGGATCATAGATATTTCCGGCACCATAAAACCAACCTAATACTATGTCATTTCCACGTTTACGTACCGCTGTTAATATTCCATCGTTTCCGTATAAGTATTCCCTAATAACATTTGCATCAACACCATTGCACAAAATAAAGCAGATACTATTTTTTATCTTATTGTTGTACATATACCTGGCAGTATTATATGTTTCACCGGGACCATTGCGAACAGTTTTCACATTAAATCCGTTGGTTCGTAAAGTATTGGCAATACCATTCATGATTTTCATATCATTCGGACTGTAATCTTTATTTGAATTAGTGGTTCTATCCATTGCAAAGTAAACATCTTTTTTGGCACTGGTAATCAATGAATTTGTTATTAGGTCAGATGATAAAGTTATGTATGTGTTTTGACTAACTTGTGGGTCTTGTTTTCTTATGTGAATAATTTCACTATCGCTACCCATAAACTTGCCTCCATTGTAATAGTCTATTCTTGCACTATAGTCACCATTTGGATAAGTTACATTAAAACGTACATAACTAAGATTATTTTTTACACTATCCTTACCCAGATATTTATCGTTTAAATAAAATTTGACTTCGCCACTGTTGAGGGTGCTGGCACTACCTTTAACTCTTATATGGCCGCTAATTTTAGTTAATAAATTGTTGGTTATTGCAGGATTCCATAATAGTTTGATGTTGTAATTGTTTTTTGGATTTATACTTAATTTAACAATTTTATTGGAAGTATTATAATAGTCTGAGGAATAAACTACTTTTAAGTCATAAACACCAATGCTTTTTGGAGGTATGTTCATAATATTCTTTGATCCAAAAACATTTTTAGTTTCAATCAACTTATTATTAAGGTATAATGATATTTTTCCGGACTTGACACTATTATTCAATTCATCAGTAACATTCACTTCTAAAGCAGTACTTTGATTAACAACTCCTTGAATACTGTTAACAAATAATCTGGATTTGCCCTTATTGACAGTTTTAACTTCACTGCTATTTGCACAATATCTTTGATTGCCATTAAAAGATACTTTCGTTGTATAAATACCAGAATCACTTATTTTGCAATTATATTTGAAATAACCATCAGCATCTGTTAAAACTCTAGTTCTTGTAATAACCATGGATTTAACATAGTTGCTTTCAAAACTAATTATTATGTTTAGGGGAGTGTTTCTAAGCCTATAATTGTTTGTATCCGTAAATCTTCCACTAACATATAATCTGCTGTTATTTATGGTGGATTGATTCAATTTAATCTTTGTTGATTTTGGCGTTACATTAAAAGAAAAATTCCTTTTTGTAGTGTTATAACGTATATTGCCCTTAAAATATATTTGTCCTTTATTTATTCCAATTTTATTTGTCTTTATTTTATAATTGAAAATACCATTGCCGTCTGTTGATGTAAGATAATTCTTGTTATTTATTTCAATATTTAAAGGAGTATATCTTAAATTATTTCCATCTTTATCAGTATATTTTCCACTTAAAACTACGTAATCAGCATATTCAATAGTATTTATTTTGTTTATAGTTAAAATAGTGTCTTTTGCGGAAACAGTAAGTGTTTTAGTGGCAGTTGTACCAGCATATCTTGTATTTCCGGGATATGAAATGCTGATGTCATTATTTCCTATTTGTGTTGCTTTAATTACGAAACTAAACTTACCTTCTTCATTAGTGGAATTAACAATCTGTTTATTTCCATATCTTAAAATCAAGGGTGTATTCCTTAAATTGTTATCACTAATGTCTGTATATTTTCCTGTGACAATAACAGTATCATTATACTGGCAAGTGTTGATGTTATTTATTGTTAGTTTAGTGTTCTTAGGAATTACTATGAATGTTGAGTTAAACTTATCATTTTGATATCTATTATTGCCGGGATAAGATACACTAATGTTATTTACACCAACAACCCTTGTTTTATAATCTAAGTTGTATAAACCATTTTTATCTGTATCTGTAGTAAATTTTTGATTATTTATTATGATACTTATCGGTGTAAAACGTAGAACAACATTATTTTTATCAGTATATCTTCCACTAATGGTTACTACATCACTAAACATGGTTTTAGGGATGCTGTTTAACGTGATTTTTGTCACCTGTGGAATTACGTTAAACGAAGTGGTGGTGCTGGAACTTTTATAGTAATTATTTTCATTAAAGGAAATACTTACATTATTTTTACCTACTGTTCTGGTAATATATTTTAGACTAAATTTACCCTCGTTATTTGTAATGTTTTTATATTTGGCCCCATTCACATCAATATTCACATAAGTATTTGTTAAATAAGTGCCATCATCACTTTTCAAAGTGCCTTGAATATTGGCCTTATCAGTATAGCATGTATCTTGTATAGGATCGATAGACAACACAGTGCTACTTGGTTTGACCCCACTTTTCAATGAATTAGAGTCATCTTTAATCAAACATTTTTCAGAAATGTTCTTTTGTTCATAGTCATCGGTTATGTTTGAAGCGCTAACAAAACCTACTAATAAAACTAATAACATTATGAGAAAAGATATTTTTAATTTCTTATTTTTCATATTTAAATTCCTATCTTGTTTAATATAATATTTATAAATCATATAATTTATTAATTTTATCAAAAACTATTTTACTTTAAATTTATTGAAGATTAAAAAATCAAATATCATTTTCAATGTTTTAATGTTCTTTCAACTTTTTTAAAATATTGGACTTATTATTATAAAATTAATTGTCGTGTTATACAATCATTTATTCAATTCTTTTTCCATATTGTCTGATTAAAAAGTTTAAACAACAGTATTTCATTTAATAAAATTTTTCCTATTTAAATAAATAGTTTTACTCGTTTTATGCATATTTTTTGTAATTTTTATTACACATTTCAATCAAAAGACAAAAAAGTAATACTTTTTCATAAAAAAGTATTTATTATACTACATACAAATAGTATTTTGTAGTAAGTAATAATAAAATAACAATAAGTATTATCATATTATTTGCTACATATATAAAGAAAAATTATACAGTATACTTATCCCTTCTGTATTAAATAAATAATTTAAACGAATATGCAAAAACTCCAAGATTAGAAATTTAACTGAATCATTTTTCTAAGTGTTAATTTAAATAATAATTATAATAAAACCAATTTAAGGAATTAGCCTCCCTTAAAATATTAATTAGATTATCTCATACTAAAAAAATAATACTGTATAATTTTATTTATAAACTCAAATAAAAAATTAAATCCATAATTTAATTAGATATTGTGTTCAAATAACTAAAATAAGTAATAAATAATAGGAATTAGACTTTATTTTCATAGTCTAATAATTCTTTTTTTAAAAATAGAAAAAAGGAATAAATTACTCCCTATCGTATTCTATAAGTAGTTTCTTTGCGGCACGTATTGTTTCATCATCATCATTAGTTACTGCTTGCTTAAGATTTTTAATAATGTTAAACAACATTTTATCTACGATACTATGAGTCAAAGCATCTAATTTTTTAGCATCTTTGTCAGACAAATCAAGCATGTGTAATGTTTTATCCAGTTCTGATTTCCTGATTTTTTCAGCTTCAACATTTAATGAGGAGAGGATAGGGGTTATTTCCATCTGTTTAAGAGCATCTTTTAACAGTACCGTTTCCTCGGCAATAATGACTTCCGCTTTTTCAGCTTCTTTCACACGTTTTTCAACATTCTTGTCACGGATGTATCTTAAGTCATCCAAGTTATATAACTGTACTTTTAATTCTTTTACATCCTCTTCGATGTCACGGGGATTTGCCAAGTCAAGCATTATCATGTTTTCAAGATGTTCTGGTGGTAAAAAAGATAATCGTTCCTTGTTAATTAAAGGGTGTGGTGCTCCTGTTGCACTGATAAGTATGTCAATCTTATGTAATGATTCATCCATCTTCTTGAATTTGATTGCTATTCCATCAAGGTCTTGTGCCAGTTGTTGTGCTTTATCGAACGTCCTGTTTGCCACTACTATTGCATTGGTTTGTTTGTCTAGCAATGCCTTAGCAACTACAGTTCCCATTTCACCTGCACCTACTATGAGGACATTTTTACCCTTAAGAGTTCCATATTTTTCTTCAATAAGTTCTACGGCACCACTACCAACAGACACTCCACCCTCATTAATGTGGGTATTTTTTCTAATTGACTGACCTACATGTATGGCTTTAGTGAATACTTTTTCAAGTTTTGGGCCAATTGTTTCCTCTTTAATTGCTTTTTTACGCGCATTTTTTATCTGTCCAAGAATCTGATCTTCACCCATTATCATAGATTCAAGACCTGATGCTAGTCTTAACAAATGATTTATTGCATTATCCTCTTTTTCCACTATGAATGTTGTTGTAGGAATGTTAATGTCTTCTTCCGTAATTAAATATATCTCATATCTATTGCAGGTTTTAAGTGTTACTTCTTCCAGTACTTTAACATTGTCGTGTATTTTTTCATTTAGGGCATCTAGTTTAGCATATGAATTTTCCATTGATCCTACATCTGCTATTTTAAAGTCTATTCTAATGTTAACAAGCATCAATATCTCCTCGTAAAATTGTTTATTTACTTATATCGAATCCCTTTAAAAATATAGTTATCTTACTTTATATTTCACTTTAATAATACTTAAATTTTACAATACTTTAATTTCAACTAAAATTACTTATTAATAAGTTCTTTTTGAACATATTCAGTTGCTGATTCAATATCATTTTGTTGAATGAATTTTTGAATGTTTTCATCTTCGTTTATTTTAATCATATATTTCTTACGTTCAACTTGTGAATCTATATTTTCCTTCAATAATTCACGTACTCTCTCCTGAAGTTCTATTTTCAGTATATCCTCTGGAGTTATAATACTTTGAATTTTTTTCCTCAATTCTTTTGCCATTAGAGGACTGCGTGAACCTGTGTATAATGATACTGTAACATTGCCTAGCTGAAAAGTCGAAGGAACTATAACATTACTTAATGAGATATCACTAGCGCAATTAACCAGTTTATCTTTAGCCTTATGTGCGATTTCCTCATTTAATTCAAGATTATTTGTTGCTACAACAACTAAATCACATTCATCAAGTAACCTATTTCTATCTTCATCGGAATAAAAGACAGCACCTTTTTCAATAAATTCTTTTTTAATATCCTGATTTATGCTGTGTGCAATGATACTAACTTTCGCCTCAGCATCTAGAAAACGTCGAGCTCTACGGATGCCTACGCTTCCAGTACCAATTATTAAAACGTGTTTATCTTTCATATCTAGAAATAATGAAGTAAGTCCCATGATAACAACTCTTAGTGTGTAATAAAAAAAGTATTGAAAAAGTTTAATTATAAACTTTTAAGTCTTAGATTTTTAATAGCCGCTTTTAAATCATTTCCTGAATCATCTAAAGCTTGTTTAGCTTCATCAAATGAAATATCAAATGTTGTTGCTAATTTTTGTATGTCTTCATCGGAATATTCAACTTTATTCAAATTTGTATTTTTAAGAATTTCTTCGGATAACTGTTTTTTTAGTGTCATGTATTCATCATGACTAATTCCGTTTGCTGACAGTTCCATGTCCCTAAGTGGACAAGGTTTTGATGCTTTACAACACCATACTAGTGAGCCAAAACAAGTTGCAGCTCCTACTCCTAATTTTGTTTTACTTCCAAATTCTTGTTTAATGTTAACAAATTCTTGGGGACTCATTCCTATTTCTGCTAGTTTGGTATGTACTGGACATGGTTTTACTGGTGGACAACAGAATGCAAGTCCTCGGGCATCTCCTCCTCTACATACATGAGCCGGTGCATCATCCCATCCCATAATATCACTCCTTTAAATTATGTAATTATAGTATATTTTTAACTTTATCAAAATTTGATTAATTTTTTTATATATAAAATTTATTATGTTTATTGTATTATAATAATTTTACGAATATCCTAAAAATAATGTTTCATATTATTTAAAAAGTAAATCCTAATCAAAAAAAGAAAAATGAGTAATCTTCACATAAAAATATGGTCAATATCTCCTTCAAGTGCCGCTCTAGCCACAGAAACACTATCTGCTCCGTTATCTATCATTTTTAGATAATCTTCACGAGTTCTAACAGAATTATTTCCTATGACATGTATGCTTGTTTTGCCACAGATTCTATTGAGAATATCGTAATCTGCTTCATCGACACCAGGATTCATTGCATCAACATGTAAATAATCAACGTTGTAAGATTCGATTAATTCTATAATTTCTAGAATGTTTACGCCTTCAACATTGGATCTTATTTTAACACTTATTTCCTTACCACTGTTTGTGGTAACTTCCTCCAACATATCTCCTAAAATGTCAGGATTTGTTAATAGCACTTGTCCTGTTTTTGCTTCTATCATGGGGGCTTGCCTACAATGTGCATTGATTTCCAGAATATCAATATCCTCATTTTTATATAATAAAGCAAAAGGTTCGGGGGTGGTTGCCCGTAAATTGACACTAATTTTTCCATTCCATTTAGGGTTATATCCTCTTATGATGTCAATAAATTGGCTCAAATCTTCTGAAATATGGTGGGGACATGTGAAAAATTCTTTACGATCATACTTGCTTATATTTTCTAATCCTGCTTTAAATGTTGGTACATCCATGTTGAAGCCACCAAGAGTAATTATATCAACACCTTGTTTTGTAAATTTTTTACAAAATTCACCATCATTTATTCCAGCCATTGCTGATAATACATTCATAATTAACACATCTTTAATTGTTAAAAAAATAGTAGGGGTTTTGATAAATTTAATCATGGAATATGAGAACTGAATCTTCAGTTAAGCCTGCTCTTATATCTTCTAAACCTAAATCTGCTAAATCGGCAGCACGTCCACCTGTTTTAGCAATACCTACTCCTGCTTTTAATGTTACGCCAGTATTTTTATCCACATTTTTAAGAGCTTCTCTTAAGTCATTTTTCGTAATTCCATTTGAAGGTGCCATATAATTGTCACCTCCAATAAAGAAACATAATCCTCCCAGCTTTTTAAGTTCTTTCATTAATTCTACTAAAACTTCATAAACTTTTATGGAAGTATCGTAAGCTGTTTCAACATCTGTCAATGTTTTTGTAATGTTATTAATATCTATGTGTGATATCTGTACTCTTGATTCTTCTTCATTTGCAAGTGAATCAATATTTAAAATTTCACGTCTCTCGGAGGATTGGGCACCTCCACCTTTTTGTATCATTTCTGTTGCAACACGTTGTGCTTCTAATGCTGTTTTTCTTGTTGCAATACCCATACTAATTGTTATTGGATATCTATTACGTATTGATTCTTGTATTTTTCTATGTTCTTCTTCTCCAATTCCATTACTTATAGCAATTAGATTGTCAAACCTATTGTAAAATACAATTCCGCCATGAGAACCAAATTCCCTTTCTAAATCAGCATATAATCTTGATTGTAATGTTTGTAAATCCGGTTCAAATCTTGGACTTGGTGTAACAGTCCAAGGTCCATAGTTATCAATTTGTATCAACGTAATTTGTATCATTTAATCACTTATCATTATTCCATGTTTTTTTAAAAGAATTTAACCAAAAATGATTTTTCTTGCTAAATTAATTCTATCATCCATTTTCTTTAAAATAATGTTATCTAAAGAGACTTTAGGAATAAATTCTTCTATACTACTTTTATATTTGTTATCGCTACTATTTATTATATAATGGTCTAAGAATTCTTCATAAATTTTTGCAACACCTACTGGAGTAACATCAAATCCTTTTGCTTCCATGAATTTGCTGGCAGGTCCACTCACAGCATCTTTTCCAATTATTGGAGAAATGCATGTAACATATTTTTTCCTTAATATTTTTCTAATTCCATTCATACTGATAATTGGATTTATGGAGGTAATCGGATTTGAGGGGCCGATAATTATCTGCTCAGATGTTTTTAAACATTCAATTACTTCATCTGTTGGTGTAACATTGTTGTACACAACATCTTTTACATTTGGTTCGGATTTATTTGTAACTAAAAATTCATGGAATGACATTTCACCATTATCAGTTATTATGCTAACTTTGGATTCTTCATTACTCATGGGTAAAATTGATGATTTAATTCCTAATCTTTCTTTCTGAATTTTAACAGCATCAGTTAATGAATATTCTTGAAGTAACATAGTTTTCTGTATTTTTAATGCACGATCTTTGTCACCTAATCTAAGGGTTTCATGAAATCCTAACTTTTTTAGTTCATCATGTGTATAAAACGAATCATCTTTTCTACCATACCATGTTTTTTCATTTATCATGTCACTCATAGTATAGAGAACAGTATCTATATCTGCAGAAACATAAACTCCACTAAAATAATTGTTCTCCAAAGTATTTACTATAATGCACAACTCTTCTTCAGGCACTATTGTTTTTATGCCCTGCAATAATTTTGGGGTTCCAGTTCCACCAGACAACACAGTTATCATATTATCTCCTTATCTAAATGCATCTTCATTTTCATCTCTCAATATTTCAGAAATGCTTGCTTCAGTGCTGGAACATGTTGTAATCGATGAATCATATCCCCTAATTAAAACAAGACAAATTCCACTATCGGATTGTCCCATAAGCAAGGATGCGGCACTTGCCAATTCATCGGCAGTTCCTTCAATAGTGCTCATAAGTTCTTGACCATACAGGTCATAAGTCCCTCTAAAATCTGTTATGGGGTGCATCCCACTAATTCCTACAGCAATTCCAATAGCACCAACACGCCATGCACGACCATGGGTATCAGAAATAATAACTTTGCAGTTACTTCCAAACTTTTTATCTAAAAATTCTTTAATTTTTCTAGCACTTCCATCAGGATTTACAGGAAGGGGAGTAACATATCCCTTTTCACAGTTACTATTATCAATTCCACTATTTGCACATACAAATCCATGAGGTGTTTCAGTAATAATTAAACCTTCTTGACATCTTATAATTTTTTTTGTATGATCCAAGATAATTTGGCACTGTTTGGCATCTTTACCACTTTTTTTAGATAATTCAATCGCTTCATCACCAGGTACAATACTTTCAATTTCTACATAATTGCCTTCAGCTTTACTAACTACAGTTTCAGCCAGAACCAATATATCATTATCATTTAAAGTTATATCATTTTTTATTAGGCTTTCATAAACAATATTTGGGAGGTCATCACCTTTTTTAATAATGGGAAAATCTTTTATACCTATCAATTCGATACTCATTAAATCAATCCCTTGTTTTATATAATATAATTTGTTATTTTTTTATATTATATTCTCTTTTAGATAATCAATGATTTAAATTTATATCTTTTATTAGATATTGTATAAACTAATATTTGTAATTCTATCACATCACTAATTAAACATAATGTTTTGAATTCATAAATTATTGTAAAACTAGGAAAATTGATGGGGTTTAAAAAAAAATAAAGTTTATGGGTTTTTGAAAGCAATATCCCATTTTTCTTTACCAAATACAGCACAAGATGTAACCGGATTTGTAAATTCTTCGAATGCACCTTCACCATAAATGTAATCGGCAGCTTCTTGAGCGTTACGTGCTTCAAACTTAACCACTCTAGGGCTGTTGTGTTCATAAGTGGACACGTAGTATACTTCTCCAGGATTTACTTTTATCACTTCCAATCCATCATCACGAACAATTCCTATAAATCCTTCACCTTCTAAATTAATAGCTCCACCAATTCTGGGAGTGTTATAATCGTCTTTTTCATAGTCCATTGCCAGTAAACTTAATGCGACAGCATCTCTCATATTCATGCCTTCACGTATTTTACCTGCAATAATATCTGTATGTGAACCGTTTGTAATAACACATATGTCATCAATGATATCTACACAGTTGTAACTTATATATGGATTTTTATAGATATCATCTTCTGAACCTGCTGTAGGTACAATTGAAGCTTTTTCTCCGTTCACTACAGTTTGTCTATTTGGAAAGGATCTGCTTGATACTCTGTATGCTGCAATACTTCCGTTTTCATTACTTCCAATTGATATGATTCTTCCTAAATACATTTTTAATTTTCTCCATATTTTTTTTATTATAGTACAGGGGGTTTAACTGCTACATCCACCAGATCTTCTGGTGCATTTATTGTAATGCTTCCCGTTGAAGAGTCCATCATTATTTGGCCTTCATCCATTACTCTTGTATGCACGGCTATAGATCCACTTCTAATGTCAGAGGAATGATCTACTCCATTTACAGTTACTTTTCTAAGACCATTTAATGGTAGTAGATAATACTCGGAATCTCCCGTTGATGTTGTTGGTTTTGCAGATATTTGTTCTGGTGAATAATCATCAGGTAACGTGTCTACCGGATGTTGACTTAACATAACAAGAAGAAATATCATTATTGTAAATATTACATCCAGTAGAGGTACTAGATTAATATTGGGTGTTTGGTGTTCTACTTTATCCTTGAATCGTTTAGTATCTATTGCCATTTAGAACACACCTATTGTTTTAATTTACTTTCAACTATACGGTTTTGTGTATCAGATTTTTCTCGTATAATTGTTTTTATTCCTTTTTCAAGCATGTTTGGTTTTAGGTATATCTTGAGGTTTGCTTGTTCATCATTAATCTGTTTTACTTGAATAATTCCAGGTGATTCCTGCAGTGCTTCAATTACCTCATCAACATCTTTTTCTATCCACACTTTCATTTCTGCATTTCTCCAGTTACTCATTTTCTTAGCGATTTCAATGTTATCTAACTGGATTTCTATCATGCTTTTTATATGCGTATATAATGGTAACAAAATAATTGCTACAGCTAACCCGAAAATAGTTGTAATTATCGCAATGTATATACCGTTAGCCATAAGGGTTATGTCACTGTTTACTCCCAAATCCTTGAATGTATACCACATACCAATTACTGTACCTATAAGTCCAATTAGTGGTGATACCTCAATTATTGTTTGTAAGGTGGATAAACCTTTCATCATTTTACTCATTTCTACAATGAATACTTGTTCCATGTTGTCTTCTACTTCGGATTTGCTTCTGTAACCTATTTTTAAAGCTTCGGATATGATTCTTGAGATAGGTGTTTTAAAGTTACCTATTGATCTTAATGCTTCTAAAGACCCACCATGAGCCATTGATTCGTTTACAATAATCATTATTTCTGATAAATCAACTTTGGAAGCACGTCTAAGATATAATATCTTCTCTATTGCTAAAAATAGTCCATATAGTCCAATGATTGTTAGAATATATACTATTGCTCCTCCACTCTGGAACATTGTAATAAAATCATTACCTGTAGAAAAGATTGTTCCTATAATGTCCATTTCATTAGCTCCTTGCTATAATTTAGAGAGTTTATTTGTTAATAATATATATGTAAGTTTTTTCTAGTATATATTTTTAAGTAATACTAAAATATTCATAAATAGAATATTTCTATTTATTTTCTTCAATATTTTTTATAGTATTCCATGTTTGTCTTACTATTGGAGGATATTCTCCATTTAATGATTTTAAATATTCAATGGTATATTTATCACTCGGATATCCTGATCCTACAGCACCATATTCATTTCTGATTATTGCTAACTCCTTGTCTCTTTTTACTTTAGCAATTATTGAGGCTGCAGATACTATTTTGTATGTATCGTCCGCCTTGTGTTCTGTTATTACTTTCATCTTATGGTTTATATGCTGTATTCTATTGTGAAATCGTTCCTCATTTACGTCAATACAATCGATGCAACACAAATCTGGATTGAAATCTCTGATAATTTCACTCATTGCATTTGTTTCTATTTTGTTCAGGTTTGTGCCGTTGTTACGTAGATTGTCTATTTCTTTGGCAGTAATTGTAATGGTTTTGAATTCGGTAATCTTTTTAATCTTTCTTGAAATAGTTGTTCTGGTTTTTGATGATAATTTTTTAGAGTCTTTTACACCAATTCTATCCAAAAATCTTAATTTTTTTCTTTTCATAAGAACTCCACCGATTACAAGTGGACCTATTACAGAACCTCTCCCAGCTTCATCTATTCCTAAAACCAAACTATCATCATTTAATGTTTCCATATTTTAATTCCTTTTATTGTTACTCTTTATTTTATGTTAAGAATTATTTATTTATTTGTATCTAAATATAAATATTTATATATTATTTTAAACAATGTTTAATTATAACGATTAAATATTACTATATGAAAAACAATCATATAAATATTATGTAAAAAAAAGTATTATGAGGTTATATGGAAGAAATATTATGTATTTTGTTAAATAAATATTATTAATATAATATAATGGAAATGATTTGTTATGGAAACAAACATAGTTAAAATGGTGGGAGTAGCTGATTTTGCTTCATTATTAAATGCAACATCCGGAATGTTGGCAATAATCATGGCTTTCTATCAAAATTCTTTATTGGCTGCATTATTTTTAATATTAGCAGTAGTATTTGATGCTATTGATGGACCATTAGCTAGACGTTTTCCCAGTCCCACTAAGGATGTTTTTGGAGAAACAATGGATTCACTTGCAGATGCCATATCCTTTGGACTGGCTCCAGCAATAATATGTTATGAATTGTTCAATACACCTCTAATGATTATAGCATCTATTTTGCTTTTATGCTGTGGTATATTAAGATTAAGCAGGTATAATACAATAATCACAGAACAGGATGGACCTACAAAAACTTTCATTGGATTACCTATTCCTGTATCTTCATTTATGTTATCATTGCTATTGTTATCTCAGATTAATCAACCTTCATTAATCTTAATAATCATGGCTGTAATTGCTATATTAATGATTTCTTCGTTGAAATATCCAAAAATTAAAAACATTAAGATTTTTGGGGTTTGTGGACTTTTATTAATAATGACACTGATACTTCCACTTAATCAAATGTTGATGCACATTCCATCAATTATATTGATAGTATTTGTAATAGGGTATATGATTCTTCCTTTTACAAATATTGAGATATAATCTCTTATTATTCTTTTTTTAAATTAGACTATTATGAAAGATATTAAAGATAAACTACAAGACTATTATACCGATTTAACTAAAATTTTTGAAACTGAAAATCATTCACCTAAGTTATTACATAAACAAAATAAAATCAGGAAAAAAGAAAATGAAGAACTTCTTACGGGAATAATTGTTGTATTTTTAATTATAAGCATTTTATTATCATTTGGATACTATTTCTTAGTTTTAGCTCCAAATCAGGAAGAGTTCAATAATTTAAAGCAAGAAAAAATTAATAGGGTAAATTCTTTACTTGTTGAAGATGAAAATCACAATAAAGAAGCTATAATCTCTGAAATTGAACGATGTGATACTACTGAAAGTTTAGAAAATTTTGATGTTGATGCTATGGCATATCCAATATTAAAAAATACTCTGCTTGAACAGTTGAATCAATATAAAGATAAATACAATAGGGTGGAAGTCCGCACGGATAACTCTACAGACATAATGAACGTAAACAATGCTACTAACTATATTAATTCAAAGGATTCTTCCACATTGTCTGCAGTTTCAATTGAACCTGTTGATTCAGTTATAGTTCCATTAAGCATTAACCGTAAACAAGCGGCAAGTGGTTTAATTTCTGTTGGTAATGTTGTGGATATTTATAACACCAACACTTATTCTCAGGATGAATCTCAAAACATGGAGAATCAAAGCAATAATGATACATTAACTCAGAGTTATACTACTAAAATTGTTGGGGGTTCTACAGTAGTATCTATATTAAGATCTAAAGATTCTGCCAGTATTAACCAAAATCTTGAATTGTCTGAATCTCCAAAAAATAGGAATTTATCACAGTCCTCGACTTTAGATGTTCAACAGATTTTATCATCAAAGGCTGCAGGAACTTATGATGATAAGCAGATTAAAATATTACTAGATGATTATGGAACACGTTTATCCAATTATGAAAGAACATCCAATATTGGTGAATTGGATGTAGAATATATAATTATGTTGGAAGTTCCAAGGGATAGTGTAGAATATTTAATAAATAATATGGATAATATTATATTAACTATTCCAACCTATGATGCACCATCATGGGTAAAACTGTAATGGATGATATCATGAATGAAGATGATTACTTTAAGAATTTAACTGATAGGGAAAGAGCAATTTTTGAGGGGGGTATCAGTATGGGGGCATTGTTTCACCAATTTGTTGGAACGCCAGTTAGTGTTGATACTATGGTTTCTTTAGAAAAAGCTATTGAAGAAAGTATTTTACTTCAACCAGCCATTGTTGATGTAACCGTAAAATTAGATAAAAGATTGATTGAAAATAATAGTGGAGTTATGGGTTATACTTCTCTTACAGGGGAAATGTTATCTGTTAAATTGACCACTCAAATTAATAAAAAATCAATTACTACATGTATATCTTATGATGATAATTTACAATATCCTATAATGTATGTTGAGGATAAATAATAAATTATTAACTCATTCTTCAATCTTATCTTCTTCTTTTCCTGGTTGTAACTCTTTAATTTCTTCAGGTAATCTATTAAATAGTCTATCAATAAAACTCATATTCTTAACTTGTCCTATTGCAAAACTATATTTTTCTAAACGTTTGAGTGTATCGTTTAATTCATCTTGTGTTTTATTAAGACGTTCTTGAGTATGTTCTCGTTTATTTTTAATTTTATTGTTTTCTTTAACTTGTTTATTTGTTTCTTCAACTTGTTCTATATATTTATCTTCTAAACGTTTATTTTCCCTTTTTAAAGTTTCATTTTCATTGGAAATATTTGTATTTTCTTTGTTTAATCTTTGAATTTCTTTTTCAAGAGATTCTATTTTGTTTTCACAAATATTTTTTTTATTGTCTGTGGAATTCAACGCATCTTCTAAATTTTTTATCTTATTTTCATCTTTTTTTGAATTGGTTATATTTTCTAACAGTTCATTTCGTATTTTTTCGTTGTCTTTCTGTAGTTTATTAACTTTTTCTTGAAGATTTTTGTTTTCAACATTTAAATTGTTGATTTTTGTTTTTGTTTTTTCAATGTCCAACACATCGTTATCAACATAATTTTCAATAGCTTTTTCAAGTTCTTCTGAGGTATGTTTGTATGTTGTTCCATATTCTTTTTCTATTTTTTCTTGAAATGCATTCCATATTTTTATACTTAATTTAATGGTTTTTCTAACATATTCTTCCGCCATAGAAAACAACTCCTTAATACTATTTTTACTTGGAAGTAATATATAAAATGTTGATTTTTGTTTTTACTTTTATGTTTTTTGAAACCTTAAAAAATTCCATTTTTTCAAAAATTTTGTTTTCATCTTTTCAATTTCAACATTTTTTATCCTTTTCGCACATTGTTGTTTTTCAATTTATGATTTCATACATTGTTCAAATAATAAAAATTTTCAAATGATAAAACTATGTTTTTGAATTGTTGATTTTTGATTTTTATTTTTAATAAGTATATTCTATATTCTTAAAATAACCTAATTTGCAAATTTTTCTAATAATTTATAATTATTTCAAAATTTATCTAAATTCACTAATTATGATAATTTATAACAATTTATGATATACAATGTATAAACTATTAAGAATCATGATAAATTCTACAAACTTTTAATATTATAAAAAATATATATTTTAAATAATGTGAGATAATGGATGATAATAAAATCATTCAACTTACACATCATGATAACAAATTCATGAAATTATTACAAAATATATTATAACAAAAATAAGGAAGAAAATATCAAATCTTCACTTAACAATCAGGGTAATAAAAATGATATACATCAATGAAGATTTATGTAAAGGATGCTTTATTTGTGTAGATTGTTGTCCGATGGATGTGTACACTCCATCCAAAGAAATAAACCAAAAAGGAGTACATATTCCAATACCAGAAGTAGAAAAATGTGTTAAATGTCGACTCTGCACATTGATGTGTCCTGATCAAGTAATTTCTATAGAGGATGATTAAAATGGCAGATAAAGAATTGTTTGTACAAGGAAATGAAGCTTGTGCATTAGGAGCATTAGCAGCAGGATGTACATTCTTTGCAGGTTATCCAATTACACCTTCAACAGAAATTGCAGAAGTAATGTCCAAAAAATTACCAGAAATAGGTGGACATTTCATACAGATGGAAGATGAAATCTCTGCAGTAGGAGCAATCATAGGAGCATCATGGGCAGGACAAAAAGCCGTCACAGCAACAAGTGGTCCGGGAATCTCACTTATGCAGGAAAACATTGGATATGCAGTCATGACAGAAACTCCAATAGTTATCATAAATATGCAAAGAGGTTCACCATCCACAGGACAACCAACAAGATCTGCTCAGGCAGATATGATGCAAACTAAATGGGGATCTCATGGTGACTATGAAATAATAGCCTTAGCACCTTCAAGTGTACAGGAATGTTTTGACTACACAGTAAAAGCATTCAACCTAGCGGAAAAATACAGATGTCCAGTATTTGTAATGGCTGATGAAATTGTGGGACATATGAGAGAAAAAATCACAATACCTGAAAAGGTAGAAATAGTTCCAAGACAAATGCCAGAAAAAAGTGAAAACTACTTGCCATATGATGCAACAGAGTATGGAACAACACCTATGCCATCATTTGGACAGGGATTTAATATTCATGTAACTGGATTAACACACGATAAACGAGGATACCCAAGTACGGATGACGAGGAAACACACATTGACTTGGTTACACGATTATGTGACAAAATCATCAAAAACACCAATGAAATTACATCGTTAGAATCACAGTTCCTGGAAGATGCCGAAACAATTGTATTGTCCTATGGAATCCCCTCAAGAAGTGCTTTAACAGCAGTAAAAGAAGCAAGAAATCAGGGACTAAAGGTCGGTTACATAAAAATGGGTGTTGTCTGGCCATTTGCCATGGACACATTACTTGCTTTAACAAAAGATGCTAAACGAATAATAGTTCCAGAGCTAAACCTGGGACAGGTTTACTTGGAAGTGGACAGGGTTCTGGGAAAACATGCAAAAGTAGAATTGTTATCAAAAATTGGTGGAGCATTGCACACACCACAAGAAATACTTGATAAAATAATGGAGGAATAACTTATGGCAGATCATGAACATCGATTTATGAAATACTTAAGAAAAGAAAGATTACCTCACATTTTCTGTCCGGGTTGTGGAGACGGAATAGTATTAAATACATTATTCAATGCAATAGAAATGTCAAGTGTAGACTTTGATAATATTAGTATGGTATCAGGTATAGGCTGTTCCTCAAGAATCCCTGGATATGTAAAATGTGACTCACTTCACACAACACATGGAAGAGCATTGGCATTTGCAACAGGTTTAAAAACTGCAAATCCAAAACAGGATGTAATAGTTGTGACTGGTGATGGTGATGCCACAAGTATTGGTGGAAACCACCTTATACACGCAGCAAGAAGAAACATAGATCTTACAGTAATATGTATAAACAATGATATCTATGGTATGACTGGAGGACAAATAAGTCCAACAAGTCCTAAGGGAAGTTATGCAACAACCGCACCATACGGTTCCACAGATAAGCCTTTTAATATATCAGAAGTTGCAAAAGCAGCCGGAGCAACATATGTAGCAAAATATACTACAGCCCAACCTATACAAGTATCAAATGCAATTAAGGAAGGTTTGGAAAACAAAGGATTTTCATTCATAGAAGTAGTTGCCCAATGTCCAACATACTATGGAAGAAAAAACAAAATAAGAAGTCCTGTTGAAATGCTCAATTGGTTAAAAGACAACACAATAACCATAGAACAGGCAAAAGACATGAGTGATGAAGAATTGGAAGGAAAAATCATCACAGGAGTATACATAAACAAACCACGAAAAGAGTTTGTAGAAGCAATAGAAGAACTATCAGCACAACACTCTGACGTAGATCCGGATACAAATATAAACAGAGCATACAGGAGTGAATAGCTATGAGAACCGATTTAAGAATAGCAGGTTTTGGTGGACAAGGAGTATTAATGTGTGGAATTGTAATTGCAAAGGCAGCATCATTATTCGATAATAACTATGCAGTACAAACACAATCATATGGGCCAGAAGCTAGAGGTGGTGCAAGTAGGACAGAAGTTGTAATAAGTGATGAACCAATAGACTATCCAAAGGTAGACAGTCCACAAATATTTGTAGCAATGAGTCATGAAGCACTTCTAAAATACATTGATGATATAAAGGAAGAAGCAATATTGCTGATAGATCCGGACCTTGTATACCAGGATGAAATTAAGGATATTATAGAAGACAAAAAATTACAAGTATACACATCTAAAGCAACAGAAACTGCAGAAGATACATTAGGAAAAAAAATTGTGGCAAATATAGTGATGTTGGGTTCATTTGTAGAATCAACCGGACTAATATCAGTAGATGCAGCAAAACAATCAATTCTTGACAGTGTTCCTCCAGGAACTGAAGAACTTAATATGAACGCTTTCGAAGAAGGAAGAAAAATAGTAACAAGAATAAATTAAGGTGAAAATACAATGAATATACATGAATATGTAGCAAAATCAATTTTTGAAAAATGTAACATAAGAATACCAAGAAGTTACATGGCATACTCACCAGAAGAAGCAAAAATAAAAGCAGAAATGATTGCTAAGCCAGTGGCAGTAAAATCACAGGTACTTTCAGGAGGTCGTGGAAAAGCAGGAGGTATACTCTTTGCTGAAACTCCAAAAGAGGCAGAAGAAAAAACTGCAGAACTCTTCCAAAAAGTCATTAAAGGAGAACAGGTCTCCAAAGTATTAATTGAAGAAAAAGTAGAGGGAATTCTTGACGAATATTTTGTTTCCATAATTCTGGATAGAAACGCAAAAAAACCTTTAATAATGGCAAGTATGTCTGGTGGAATGGACATAGAAGAAGTAGCAAAAGAAACACCAGAAAAAATTGTAAAACAATACATTGAACCATTGGAAGAATTCATGCCATATCAGGCAAGAAATATTGCACTAAAAATGGGAGTAGACACAAGCGAAGTGTCAGCAGTCGGAACATTTATCTGGAGATTATATCAGGTGTTCCAGGAATATGATGCAACAGTAGCCGAAATAAATCCATTGATGAAAACAGAAAGTGGATTCATTGCAGCAGATGCAAAAATGGCAATTGATGACGATGCATTATTCAGACACACAAAAATCAAAGAATTTGATGACTTCAAAGATGAAGAATTTGCATATGTAAAACTCGATGGAAACATTGCAGTAATAGGAAACGGTGCTGGATTAACACTTACTGGTATGGACTTAATCGAATACTATGGTGAAAAACCGGCAACATTCCTTGATGTTGGTGGGGGAGCATCAGAAGAAAACATCACAAAAGCAATAAATCTTGTACTGCAAAATCCAAATGTAAAAGTAATCTTCCTCAACGTATTAGGAGGAATTACAAGAGCAGATGATGTGGCAAATGCAGTAGTAAATGTGTCTAAGGAAGCAGGACACAAAGTTCCTATAGTAATTAGACTCACAGGAACCAACGAAGAGGAAGGACAAAGAATACTTACAGAAAATAATATTCCATTTGAAACATCAATGGAACGAGCAGCACAAAAAGCTGTTGCAATAATGCAAGAGTTAGAATAGTCCTTCTATTCTAAACTTTTTTTTATATAATAATCTTAACGCCACAAAAAAATAAGTAACTAATTTTAAGAAAAAAAGAAAAGTTCTATAAAATAATAGAACAATTTTTATGAAGATGAACCTCCATGAAGTATGGAATTAATAAAATTCATCACCATATCAATAATGGACTGACCTTCTTCAGAATTTACAATTTCAACTATTTGGTCTTGATATTCAACTGCCTGATCTTTAACAGCCTGAGTTTGCTGTACACTGTCAACAATGTTATTAATATCACTATCGGATATGTTGATATTATAATTGTTTACAACGTTGTTTACGATAGTGATGATTGTATCTCTATCAGTAGTGTTCTGACTGGCAACTTGTTCCTTGACTTCAGTCATAATTTTAGCAACATCATCAGCACTTGCACCAGTATTTTCTACAATTTCTGTTTCAGTATAAATTTCGGTATTGGCCGCATCCTTAACCTCTTGAGGAATTTCCACTCCTGTACTTTCCTCATAGGATTTCATGACACCTGCCAATGCACTTTCACCGGTAGCTACAACAGGGCTGGTAATTTTTACATAACCCTTGGAAATACCTGCTGAATCCAGTGCTGATTTGTACATGCTGGGAGTAACTGTTGTAATCTTGGAGGAATCAACCTCGATACGGATATTGTTACTGCTACTCAAATCTACCATAGCACAGGAATAAATTTGATTTGAATTGTATTTCTTGTTACTGATTCCTGATGAAATCTTATTTACGTCACTGGCTGTGATGACGGTTTCTTTAGCATCATAAACATTAAAATAACTGTCTACAATGCTCTTGTAGTTCGCATTGTTATAAGTTGTTTCACCATATGTTACAACAACATTTGCACTATCGGCTTGACTTGATGAAGCGATAGGTACAAAAATTACAACAGCAATAATTAATAGAATTATTGCACCTATAGTTTTTCTACTCATATGTAATGTTCACCTCTACATATAATTAGAAGTTCTAATTATTATACTTTATTGGTTTTTTATCACCCAACAACAACACCCTACTTTTCTCAACTTCATCTATAACCTCAAGACCAGCATGTTTTGCTACACTATTGGCAAATTCCTGAATGTCAACGGTCTTAGGCATGTTGTTCCATTCAAGTCTATTCCTGGAATCACCAACAAACATATATGCCTTAATTTCCACATAATCAATATCACATTTTGATATGATTCTGGCATACTTCTCAGGATTATTCATATTTAAGTCTTTAACACTGGTGATACGTAAAACTTTACGCGTATCTAAAGTAGATAATAATTCAAGACTTTCATTAAGTTTTTCCCAACCATTTTCAACTTGGGGAAGACAAACACGTTTATAAGTGTCCTTATCAGGTGCATCTAATGAAATATAAAGTTGAGTAGGCTCTTCTTCTTCAAGAGCAGCTATTTTTTCAGGATTTTCACCGTTACTAACTAAAAATGTGGTGAAATTCTTTCGTTTAAACTCATGGATTAACTGGTTTATTTCAGGATAAAGTAATGGCTCACCAGCAAGACTCATTGCAGCATTATTGGGTTCCACACACTCCTCTAACTTCTGAGGATTGGCATTATCATTACCAAAATAACCACATAACAATTGTTTCTGATTGGCTATACAATCCTCAATAATGGTTTTAGGATCATCATAATCATCACTATCCCATGAAGTCTTAGTTATATCAGTATCTCTCCAACAAAATAAACACTTATGTTGACAATAAGGGATGGCTGGAGACATTTGAAGACATCTGTGGCTTTTAATACCATAAAACTGCTCTTTATAACAAACACCATCATCAACAATGCTCTTTCTAGTCCAGTGGCAAATCTTGTTTGCAGCATGAGCAAAGTCACCGGCAAATCTATATCCTTTTTTTTCTAAATTTTTACGTTGTTCATCTGTAATTATCATACTAAATAATATATATGTAAATACTCGTTAAAAAAATACTACCAAAAAATAAAAACAAAATTTACTATAATGATTATTAAGATAACTATATATTAATAAAATATTTAGTAGGTAAAAAATTATGAGTAAAACACCAATAATAATACTTAACTATAAAACTTATACAGAATCCACAGGGAAAAATGCAGTACAATTATCAAAATATGTGCAGGAAGCTAGTGAAGAATCAGGAATAAACATGGCAATAGCACCACAGGCAGTGGACCTCTATCCCATAATCAGTGAGGTTGATATACCAGTATATTCTCAGCATATGGATGCAATTACACCTGGAGGACATACAGGGTCAACATTACCTGAAGCAATCAAGGAGACGGGAGTGACAGGAACACTAATTAACCATTCAGAACAGAGATTAACAATCGCCGACATAGATTCTATAGTGGAAAAAACAAAAGAAATGGAATTAACTAGCGTATTATGTACGAACAATGTAAAGACAAGTGCAGCGGCAGCATCATTCAATCCGGACTATATAGCAATAGAACCACCTGAATTGATAGGAACAGGAATACCAGTATCCCAGGCAAATCCTGAAATTGTAGAAAATACAGTAGAAGAAATACACAAAATCAACAAAGAAATAAATGTACTCTGTGGAGCAGGAATATCTACTGGTGAAGATATGAAAGCAGCATTGGAATTAGGTTCACAAGGTGTACTCTTAGCATCAGGAATAATTAAAGCTGATGACCAAAAACAAGCATTATTAGATTTAGTAAGTTTAATATAATAAAAATCTGAAAGGGGTATTTAACATGGAATATAATTTTGACACAATGGACGACTTCGACTTTGAAGGAAAAACAGTACTACTGAGAGTGGATGTAAATTCTCCAGTAGACCCATTAAGTGGGGAGTTACTGGATGATACAAGGATGGTATTGCATTCTTCAACAATATCAGAACTATCCGAAAGAGGAGCAAAAGTAGTAATATTAGCACACCAAAGTAGACCTGGAAAATCTGATTTTACAACATTAAAACAACATGCACTAGCATTATCAAATATCATCGGAAAAGAAGTACAATATGTGGACTCAATATTTTCAAGTGAAGCACTAAAGATAATCTCTAATTTGGTTAATGGAGAAATAATATTATTGGAAAATGTAAGATTCTTCTCAGAAGAGATGTTAAAACTATCATCAGAAGAGCAGGCAAATTCAGTATTGGTTCAAAAATTATACCCATTGGCAGACTATTTTGTAAATGATGCGTTTGCTACAGCACACAGGTCACAAACAAGCATTATTGGTTTTTCACAAGTACTTCCTTCAATTGCTGGAAGAGTAATGGAACTTGAACTTACATCATTGTTTGGAATATTGGACAATGCACAAGAACCAAGAGTATATGTATTGGGTGGAATTAAAGCAGATGATTCAATAAATGTAATGGCAAATGCTCTCAGATCAAACCAGGCAGATTATGTATTAACAACAGGATTGGTAGCAAACATATTTTTGGTAGCTAAAGGTTATAATTTACAGGAATATAACTTAAAATTCATTAAAGAAAGAGGATATGAAGATTTTATTGACATAGCCAAAGAACTTCTTGAAGACTTTGATGAAAAAATAATATTACCTATTGATTTAGCAATTCTTGAAAATGATAGTAGAGTAGAATATGCAGTGGATGAAATACCAAATCTGCCAATCTATGATATAGGCTCAAAAACAATAGAGATGTATAAAGAAAAAATATTGGAAGCAAAAACATTATTTGCAAATGGACCTGCAGGAGTATTTGAGAAAGAAGGTTTCAATTTAGGAACCGAAGATTTATTAAATGCAATTGCTCAATCAAATGGTTTTTCAATTATTGGTGGTGGCCATCTTGCAGCAGCTGCTAGTACAATGGATTTAGATGATGATATTACTCATATCAGTAGTGGTGGTGGAGCAAGTATAAATCTAATTGCTGGTGAAGAATTACCTGCTGTAAAAGCTTTAATTGAATCTGCTAATGGAAATAGACATTAATAAATTTTTATAAAATATTTAACTGCTAAATAAGGGGAATTTTCTAATAAATTCTCTTAAAAATTATTTTTGAAATTGTAAAAATATATACCCAAACATTTATATATTATGAACTAATTAAATAATAAATGACTTCTAACTAATTATGTCTAAATTAGTTGGGATTATAACGGGTGCCTCAGTAGCTCAGTCGGTGGAGCGCTTGACTTGTAATCAAGCGGTCGGGGGTTCAATTCCCTCCTGAGGCTCTGATTTTATTTATGCATTGGGTCCGTAGGGTAGCTTGGTCGATCCTTTGGGCTTTGGGAGCCTGAGACTCCGGTTCAAATCCGGGCGGACCCATTTACCCGTCTTAGCTCAATTTGGCAGAGCATCGGACTGTAGATCCGAATGTTGCTGGTTCAAGTCCGGCAGACGGGATAAACCTTTTTTATAAATAAACATAACTATGAACATATCTCTTATAGTATATTGATAATAAACTATATATACTATGAAATATAAAGTATTAAATAGTGCTTTGTTGCAAATACAAAGTATCACAAGTTTTCAAATGCCGTGGTAGTGTAGAGGCTATCATGCAGGCCTGTCGAGCCTGCGACTCGGGTTCAAATCCCGGCCACGGCGTACACTTTTTATTGGGGCTCGTAGCTCAGTCTGGGAGAGCGCCTGGCTTTTAACCAGGCGGTCGCGGGTTCAACTCCCGTCGGGCCCGCTTATTACTATTTATGTTAAAATTTATTTAGAAGAATTTAATTTATATAAAATTATATTTTGCATTGGGGCTCGTAGCTCAGTCTGGGAGAGCGCCTGGCTTTTAACCAGGCGGTCGCGGGTTCAACTCCCGTCGGGCCCGTTAATCTTATTTTATGATATACTATTTTTCATGTTTCTATCAAATTTATTAATTAAGATGAATAAATAATATAATAAGATATTTTCATTGGAGGATATATTTTGAAAATCGATATTTTACAACATAATTTAGTTCCAGAACACGTTATTTTATCTGATGAAGAAGCAGAAAAAGTTTTTTCAGAGAATGACTTTGAGGAAGATGAACTTCCTAAAATATTACCTAACGATCCTGTTGTTAAAGCAATTGGTGCTAAAGAAGGAGATATTATTCAAATTACTGGTAAAAGTGAAACAGCAGGTATTTTTACAAAATATAGAATTGTTAGAAAATAACTATGTTTAAACTATTTTTCTAAATATTTTTTTTATTTTATAATGTATTATTTAAAAGAAACCTCTAGTATATAAACCTATAGGTTTTTATTAGATTAAGTACATACATAATGTATACGTATTAATTTATAGAATTAAATTATAAATCATGTTTCTTTCATTCATTTTTAAATTCAATAATTGTACTTATTGGATTGAATGAAATATTTTGTTCTAAAATTAATTATGGTTGAAATAAATTTTTCAAAGCTTTATATTCTGTTTTAACTGAATTTAAGCATTGAAATTAGAAATGGTATTTGATATATAATAAATTTGTAAAAATGTCTAATAATGCTGTAAATGATTATCATTAACTTTTTTCATTAAAATAATTTTGTTAACGCTTATTTTATTGAATAAAGCTATTTAGTTTTATTAGATAAGTGATGGATTGTTTATAAATTTAGGATTTTATTAAATTCATGTATAATTATTAATTAAAGTATAAATCTTAATATGGCACTATATTTTTTTCATATGAGAGGACTCTCTGTTTCAACATGTAGTCTTGCTGTAAAATTAATTAATTATGCTAATTTGTTTTCCTTTTTTTATTTAATCTGTCTCTTGCTAAAAGTTCGTAGATATGATATGGTATTTTGACTTTGATTGTTTATTACCATCACTTAAAAACAGTCGATAGTTTGATTATTTTTTCAAAGTTATTGTTTAATCATTTAACATTCAGTAATCCCTTTTTTTGGGAGTATAGTAGTTGACTAAAACTTGGAAAAGAATTTTTATAATACAGTAGTGTGTAGTATTATAAATGAATTATTCTTTTCAATTGGGAGATGGATATATGACGAAAAACGCATGGTCATTGGTTGATTCATTTTTTGATGAATATGATATTGTAGATCACCACATCCGTTCATACAATGATTTTTTAGATAATAAGATTCAGGAAATTGTTGATATTACTGAACCTATTACTTTGGATCATGGTGAATATACTATCAAAACAGGTGATGTTGAAATAGTTAAACCTTTCATCAAAGAAGCTGATGGATCAAAAAGTATCATTGAACCTGCAGAAGCAAGATTAAGAAATCTTAATTATTCTGCTCATATGTATCTTGACATGGCTCTTGTAAAAGGGAATAGTGAAGATTATGAAATGGAAAAAGTTTATATTGGTGAGTTACCTGTCATGCTCAAATCAAAAGCATGTCACCTTAATGGACTTAATGATGAAGAATTAGAAAAAATGGGTGAAGATCCACAAGATCCTGGAGGATATTTCATTGTAAACGGTTCAGAAAGAGCTATTGTTACAATGGAAGAAATTGCTCCAAACAAAATAATATTGGAACAAAGTGAAAAAGACAAAGCTGATCGTAGAGCTAGAGCTGTTGTTACATCTATTAAAAGTGGATTCCGTGCAAGGATTACTTTAGAATACAGAAAACCTCATAAAAAAGGTGTATTTTTAAGAATTTCATTCCCGTATGTTCCTGGTGAAATTCCTCTTGTAATTTTATTAAGGGCATTAGGATTTGAAAAAGATGTAGATCTCGTTAACAGTGTTTCAGAAGATATAAACACTCAATTCTTATTAATTGATGATATTCAAACCACTGGTATTAACACAAGATATGATGCTGTTAAATACATAGGTAACAGAGTGGCTAAAGGAATGACTGAAGAATACAGAATTAAACGTGCAGAAGATGTTATTGACAGATATCTTTTACCACACGTTGGTGTAGATCCGGAAGATCGTATTGATAAAGCAGTATATTTGGCTGAAATGACTGAAATGCTTTTACAAGTAATTAACGGTGAACGTGAACCTCACGATAAGGACCACTATGCAAATAAAAGATTAAGAGTTTCTGGAGATCTTATGGAAGACTTATTCAGAGTTGCTTTCACAAGTCTTACCCGAGATATGACTTATCAATTGGAACGTAGTTTGTCACGTGGAAAAGAACCTTCAGTTAAACAGGCAGTAAGGTCTGATGTAATAACTGAAAATATTAAACACGCAATTGCAACTGGTAATTGGGTTGGTGGAAGAGCTGGTGTAAGTCAGTTATTGGACAGAACCAGTTACATGGGTACTTTATCACACCTTAAACGTGTAGTTTCACCATTATCAAGAAGTCAACCTCACTTTGAAGCAAGAGATTTACATCCAACTCAGTTTGGAAAAATATGTCCTAACGAAACTCCGGAAGGACCAAACTGTGGGTTAGTAAAAAATCTAGCTATAGTTACAAAAATATCTGAAGGATATCCGTTAAAAGATATTGAGAAAGATATTAAAGCTTTAGAACACATCACACCATTAGATCATAATTTAGAATAGGTAATTAAGTGGGAGAATAATAATGGTAACAGTTAAAATATATATAAACGGTAAATTAATTGGAACTACTGATGAACCGGAAGCATTTGTAGAAGAAGTTAAAGCTAAAAGACGATCTAATGAGTTAACCCATGAATTGAATATTACGTACTATGAAGAAAATAATGAAATATTCATATTCACAGATCCGGGTAGAGCAAGAAGACCAGTAGTTATTGTTGAAAATGGTAAATCAATGCTATCTGATGAAATCATTGATAAAGTAGCTGAAGGTAAAATGAAATGGTTCGACCTTATTCATGAAGGTATCATAGAATATATTGATGCTGAAGAGGAAGAAAATGCTTTTATTGCAATGTTTGAAGAAGATTTAACACCTGAACATACACATTTGGAAATCGATCCTTCAACCATGTTGGGTATTTGTGCAGGAATTATTCCTTATGCAAACCATAACTCTTCTCCAAGGAATACAATGGAAGCAGGTATGACAAAACAGGCATTAGGTCTTTATGTATCAAATTATAATTTAAGAACTGATACAAGAGCACACCTTTTACACCAACCTCAAATGCCTATTGTTAAAACCAAAAGTATGGTTTCAACTGAATACGATAAACGACCATCTGGTCAAAACTTCGTAGTAGCAATTTTATCTTACCAGGGATGTAACATGGAAGATGCTCTTGTTATGAACAAAGCAGCATTGGAAAGAGGTTTAGGTAGATCTTCCTTCTTCAGGTCTTATGAAGCATCTGAAAGAAGATATCCTGGAGGTCAAGAGGATCATTTTGAATATCCTGAAAACATGGTAAGAGGATACAGATCAGAAGAAGTTTACAAAAACTTGGATGAAGATGGATTAATTAATCCAGAAGTTACAGTAACTAGTGGAGATGTACTTATAGGTAAAACATCACCTCCAAGATTCCTTGAAGATGTAGATGAATTTGGTACTGTAGCTGAAAGGAGACGTGAAACAAGTGTAACCGTAAGACATGGTGAACATGGAATTGTTGACAAAGTAATGTTAACCGAAACCATTGAAGGAAGTAAATTAGCAAAAGTCAAAGTTCGTGATCACAGACAACCTGAATACGGGGATAAATTTGCATCACGTCACGGACAGAAAGGAGTGCTTGGTTTAATAGTACCACAAGAAAACATGCCTTTCAACGAAGAAGGTATGTGTCCTGATTTAATGATCAACCCTCATGCTATCCCATCAAGGATGTCTATCGGACAGATTATTGAGATGTTAGCAGGTAAAGCAGGTTGTATGGAAGGACAACGTATTGATGGTACACCATTTACAGGAGTTCCTGAAGATGAAATCAAACGCTTACTTAAAGAAAACGGTTTCGAAACTCATGGTCGTGAACAATTATACAACGGTATAACTGGTGAAAGATTCAATGCAGAAATATTTGTTGGAGTAGCATATTACCAAAAATTACACCACATGACCTCAGACAAAGTTTATGCTAGAAGTAGGGGTCCAGTACAAGTTCTCACTCGTCAACCTACAGAAGGTAGAGCAAGAGAAGGTGGTTTAAGATTTGGAGAAATGGAACGTGACTGTTTAATTGCACATGGCGCAGCACTTGCTTTAAAAGAAAGATTACTCGATGAATCAGATAAATATGAAGCATTGATATGTGGTGATTGTGGAAGACTTGCAGTAAGAGACAAAATACGTGATAGAACTTACTGTGCTATCTGTGGTGAAACAGAAACTTTCCCAATCGAAATTTCATATGCATTTAAATTATTATTAGATGAATTGAAATCTCTATGTATTTCACCAAACTTAGTATTAGAAGACAAAGCATAATTACTCAAGGAGGATTAATAGTTGAAAGGTATAATAAAAAAAGTATCTGAAATAGATTTTGGTTTAATGTCACCAGAAACTATAAGAAAGATGTCTGTAACAAAAATTGTAACACCAGATACCTATGATGAAGACGGTTATCCAATTGAAGCTGGATTGATGGATCCTAGACTTGGAGTAATTGACCCTGGACTTAAATGTAGAACTTGTGGTTCAAAAGGTGGAGATTGTCAAGGTCACTTTGGACACATAAATTTTGCACGTCCGGTTATACATGTAGGATTTGCTGATACTATTCATAAAATATTAAGATCAACCTGTCGTAAATGTGGCAGGGTCTTATTGAATGAAACTGAAAAACTCGAATATCATGATAGGCTTCAATCAAGAATTGATGCTGGTGAAGATATTTCAAGAATATTGAAACAAATTCATTTATCTGCTAAAAAAGAAAAATGTCCTTACTGTGAAGAAGAACAAGAAGAAATTAAAATTGATAAACCTATTTCTCTTGTTGAAGGAAATTATAAGTTAACAGCTAGTGAAGTACGTGAAAGATTGGAATCAATTCCTGAAGAAGATTATATTTACATAGGCATAAACCCTAAAGTAGCTAGACCTGAATGGATGGTATTAACAGTATTGCCAGTACCACCTGTAACAGTAAGACCTTCAATTACTCTTGAAACCGGTGAAAGATCAGAGGATGACTTAACACATAAACTTGTGGACATTTTACGTATTAACCAAAGGTTAAAAGAAAACATGGAAGCCGGTGCACCTCAACTTATTGTTGAAGATTTATGGGAATTATTACAATACCACGTAACAACTTATTTCGACAATGAAGCTAGTGGAGTTCCTCCAGCAAGACATAGGTCTGGAAGACCACTCAAAACTTTAGCACAACGTCTTAAAGGTAAAGAAGGTCGTTTCAGAAGTAACCTTGCAGGTAAGCGTGTAAACTTTTCAGCACGTACTGTAATATCTCCAGACCCTACTTTAAGTATTAATGAAGTGGGTGTTCCAGAAATGATTGCTAAAGAGGTTACAGTACCAATAGCAGTTACCGAATGGAACATTGATAAAATGAAAGAATACATCATGAACGGTCCTGATGTACATCCTGGAGCAAATTATATTATACGACCGGATGGACGTAAAATAAGAGTCTATGATGAAACTAAAGAAACAGTTATAGAAAACTTAGAACCAGGTTATATAGTCGAAAGACATATTATTGATGGAGATATTGTTTTATTCAATCGTCAACCTTCACTTCACCGTATGTCCATGATGGCTCACGAAGTAAGAGTATTACCTTACAAAACATTCAGACTAAACTTATGTGTATGTCCTCCATACAATGCAGACTTTGATGGGGACGAAATGAACATGCACGTATTCCAAACTCCTGAAGCACGTGCAGAAGCAAATGACATCATGAAAGTACAGGAACATATTCTTTCACCTCGTTATGGTGGTCCAATTATTGGAGCTATACACGATCACATCACTGGAGCATACTTGCTTACACACAAAGACACAGTCTTTGAAGAAGATAAAGCATTCCAAATAATTAAACGTTCTAAAATGGAATTGCCAGAAGCTAAAGGAAGACCTTGGACTGGTAAGGAAATTTTCAGTTTACTATTGCCTGACAAATTAAATTTAGTTTACAAAGCTGAAATTTGTCGTAAATGTGAAGAATGTAAACAACGAGATTGTGAATACGATGCTTATGTGGTAATTAGTAACGGTGAATTATTACAGGGTGTAGTAGATGATAAAGGATACGGTTCAGGTAGTGGAAAAATTTTAGATGCAATCGTAAAACAATTCAGTCCAAGTGATGCAAGATACTTCTTAGATCATGGAACAAAACTTGCAGTATTCGGTGGTGTAATGCAAAGAGGATTCACAACAGGTACTGCAGATGAAGAAATTCCTAAAGAAGCCGAAGATAGAATTGCAGAACTACTTGAAAGATCTGACCGTCGTGTGGAACAACTAATTGAAGCATATGAAAACAATGAGTTAGAAGCATTACCAGGACGTAGCTTACGTGAAACACTTGAGATGAAAATCATGCAAGTGCTTGGGGAAGCTAGGGATAATACAGGGGTTATTGCAGAACATTATTTCACAACAAATAACAGTGCAGTAATCATGGCACTAACTGGTGCTCGTGGATCCATGCTTAACTTAACCCAGATTGCAACATGTGTAGGACAACAAGCTGTTCGTGGTGGACGTATTAATAGGGGTTATATTGACAGAACATTACCTCATTTCCACAAAGGGGATGTAGGTTCTAAAGCTAGTGGATTTGTACACAGCAGTTATAAGAAAGGTCTTGACCCATTGGAATTTTTCTTCCACGCTATGGGAGGTCGTGAAGGATTGGTAGATACAGCTATTCGTACAGCACAAAGTGGTTACATGCAGAGACGTCTTGTAAACGCTTTACACGATTTAAGTGTTCATGAAGATGGAACCGTAAGGGATAACAAAGGTACAATCATCCAATTTAAATATGGTGAAGATGGTATTAATCCAGCTAAAAGTGATTATGGGGCTGTTGCTAATTTAGATCGTCTAATTGAAGAAATGAGACTTGAAGATTCTCGGGCTAGTAAATAAGTGGGGTAGTAAATATGAATGTAGAACAAGTTCAAACAGTAGTTAATGAAGTTGGAGCAGATTATTTCCCTATTAAACTAGTAGAGGAAATTGCAGAAGCTAGTGAACGAAATAATTTAACAGATGAAGAACTTGAAAAATTAGTTCTCAAAGTTAAAGAAGCTTATGAACGTGAAGAAGTAGAACCTGGAGAATCAGTAGGAACTATTGCTGCCCAGTCCGTTGGAGAACCGGGTACACAGATGACAATGCGTACTTTCCACTATGCAGGGGTAGTAGAATTAAACGTAACTTTAGGGCTTCCTCGTCTTATTGAGGTAGTTGATGCTCGTAAGAAAATATCCACCCCTACAATGGATATTTACTTCACAGACGAATTTAAGAATGATGAAGAATTCATCAGAAAAATGGGTAACAAAATTGGTAAAATTACCTTGAATGATGTTATTAAAAATTTCAATGTAAATTATATGGATAACATTATTACCGCTGAGATTGACCAAGATATTCTTGATGAAAGAAGACTTGACATTTCAGAAGTTACAGGTGAAATAGAAAAAACATTTAAACAGGTAACAATAAATAATAATTTACTGAGTTTTGAAACCACATTTTCTAATGATGAAGAAAAAATTCAACAAGGTATTCGAGAATTAAGATTACTTGCTGATAAAATCAGAGATCTACAGATTAGTGGTGTTAAGGGCATAGGTAAAGTTGTTATCCGTCATGAACAAAATGAATGGGTAATACATACCGAAGGTTCTAATATTGGAGCTATTCTCAAAATTCCGGGTGTAGATATAGTTAGAACTACAACCAACGATATATTTGAGATAGAAAAAGTTCTTGGTATTGAAGCTGCAAGAAATGCTATTATTCATGAGTTATACACAACCATGGAAGAACAAGGGCTTAGTGTAGATATTAGACACATTATGCTAGTTGCTGATATGATGACTTCAGATGGTATTGTAAAATCTATCGGAAGACACGGTATCAGTGGTGAAAAATCAAGTGTACTTGCACGCGCAGCATTTGAGGAAACTGGTAAACACTTACTTAACGCCAGTATTCGTGGAGAAGTTGATCATTTATCAGGTATAATTGAGAATGTAATTGTTGGACAACCAATACCTCATGGAACGGGGTCTGTTGGTATTAATATGAAAAAAATAGATTAGGAGGCACTTAATGGATATAGAAAGAGGGATACGTGTAGCCGTAGACACTGGTAAGGTTATATTAGGATCCAATAAATCAATCCAAGCAATTAAACTTGGAAATGGAGAATTAGTTGTAATGGCAGCAAATGCTCCAAAAAATTTAAAAGAGGATGTTGAAGTTTATTCAAAATTATCCGAAATGCCAGTATATGTATTTGATGGTTCAAGTGTAGACTTAGGTTCTATCTGTGGTAAACCTTTCACAGTATCAGTTCTAGTCGTACAAGAACCTGGAGACTCTAATATATTAGAGCTTAAGGAGTAAATAGATACTATGTCCGTCAAACTCACAATTAATGAAATCAGATATATAAGTTTGTTTGAAACAATAACAAACGCCACAGTCAAAGACTGCATTGTTGATGACGAACATAATAAGGTAACTTTTTTGGTAAAAAAAGGAGATATGGGATTAGCAATAGGAAAGCGTGGAAGTACTATTGGTAAGATGCAAAAATCAGTCGATAAGAGTGTTGAAATTATTGAACATTCCGACGATCCCGGCGAATTTATAAAAAATTTATTATCTTCATCTAAAATAAATTCAATTGAATTTTCAACTGATGAGAATGGTAATAAAATCGCCACCTTGGATGTCGACTCAAAGGATAAACGTAATGCTATTGGAAAAAATGGTCATAATATCCAGCGAGCTAGACAATTTGCTAAAAGACAATTTGAAATTAGTAATATTATCATAAAATAACCATATTTATGATTAACATTTGGGATTAACAAAATAGTGATATTTTATATCCTAAATTCTTTAAAAAACTCAGTTAATACTACAAACTATAATGATAAGTATGTGAATTATTTCACGTAAAATATGTAATATTAAACAGGTACTGTAAGTCATATTATTCATCGTATGATAGCTACATGTACTGATTAAAAAACTTAGAATAGCTTAAATATAAGTATAATGGAGGAATAAATTTGCCAGGATTATTCGCAGCAAAAAAATTAAAAGATAACAGACAAAATTTCCGATGGAAAGACACTCAATACAAACGTAAAACTCTTAGATTAGATATTAAGGCAGATCCACTAGAAGGATCACCTCAAGCAAGAGGAATTGTAATTGAGAAAGTAGGTATTGAAGCAAAACAGCCTAACTCTGCAATCAGAAAATGTGTAAGAGTTCAATTAATTAAAAACGGTAAACAAATTACTGCATTTGCACCAGGAGATGGAGCAATCGGTTTCATCGATGAACACGATGAAGTAATGATTGAAGGAATCGGAGGACCATCAGGTAGGTCTATGGGTGATATTCCTGGAGTAAGATGGAAAGTTACAAAAGTAAACAACGTAGCTTTATCCGAAATGGTAAGTGGAAAAATTGAAAAACCAGTAAGGTAAGTAATTTATTTCAAAGGAGATTTAATTAAATGAGCTTCAAATTATTCGACAAATGGGATGTAACAGAAGTTACAGTAGAAGATATGGGATTACAAAACTACGTATGCTTAGATGAAATTGTTGTACCACACACAATGGGTCGTCATGTAAAAAGACAATTCGCAAAATCTAAAGTATCTATCGTAGAAAGACTCATGAACAAAATTATGAGAACAGAAAGAAACAGTGGTAAAAAGAATAAAGCATACTCTATTGTGGAAGATGCTTTAGAAATAATCAACAAAAAAACAAACGAAAACCCTGTACAAGTTTTAGTAAAAGCTGTAGAAAACACAGCACCTAGAGAAGAAACTACACGTATTAAATACGGTGGTATAGGTTACCAAATTGCTGTAGATATTGCTCCACAAAGAAGAGTAGACCTTTCATTAGGATTCTTAACACAAGGTGCAATGCAATCAGCATTCAAAAACACAAAATCAGCAGCACAATGTTTAGCTGATGAAATATTATTAGCAGCTGACGAAGATTCTAGAAGTTACGCTCTACAGAAAAAAGAAGAAAAAGAAAGAGTAGCAAGATCCGCACACTAGATTTTCTACAAAATCTTTCTTTAAATCTTTTAAATATTTCAACATAAAAATTTAAAATTTAACAATTAATTAAAAAAATATTATTATAACATTTAGGTGATTTATTTGAGTCGAAGAGATCAAATGGTAGATAGAATCAAAAAGTTAATGTATGAACCAGATTATATCAGAAATATTGGTATTGTAGCACACATCGACCACGGAAAAACAACATTATCCGATAACCTTTTAGCAGGTGCTGGAATGATTTCCGCTGATTTAGCTGGTGATCAAAGACTCTTAGATTTCGATGAACAGGAACAAGAAAGAGGAATTACTATTGATGCAGCAAACGTATCAATGGTTCACACTTATGATGATGATGAATACCTTATTAACCTTATCGATACACCAGGACACGTTGACTTTGGTGGAGACGTAACACGTGCAATGAGAGCAGTAGATGGTGCTGTAGTAGTTGTATGTGCAGTAGAAGGTATTATGCCTCAAACAGAAACAGTACTCAGACAAGCATTAAAAGAAAATGTTAAACCAGTACTTTTCATTAACAAAGTAGACAGACTTATCAACGAATTAAAACTTGATGATACTGAATTACAAAACAGATTCATTAAAATCATTGCTGGTGTTAACAAACTCATTAAAAACATGGCACCAGAACAATTCAAAGATGATTGGCAAGTAAGAATCGAAGATGGTTCTGTAGCATTCGGTTCAGCATATCACAACTGGGGTATTAACGTACCACACATGTTAAAAACCAACATTACTTTCAAAGATATTATTGCTTACTGTAATGAAGATAACCAAAAAGAATTAGCTCAAAAAATTAAAATTGAAGATGTTATCTTAGGTATGGTAGTAGAACACTTACCAAGTCCAAAAGTTGCACAAGCATACAGAATTCCTAAAGTATGGTCTGGAGATATCGAAAGTGTTGAAGGTCAAGGTATGATAAACACTGATTCAACCAGTCCATTAGCAGTAATGGTTACTGATGTAAGTATCGATAAACACGCAGGTGAAATTGCAACCGGTCGTGTATATGGTGGTTCAATTGAAAAAGGTTCTGAAATATTCTTCGTAGGTTCAATGAGTAAAGCAAGAACCCAACAAGTAGGAGTATATATGGGTCCTGAAAGAATCAACACTGATGCAGTTCCAGCAGGAAACATAGTAGCTATTACCGGAGCAAGAGGGGCAGTTGCTGGGGAAACCATCACAGATGCAGATCACAACATTGCACCATTCGAAAGTTTAGAACACATTTCTGAACCAGTAGTAACCGTTGCAGTAGAAGCTAAAAACACAAAAGATTTACCAAAACTTATCGAAGTATTAAGACAAGTTGGTAAAGAAGATCCTACCATCAGAGTAGAAATTAACGAAGAAACCGGTGAACACTTATTAGCTGGTATGGGTGAATTACACTTAGAAGTTATGATTTACAGAATTAACGATAAAGGTGTAGAAGTAGAAACTTCAGAACCTATTGTAGTATACAGAGAAACTATTGCCGGAACTTCAACTAACGTTGAAGGTAAATCACCTAACAAACACAACAGATTCTACATTGATATGGAACCATTATCCGATGAATTAATGAATGCTATTAATGAAGGAGAAATTAAAGAAGGAAGAGTTAAAGGTAAAGAAGAAGCTAAAGTATTCCAAGATGCTGGTATGGATAAAGACGATGCAAAACGTGTATGGGATGTATACAAAAACTGTATATTCGTAAACCAAACTCGTGGTATCCAATACTTAGCAGAAATCAAAGAGTTATTACTTGAAGGTTTCGAATCAGCTTTAGAAAGTGGACCTTTAGCAAACGAAAAAGCAATGGGAATCAGAATAAACCTCATGGATGCAAAACTCCACGAAGATGCAGTACACAGAGGACCTGCACAGATATTACCTGCTATCAGAAAAGCAGTATACGGTGCTATGATGTTAGCTCAACCAACATTAATGGAACCTATGCAAAAAGTATTCATCAGTGTACCTCAAGATTACATGGGTGCAGCAACTCGTGAAGTACAAAACAGAAGAGGACAAATTGTAGAAATGGGTCAAGAAGGAGATATGGCAACCATTGAATCCAAAGTACCAGTAGCAGAAATGTTCGGATTTGCAGGAGATATTCGTTCAGCTGCAGAAGGACGTTGTATCTGGTCAACTGAAAACTCTGGTTTCGAAAGAATCCCTAGAGAATTACAAAACCCAATTGTAAAAGAAATACGTGAAAGAAAAGGATTAAGTCCAGAACCATATGGACCTGATCACTATTTAGGATAAGTATACTTTTCATGTATACTTCTTTTTTTTTATTAATAAAATATTAAAGTATATAAAGGAGAACTAACATATACTTTAATTACTATAATACAATTAACTTGTACTAGATTTCAATATGGAAATTTAGATTAAATGTAATTAAAGATTATAAGGAGAGATATATTAATTACAAGGGAATATAACTATTCCCTGTTATATTTCTTTGTAGTACTAACTCAGTACAATATATTTCTTTATTACAATGTTAGAGGACGCACTCTAGATAAATATATCTAGCAATCGGCTTGCTAACGCTTATAAATCACACTATTAAAAAAATAGTACTTGATTTATAGATTATATTCAAATACATGTTTTATATATGGAGGAAATATAATGGCAAAAGATAAAACTCACATGAACTTAGCAGTAATTGGTCACGTAGACCACGGAAAATCAACATTAGTAGGACACCTTTTATTATTATCAGGTGCAATTGCAGAACAGCAATTAGATGAAGGAGAAGACAAATTCAGATTTGTTATGGACAAACTCGGAGAAGAAAGAGAAAGAGGAGTAACCATCGACCTCGCTCACGAAAAATTCGAAACCAAAAAATACGAATACACTGTAGTAGATTGTCCAGGTCACCGTGACTTCGTTAAAAACATGATTACAGGTGCTTCACAAGCAGACGCAGCTGTATTAGTTGTTGCAGCAAACGACGGTGTAATGCCACAAACAAAAGAACACATCTTTTTATCCAGAACATTAGGTATCAACCAAATTATCGTTGGTATTAACAAAATGGATTTAGTAGATTACTCCGAAGACAAATACAACGAACTCAAAGAAGAAGTTGGAAACTTAATCAAAACCATCGGATTCAACCCTAAAGATGTACCTTTCATCCCATTATCTGCATTTGAAGGAGATAACATCACTGAAAAATCAGCAAACACTCCATGGTACAAAGGTAACACTTTAATTGAAGAATTAGATTTATTCAAAGAACCAGATAAACCAATCGACTTACCTTTAAGATTACCTATTCAAGATGTATACTCCATTACTGGTGTAGGTACAGTACCTGTAGGAAGAGTAGAAACTGGTATCTTAAAAACTGCAGAAACTATTGCATTTGAACCAGCAGGTGTAACCGGAGAAGTTAAATCTATCGAAATGCACCATGAAGTATTACCAACCGCAGAACCTGGGGACAACGTTGGATTCAACGTAAGAGGTGTAGGTAAAAATGATATTAAACGTGGAGACGTAGCTGGTACAACCCAAAACCCACCTAGTGTAGCAAAAGAATTCAAAGCACAAATTGTTGTATTACAACACCCTGGTGTTATCACAGTTGGTTACACACCTGTATTCCACGCACACACATCACAAGTTGCATGTACTTTCTTATCCTTAGATGCAAAATTAGATCCAGCAACTGGTCAACCTAAAGAAGAAAACCCTGACTTCCTTAAAACAGGGGATGCAGCTTACGTAACAATTAAACCTACAAAACCTATGGTTATCGAAAAAATTAAAGAAATCCCTCACATGGGAAGATTCGCTATCCGTGATATGGGTCAAACCGTAGCAGCTGGTATGTGTATCGACATTACCGACGCAAAATAAGTAAATAATAATTTACTTATTACATTTTTTTTATCGACCCATATTAACTAATTTTATCAATGTTATTCAAATTACATACTTAAGTCATGTGATATTTGAATATATAGTTATTTGGTCGATTTTAGATTATTTATAGGGAGATTTTTAATGAATAAAGCTAGAATCAAATTAACTGGTACTGACCCAGAAAAAATTGCTGATGTTTGTAATCAACTTAAAAAAATAGCAGAAAGAACTGGTGTCGATTTATCAGGTCCTATTCCTTTACCTACTAAAAAATTAGTTGTACCAACCAGAAAAAGTCCTGATGGTGAAGGTAAAGCAACATGGGAAAAATGGGAGTTAAGAATTCACAAACGTCTTGTAGGTATTGAAGCTGATGAAAGAGCTATGAGACAAGTAATGAAAGTTAACGTTCCTGATAACGTAAGTATCGAAATAGAACTTAAAACATAATTTTATAAGAAAACTATATATGTTATTACTATCTAATATAGTAATAGATTATAGTATTTATTTTTTTTAGTTTACTTGCCGAGATAGCAAAGCCAGGTAATGCGCCGGACTTGAGATCCGGTGGGCAGTCGCCCGCATGGGTTCGAATCCCATTCTCGGCGCTATTTTAATTATATTATTTTATTATTTTTAATAGATTTTTTTTCATGTTAGTAACTTCTATCTTTTTTTACAACATTTTGTTTATTTTTTTTCAAATTTTTATTAATTCTTCCATATTTTATTATTATAGTTATTTTTTTTATCAATTTAATTAATTTAGTATAAAAATTTTTTATTATTTTTAAACATTATACATATATTTATATAATATATTGAACAAAGTATAATTTGAACAAGATTATTTTGTTCAAACCTATAGAGAATGGGGGTTTGCTTTGTAACTATTGTTACATGGAAGCATGTTATATGCATCTCAAGAGTTGATACCTGTGATGATGATATCACCTCGAACCCTTCGAGATCTTAACCCATAGTGGATGGGGGTTTGCTTTGTAACTATTGTTACATGGAAGCATTTTTATGCATCACAAGGACTTGAGATTAGTACTAAGGGGTGTAAGCTCCTAGAAAACCTGCGGGACGTGGGGGTTAGCATTTATTTTGAATTATCAATATTTAATTCGTTATATATTGAAAAGGATTATACTTGAAGTACTTTAGTACAGTCCATTAAATGATTGGTAGAATCTATTTTGATAGATTTTACCTTTTTTATAAATATTTTAAAAAAAGAATAATTGTTGGAGGTTATTTTTTTTATTTAACTTTGTATCTTAATAAGGCGGCAATTCCACCGAATGCTTTGTCTAATTGAGTTCCTTCTTCCGTTTCTATTGAAATTACTTCAACATCAGTGTTTACTTCTTCTGCTAATTCAATTAGTTCTTCTGCTGTTTCTTGTGTTTTAATGATTTTCATTAATTCTCCACATTTAGGGCATTGTTTTTCGGGAGCTTTTTGATGTTGTTTTGTAGTAATTACATCTAGTGTTCCACATGCTGGACATTCGTATGTTTGTCTGTTTGTTTTCAGATTTTCGGATATGAGTAACGTTTCAACAGCGCCCATTTGGAGGTTTGTTCTTACTTCGTTTTCTCCGTATGAGGATAATCCACTGTCTGAAATAAGGCCTGATAGGAATTTTCTCATGAATTTCTTTTCTTTCATGATGTCCATTTCTTCTAATGTGTCTGATGATTCATCAAGCACTTCTCTTATTCCGAAGTCACCAGTGTATGATGTGTCTACTATATTGATTACTTTGTCTTTAATTTCATAGTGAAGGTAATCTCCTTCTACAAAATCGTTCTTTGTGTGTCCCGGTCCACCAATCAATACTCCTTTTAGTTCATCTTTTAATGGTAGGAATGCTTCGTCCACATATCTTCCGATACGTTTTAGGAATTCGTGTGCTGCTAATTCAATTACACGATCGAACCTTCTTTGTGATTGTCCCCCTGCTTTATGTTTTCCAGGCACTCCGCTGGTTAGTGTTTTAACTATGTCAATTCTTTTTCCTCTTACTGTTGCGATAGTTGCTTCTTTTCTGTCGAGTACTACTGCTCCGTATACTTCCTTGTATTCTATAATCTGTTTTAATGGTTCTATGAAGAATTGGCTGTCACAGTGGTATATGTAAGTCTGTACAGTTTCAGGCGGTTCAAATATGTATGTTTCCATTTTTTCGGTTCCCGGACCTCCTTTTGGAATCATACCTACAAACATTACTAATCCTTTTGGTGGTGCTTGAGGATATAGTTTTGTTCTTTGAATGATTACTTCTATTGCAGATTGCACGTTTTTTCTTGTGGTTTTACTTTTGATGTTTGAACTTTGTCCTATTTCATCCACCATTTGTTTTCTTACATCACTTATTTGTTTGTCTGGTGGTATGTATACACTAACTAGTTCTGTTCCTCTTCCTTTTTTATTTTCTAGTTCTTTTAGTGTTTTTTTAACTTCATACATTTCCTTTGATGATATTTCACTCATATATAGTCTCCTAGAAATTTTTATGAATATATTATAATGATGATATCGGATTGTTCAACTTTTATAATTCCGATATTTTTTTAATAATTAAATAGTATGTTTTTATTTTTGTTTTTCATCTTTTTAGTATTTTGTTGTTGTGTTGCTTTTTATTGGTTGTTGTGTTGATTTTGTGAGGGGTATTCTTATTTGTTTCATTTTAATTTCATAGATAATTATAAGAATAATTTCATAGATAAATAGATATTAGTAAAATAATTTTTTTAGAGTTAACTGATTATCTTTTAATCATTTAATGGAGAATGTTATTAATGCGAATAGTTATTACAATAGGTGGATCAATACTTCTTAAAGAGTATGATAATAAGAAATTTGAAGCTTATGCAGAAATTATCAAAGAAATAAATAAAGAACATGAAATATTCATTGTTGTTGGTGGTGGGCGTCCAGCTCGTGAGTATATTGGTGTTGTAAGGGACATGGGTGAAAGTGAGTCTATTTGTGATGAAATCGGAATTCAGGTTACAAGAATCAATGCACGTCTTTTACAATTAGCTCTTAAAGATTGTTCTTATCCAGCAATTCCTGAAAATTTCCAGCAAGCACTTGAGTTTTCTGCTACGGGTAAGATAGTTATTATGGGTGGTACTGAACCAGCTCATAGTACTGATGCTGTTGGTAGTATTTTGGCAGAATATGTTGGTGCAGATTTGGTAATTAACGCAACTAGTGTGGATGGATTATATGATAAGGATCCAAATAAATTTGATGATGCAGTAATGTTTACTGAGGTAACTACTTCTAAGTTGTTGGAAATAGTTTCAGGGAATGAAACTAAGGCTGGTACTTATGAGTTCATTGATAAGACGGCTATAGAAATTATTAAACGTTCAGCTATTAAAACTGTCATAGTCAATGGTAATAATCCTGAAAATGTTCGAACTGCAATTACAGAACCTATTGGTACATTAATAACTAATTAATTATGGAGGATACTTTATGGTTGTAGAAGCTCATAGGCATTGTGCTATTTGTGGTAAACCTATTCCAATGTCTGAATCTTTTTGTTCTGATCAATGTCAAGAACAGTTTCAATTGAAACAGAAACAGGTAGCTAAACAAAGAAAGATTTTATATGCTCTTATTGCTGTTTTTGTTGTTGTATGGTTAGCTTTCATGTTTCTTAGGTAGTTAACCTTTTTTTATCTTTTTTTTATCTTTTTTTTTTAAAATTTGTTATAAAATATATCTTATATTAGAAACATATTTATATCTAGTATGATTAATAATAATCGGAGGAATTTATACAAATGAAAAATGCATTAATTAGAGTTGTTTTAGATATACTAAAACCACATTCACCATCTTTACCATCATTTTCTTTGTATTTGAGTAGTCTTGATGGTGTCGATGGAGTAAATATTACTTTAATGGAAATCGATAAAGATACGGAGAATGTAAAAATTACTATGGAAGGACAAGATCTTAACTATGAAAAAATTAAGGAAGCTATAGAACATTATGGGGCTTCTATTCATAGTGTGGATGAGGTTGTTGCAGGAAGAAAATTAGTTGAAGAAGTTACAACACCTCAAGATTAATTTAACCTTCTTTTTATTTTTTTTTGGATTTGATAACATGTCTAATGGGAAAATAACACCGCAGAGTATTTTACACTTCAATAAACATCAAAAAGAGAATGAGAATGCAACAGATTTTGAGATAACTTTGGATAACATTGTGGATAATGTTAGCAGTGACAATGTTTCCGATGCCTTAAAGAATTTGTATTCTAGTTATGGATTACTTAAGGATGTTAAGCCACTCAATTCTAAACATAAAATTGCAGGTTTTGTCAGAACAGCTGAAACTGGATCCAATGATTGGGGAACGGGTATCAAGGGAATATATAAATGTAAAGAGAATGAAATATTGCTTATAAAATGTTCAGATAATGATTATGCAATTTGGGGTGGTATTGCTTCTTGTGCTGCTAAAGAATATGGTCTTCAAGCTACTGTAATTGTTGGTTCCTCACGTGATACTGAGGATATTCTCGAATTGGATTATCCCGTTTTTTCTCAAAAAATCCAATCCCGCGCTGGTTTGCCTTTAAATAATGGTACTTTAGAAGGAACGTTGCTTGTTGGTGATTTGGTTATTAAAAACGGTGACTTTATTGTTGGGGATGTTGATGGTGTTGTTGTTATCCCCCAGGATAAGTTGGATGAAGTTCTTATTGAATTAAATAGGCTTAAAAAATTTGAAACATCTGTTCTTGAGAAATTATTGGATGATAATCAACGTATGGATGAAATCATTGGTTTTTAATTTTTTTCTATTTTTTCTATTTTTTTTTAAATATTTTTTTACATGTTATTATAAATTAGTATATAAAGATATCCAAAAGTATTTATATTAAGTCAATCATATTTATTATTATAATTATAGTTAAATATATATAAGAGCATTAAAATCGCTGTTAAAATAATAGTGGTTTCAAAAATATTTGTTAAAATAATCACCAATATCGTAAACATTGAACTCCGAAACAAGAATTGAACTAATTTTGAAGCAAGGATTAATGAATTTAAAATTGAAATACGTGTTTATTTTAATTAAAGTATTTATAAGATTAATATAATAAAAATGTCGAGTAATAAAGTTAAATTAACTGAATTGGGTATAATTAGTCATATTACAAGCACAAATAAATTAATTGTACCTTCAAACAAGACTCCTCGGATTGGATCATTATTGGTTAATGCTAAAAAACAGCCAATAGGTAAAATACATGATATATTTGGCAGCACCAAGAAGCCATATATTTCTATCAAGACCAGTAATAAGTTTAAAAAAGCTAATCCGGGCGAAATAGTTTATCTTTCACCCCAAAATAAAAAAAGGAGGATAAGGCATGGCAGGTATTCTAAAAAGAAAAAAACGATTAGGTAGACCAAGGAAAAGTGTAAAGGATACACGAACTAAAAAAACAGATACTAAAACAAAGACAACAAGATCTAAAACCACTAAAACTAAATCTACTAAAACTATGGATAATAAATCAGTGAAAACTAAAACTTCAAAAACCGCCACTGTGGAAACACCTCAGGAAGAAACTACTAAAGTAGAAAATAAAGAAGAGACAACCATTCCAAAAACTAAAAAAGTAGCAAAATCCAAAAGAGGGCCAGGCAGACCTAGAAAAACTAAAAAAGTCACTTCTGAAAACTTAACTGAAGATGATAAGCATACCACAACCATTCTAGAAAAAGAAGAACCTCCTAAAAAACGAGGTCCGGGAAGGCCACCTAAAAGTAAAAATAAATCCACAACAGAAGAAAAACCTCCTAAGAAGAGAGGTCCTGGAAGACCACGTAAAAGTGATGCCTCCAAGAATAAGGAAGAAGCAACAAGTGAAGAAGTTCCTAAGAAGAGAGGTCCTGGAAGACCACGTAAGAAGAAAGAGGATAAAAAAGAGGAATCCTCTGAAAAGTCCAAAACTTCCAAAAAACAACCTAATCCATTACTTGAAATTATGGATAACTTTAAGGATGACAAAAGTGATGATGATGATTCTTCCGATGATGAATTAGGAGATTTCATGTCTGATACTATGGGGGATGCTGATGTTATCATGCAGGAAGATTCAGATATTGAGTTGATGTCTAATTCTGATTTGGATGTGGAAGAAATTATTAAAATCGATAACACTGATTCAGAAGAACTTGAACGTGAACTTGAAAATATTTCCGGTTTATCCGAAAAAGAGCAAATGAAAGAAGATGTTGCAGAAATGGAAAAACAGGAAACTATATGTCCTGAATGTGGTTCTACAAAACTTATTAATGATCATGAACGTGGAGAAGTTGTTTGTGGAGCATGTGGTTTGGTAATTGACGATAACATTGTCGATATGGGTCCTGAATGGAGGGCATTTGACCATGAACAAAGGGATAAACGTACTCGTGTAGGTGCTCCTATCACTTATACAATTCACGATAAGGGATTATCTACCATGATTGACTGGAGAAACAAGGATATATATGGTAGGGATATTCCTGCTAGAAACAGGGCTCAATGGTACAGGTTAAGAAAATGGCAACGTAAAATTAGAATTAGTGGTGCTACTGAACGTAACCTCGCATTTGCTCTTAGTGAACTTGATCGTGATTCTTCAAGACTTGGACTTCCAAGAAGTGTACGTGAATCCGCTTCAGTTGTCTACAGAAATGCAGTAGAAAACAAGCTTATACGGGGTCGTAGTATTGAAGGAGTTGTAGCAGCTTCATTATATGCTGCTTGTCGTAGATGTAAAGTTCCTAGAACATTGGATGAAATTGCTGATGTTTCAAGAGTCAGTAAAAAGGAAGTTGGAAGAACATACAGATTCCTTACTCGGGAATTGCACATCAGATTACCTCCTACCAGTCCTATAGATTATGTGCCTAGGTTTGCTAGTGAACTAAACCTTTCAGGTGTGGTTCAATCTAAAGCTATTGAAATTATTAACCAAGCTATGGATAATGGTTTAACCAGTGGTCGTGGACCTACAGGTGTAGCTGCAGCTGCTTTATACATTGCAAGTGTTCTTTTAGGAGAACGTAAAACTCAGCGTGATGTTGCGGATATTGCCGGAGTAACCGAAGTGACTATACGTAATAGGTACAAAGAGCTTACCGAGCAATTGGATGTTGGGGTAAACTTATAATTACCTTTTTTTATTTTTTTTATTTGTTACATGTATATCTATTTTTAATTATTGTCTAGAATTATTGGTCTGAATGGAATAAACACTTTTTGTTTTAATTATTTTAATGTATTTATTTTTTTTATCATGTTTAATGTATGGTATTTTTATTTATTTTATATGATTTTTTTGTTCTAAGTATCCTTTTATTTTTATATTATTTTTCAAAATGTTCAAAATAATTGTTGGTTATGGCTTTATTTTTTTTTAAGAAAGTCATATGATTATTTTATAGTCAATATTTTAGTATTTTAATAATTATGTTTCAATATTACTTTAATTGGAAAAATACAAAAAGTTATATGTCTTTAAAACAAATAGTATATCGTATTTACTATTTTGTAAATTATCAAATCTTTGTATTCAGATTAATTTAAGAAAAAAACAGATAATAATATACAGAGATTTTTTTATTTATCAAATGAGGTTTAATCATGATTATAACATCAAATTTTAATAAACTTCATGAGATGCAAGATTCTTGGTATAACTGGAGAAACAATGCAAGTACTTTGACAATGGTACTATTGTCATTTTTAGTTGCATGTTTTACTGGTTTAATGGCACAAGTTACTCTTGCACTACCATGGACTCCAATATTAGTTACTTTCCAAACATTTGCAGTACTGACTGCCGGTGTTTTGTTAGGAAGTAAATATGGTGGATTCAGTATGATATTGTATACTGGATTGGGTATTGTTGGAATGCCTTGGTTTACTAGCATGAATCATGGATTATCATACGTATTATCCGCTACGGGAGGATATCTTCTCGGATTTGTTATAGCAGCAATGTTTATTGGATACGTATTTGATCATTATGTCAATGCTAGAAAACCTAAGCAATGTGTACTGTTAATGTTAATTGCAAACTTTGTATGCATATATGTTCCTGGATTAATTGGATTGTACTATGCAACACTTGTAAAAACAGGTACATCATTAGGTCTCATAGAACTATTGGTAATGGGTTTAATTCCGTTTATAGTTGGGGATTTAATTAAAATTGCATTAGCATCTGGAATCACAATATCCATTTTACCAAAAGAAGAATAATTTTTCTTCTTTACACTTTTTAAGACTATTTTTGTTATTGATTTAAATTTTTAAAAAAAAAGATTTTTTTATAAAAGGGGATTAAATGGTAAGACTATTATATTGTCATTGTGACATTTTGTCTTACACTAAGATGAGCTCTAAGTTCTGGAATAACAAAGGTAAATGTATGATTTCCTTTTTTATAGTTTGCTGTGAGTGTGAAATTAAAGTTAATTACTCCACCAGTAAAGTTGAAAATCATTGTATTGTTGTTTGAATCACGTATGGTTTTACCGTTTATTTTAGCGGACATATATGAATCGTATACAATAACTTTGTTGTTGGTATCAACGAACTTAGCTTTAACTGAAACTACCTTATTTTTTACAGTCACACTAGGTGAAATAACTTTTGCAGGAATTTTGTTTATTTTAACAATTGTATTGCTTTCTTCTCTGCATGCCCCATTTGCATAAACTACAGTAATATTATATTCCTTAGGTGAATATTTGTAATCCAGTATTAGATTGTATTTGGCAGTTCCATTTTTAACATCCACAAGGTATGTACTTCCATCATCATTTCTAATGGTTTTTCCATTTACCTTGAATAGAACTTTTCCACTATCTACATTGGAATTGTTTAATTTATATTTTACTTTTGCAGTAATTGTCAGATTGCTGCCAAAGATTGTCGTTTTAGCATGGGTTGAAGTAAGATTTACTATATTGGCAAGTGTAATTACAGCTTTGTTACCTAAGTTTGATTCATAATTTGATTTTCCATAATATCTGAATTGGTAAGTGTAGTTTTTTCTTTTCCATAGATCGCTTATTTTAAGTTTAACTAAAACACTTCCATTTTTTACATTAAAGTAAGCATCGGTACCATTAGGATACTTTAATGTTTTATCATTGATTAATAAGGATACAAAACCATAGTTGATAGGGTTTCCATATTCATCTTTAATTGATGCAGTTAAATTCACAAGTTGGTTGTTTGTAGTGAAATTCTTTGAAGTAATAGTGGTGTTTGTTTTTTTGCTTATTAATGTAATGTCATCTATCACTACTGAATTTGGGACAGTAGGTATGGAACTTGCTGGGAAAAATTTACTGTTTGTTTGTATACTGTCAACTAATTTTCCTGAACTTTTATTTGCATAACTTCCATCATCGTTACATGCATAGACTTTTACTTGTGTGTATGTAGGATATTTTTTTATGTAGTATGTTATTATGTCACGTCTATTGTCATTATACTTGTCTTTTGCAGCAATAATTCTTGAAGCGGTACTGATGTTTGTTGTTGAAATTACATCCTGGAAATAACCTTTTTGGAAATATGTTGAATCGTTAGGTACAACCAAATATTGTCCTGGTAACAGGGTACCCGTTTCTTTTTTAGTGTTTCCATAATAAGTTATGTACAATGCATAATTACCGTTAGGTGCTTTGATAACGAAATGGCCTTTACTCGTATTTTTCTTAAGATTACATATGCTGTTGAATGTAGTATTATTCATGACTTGATTACTCATCATTGACAGAGCATAATTCTCTATTTCATGATTGTTTTTTGTATCATCTAGGCCTCCATGTCCTACAATCCATCCATCCTTACTTACAAGAACGTGGAAGAAATAATTTCCAGAACCCTTACATTGTTTTACATAGCTAGAGTTATGGGTAACATTAATAGTTACAGCAGATATGCTGTCTCTTCTAAATGATATTGCACTGTTATTGTTGTAACCCTGAATAATGGCCGAACAACAATCATCACCAACAGGTTCACTCTTTGTTTCTGACTTTGTTTGTGTGTTTTTTTCAATTGTTGGAGAGTCAATATCATCTGTAGCAATATTGCTTTCCTGAGAAATTGTTGTTGAATCAGTTAATTCTTGGGTAGTATCTATATCTTCTGCTGAAACGGCAGTTAAACAAGTTGCCACTACTAAAAGACCAACTAACAAAATTAAATATTTTCTCATTGTTCATCTCCATTTCTTTTATTTTGTATATATTTATTTATTAATTATCAATTAAATAGTTTTTATTTAATCCAGAATTATAATTTCAATATATTTTGGATAAATAATTCAATATTTTAAAAAATAGTGTCGTTTTTTTTTATTTTAAAATAAAAATGGTAGAATAATCTAAGTTATTCTACTTTTAAAACATTATTCGTGGTGGCATGATAATATCCACTACTTTCTCCGGCTTGAATTAACAAATCATACATTCCTGTTTTTAGATTTTCTGGAAGAATATAGTCATAATCTATTATTCCATCATCAACGGTTATGTTGGCAATGCTTGTTTCACCTAATTTTATGTTCACTTTGTTAGTCTTATTGATTAAATGATTGTTTAAATCTAATATCTTGGCATAAATTCTGATTTTGTCTTTTGCTTTGGCTGAGATGTTGTTGCTTTCTATATGTTTGTAATTTTTTGTAACAATTAATTCAATTGTAGTCATATTGTGAAGGTATCTTCTGGAATCTCCTACTATAATTGTGAGGTTATACTTTCCTGATCCTATTTCATCCGGCAATTTGTAGAGGAAGTTAATGTTTCCACCAGTAATATTTTCTTCAATTATCGTTTTGTTATTTATTTTTATGGCTGTTTTGATTATTCCGGTTGCTATCTCATTTGCATCCAGTATCTTTGCTTTAATGTTTATAGTTGAATATGCAGGGGCATTAATATTGCTCGTTACTATATTTAATGGATTTGGTTCTATTGTTAATCGTCCTTCCCATTTGGAGGAGTTATAGATTCCTGTTTCTCCATAGATGATTGTTATGCTGTAATTTTTAGCCGAATAATCATTTATGTAGGAATACAATATGTGTCCATTAGTTACATTGATATTTTCCAATGTGACTTCATTGATTTTTATACATGCCTTTGCTGTACCTTTAACGTAATCTCTTGTTATTCTATCATAGATATTTGCTTCAATAATTATTCTTTCCCCATTTTTAGAAACAATATTTTTTGAAGTAATGTATGTGTTTCTGGAGTTCAAATTCAGGGAAATTGTTTTTTCTGCTGAATGATAATAGGAAGTTTCTTGAGATTTTATTGTAATTTTGTAATAATCGTTTTTATAATTCTCATTTAATACTAAATTGTATTCTAATATACCATCAATGAATTTTCCTTGATATACTGTTTTGTTGTTTATTTTGACAATTCCGGTTATGTTCTCATTTACTCTTTCTTTGTTTAGTGTTAAGGTTGCATTGATTTGTACTGTTTCATATTTGTTTGATCTTATAATGTTGGGTGCTGTTATGTATGGTGATTCCTTTGTAATTGTTAATCTGATTAGTCGGGTGTTATTTTTATAGTACTTGGTTTGTGGAACTTCAATTATAATGTCTGATGTTCCTTCTAAGCTTTTTGGATTTATTGTGTATTCATAATTCAATTCACCTTCAAAGAATTCTTGGTAAATATTTTCATCAAATATTCGCAATGTTGAATTTGTTGTTAAATTTAAAATGTTTCCTTCATAATCGGTTAATTTGGCATTTATAATGATAGTTTTTCCAGGATTTGTTCTAATACTATTGTTTGTCGTGATATATAAAGTTTTACGATTCATTTGGAAAGTAATGTTTGTGGAGTTTTCTGAATTTTGATATAATTTTGTCCCAACATATTCTGTTTTTAAGGTGTATTCCTTTTCTTCCATATTTTCCATGTTATACAATAAATTTGCCTGATTTTCTTCGACATTGACTGTGGCGATTAATGTCTCATTTATGTAGAAGTTGACTGTTCCTTCATTAATTGTCGAATATCTTGTTGAATAAATGTAACTGCTTATGTTAAGTATGTTTTGACTGTTTATGTGGCTTAAAATTCGTGTAGTCGTGTTGTACTTTTGGGGATGTATGTTAAATGTTAAATTTGCATCTTCAAATTTCTCTGAATTTTTATATTTTAAATCAAGTACATATTCGTTCTCGGCAGAAAATTCTTCAGGTAATTTTATGCTTGTGATGTTCTCTGTAACATTGCTTGTAGAAATCCATTTTCCATTTACATATAATTCCAATTCTCCATCGTTGACAGTGTTATTGTATGAGTATGATTTAACGTTTATGACAATATTTCCATCATCATCAAGAGTATAATTGTTTATGGATAATGAATTTGAATATTTTATTATATTGAGTATGGAGTGTGCTTGGCTATCCTGATATTTTTGACTTCCGTGATAGATGATTTTTATGTCGTGTTCTCCATATGACATAGAATCTGGAATTAAGTAGTTTTCTATTATTGTACTGTTGTTTAATATTGCTGTTTTGATACTTTCATTGTCTATTAAAAATTCAAGCATTCCTTCATCAGTTTCATCAACAGGGTTATAGACATATGCTCTTAAGTTAATTATATGGTTTTTATGTGTTGTAATATTATAAGTATAAGTGCTTGTTGCAATCTGTTTGACTGTTAATGTTGTTTCGTAATGGCAATCTGAATAAACATCACTATCCACATATTCTATGTATACCAAATAATTTCCATTCACATAATTGTTGGTGTCAATGATAATCTCGACTTCTTCATTTGTTACTGGAAGTTGATTTACTAATATTCCATCGATGTAAACTTTTATTTTACCGTCGTTTATGGGACTTTCACTATAAAATGTCAGATTTTGGTTGATTATGGTGGATTGATATGCTGTCAAATAGGGTAAATACATGTTCAATTTGGATTTTTCTATGTATATTAATTCGTTAATCAATACATTAGAATAATACTCATCGCCTAGATATTCAAATCTCAGGACTTCCTGGTTATATTTTTTATCCAGTGTAAATTCAACATTATACTCTTCTATTTCAACACTTGTAATTAGTTTCTCGTTATTGTAAATATTCAAAGTTCCAAAATCCAGTTTTTCCTGATTTTTTCCGACAATATTTAAAGTAACTACTATGTTGTTTTCACTGTTAAAATGCATGGTGATGTTTTTTATTTCACTTGCTACCTTGTTTATTTTCAGTGTTGATAAGGTATGGTTATTTGCAAAGTTTAAGCTTGCACTGTAGCTAACTAACAATTCATAAGTTCCGGGCATATAACTATCAGTTCTTAAGGAATAACTGGCAGCAGAATTTGATAAATTTTTTGCACCAACTAACCTTTCATTTACATAAAACGATAAAACACCTTCCTCAACTTCGGGAGTTGTTACAACATTAATGTCTACAATATCTCCATAATCACATTCAATATTTTCTACCTCCAAGGATATATCATGTAATTTGTCGCTTTCTTTTGTATTTTTGGTAGTGTCTGTTTTAACAATCTTTTTTTCATCAGATTTTTCTTCAATTTTTTTATCTTCAATTTTAGCATAAGAAATATCACTATTTTCAATTTCATGATCAGATGTATCGGTTAAATTATTTTCATCTAAATTGGTAGCATTTACAGAATTGCTACATATTATTAATATTAGCACAGCTAAAATTAAGAGACAATATATTATTTTGTTTATTTTTAACAAATCTTTATCTCCTGTCATATTGTTGAGAGGTAATATTATTAAAACGTAATAAGTGAAATTTAATGGAGTTTCTGTTATAATATTTTTTTTACCTCTCAAACTTTATTATGTTTGAAGGTTAGAAATTAGTCTAAAATTATATGACAAGAATAAAATATTAGAAAAAATATATCTTAAGATGTACTAAAAAACATAAAAAATAAGAAACAATTAATTTAATAAGGATTGATATTATGGAAATTAAAGAAAAAAGAATTCCTGATCAAAAAGTAGCATATGTTCCACACACTGATAGTTTCAGCAAATTACCCGAATTTATTGAAGAAGTCGGAGAGTTAATTGCTGAAAATAATTTGGAAGCAGTAGGATATCCGTATGGATCTTATGATAATGATTTAGAAGAATATGCAGAAAATCACCAGATATTTGAAGTTGGAATGCCTATTAAATCTTTTGATATGGGTGGAAAACCTGCAGGTAGGCTTGGAAAGTTAGGTCTTAAGGAAGTAACTAGTCACACTGTTTTATCAGCTATACATAAGGGATCCCATAAAAATTTCAACGATTCAATAAGAGAAATGGTTAATTTTGCAGTGGAAAATCAGTATGATATTGTTGGACCAATAACTGAAATTTATCTTCCAGCAACTCCAGAAACACCAGTTGAAGAAACAAAAACAGAAATTCAGTTGCCTGTAATATATATGGGTCCAAAAAGAGATTAAACTCATTTCTATTTTTTTTAAATCTTTGTAATTTTATTAAAAAAAGTTATGTAGTATAAATAGAACTTATCAATAAAATTCTATTAATCATTAGCTATATCACTTAAGCTCAGGATTTGGTTGTGTAGATTAATTCCCTTTTTTTTAAGAAGAATAATTAAGTATTTAAAATATTAGGAAAAGTTTCAAAAATTCTTTAAAAATAAAAAAATTTTGAAAGTTTATACTATATATCTTTTTCAAGTTTTGCAGAGCTTTTCTTAATTAAATTTTAAATACTATATCATTCTCATATAGCTAATTAACTAATTATTATATTTATATGTTCTTATATATAAATCGTTACAATTTTTTTTATTAAAGTTATAACTATAAAATTTTATAAAAATAGCTTAATTTTCATTTTTTTAAACAGGGGTGGTTAATCTTTTTTTGTTGGAATCGAACTTAAAATAAAAAAAGAATTTGAGGATAAAGGTTAAGTAATTAGTTACCACCTTTGGTTCTCATGATTTTCATGTTACCCATTGCTTCAATGTATTCTACTTCTTTACCTTCAACGATTTCATCTTTTAAATCTTCTGGTATAGGTAAATCTATAGTTTCATAGGTTTCTAAGTCCATAAGTTGTACTTCGTCACCCATTAAAGCAATAACTTGTCCTACTCTTTTATCAATGATAGGTACATCTACTTTTGCGTTTACAGGTTTTACAAGACTTCTTTTTTGGCTGTCGAATAAACCTACAGCTTCAATACGTGCTTTTGCAGCTCCATGTTTACCAGGGGATGATGTTGAGATACTGATAATTTTTGAAGCTTCTCCATCTAATACTAAGTATTTTCCTTGTTTTAAAGTTTTAATTTCTACTACTTTAGTTGCCATTAATTTCCCTCAAAGAATTTTATATATTGTAAATTTTGTTCTAATTTTTTTATAGAACTGTCTTACTTAATTGTGATTAATAAGTAAAAATCATATTAAAAAAATAAATTGTATTTCATATACAATTAGCTATGAAATAATTTATATCTATTCTAATTAATATATCTTTCTTTTTAATATCATTAGTCAAAAATATATAACATGACATGAATAAATAATAATTGTGTATGATATAACGAAGTGTTATAAAATATACTTATTAAATAATAATAATTTATATTAAATAGTACTGTTGAGTCAGTAAGACTTATAATGATTCAACAGGATGGATATCAGTTATGATATCATTCATTTATAATAATAAAAAAATCAAATGTATTAACGTTTTTTCATCTCTTCGCTTAAAAATAGATTAAATCTAAAGGCGATATATATGACTCATAAAAATGCTAAATATCATGATGATGAAGAATATATTTATGTGTTTAAGGATGAAGTTACAACTACAAAATATTTGATACATTCCCAAATAAATGCCAAGGGGTTTGTTGAAAAACCTGACGTTGTTGGTGCAATATTTGGACAAACAGAAGGTCTGCTTAGTGATAGTCTTGATTTACGAGAATTACAGAAGACTGGTAGGATAGGCAGAATAAAAGTAGACATGACTAATAAATCAGGTAAAACAAAAGGTGAAGTAATAATTCCATCAAGTTTGGATAGAATAGAAACAACAATTCTTGCAGCATCATTGGAAACTATCAACAGGGTAGGTCCTTGTGAAGCAAGTTTAAGAGTAACTTCTATTGAAGATGTCCGTGCAGTTAAACGACGAACTATTGTTGAACGAGCTAAAGAATTATACAAAAATATGATGGAAGAATTTACACCTGAAAGTTCCAGAATGATTGATGAAGTTAAAGAATCAATCAAAGTACCTGAAATTATTGAATATGGTGAAGATAATTTGCCTGCAGGTCCTAATACTCCAACTTCCGATGCAATTCTTATTGTTGAAGGAAGATCTGACGTATTAAACCTACTAAAATATGGTATAAAAAATACTATAGCAGTTGAAGGGGTAAATGTACCAAAAACTGTGGCAGATTTAACAAAAGAAAGAACTGTTACAGCATTTCTTGATGGTGATCGTGGAGGAGACTTAATTCTCAAAGAATTACTTCAAATTGGAGACATAGATTATGTTACACGAGCTCCGAGAGGTCAAGAAGTAGAATATCTTAATAGAGATCAAGTAATCTATGCATTAAAGAATAAAACTTCTGTTGATAAAATTACTCAACATGCAAATTACAATCACAATCAACACAATTATCATAAAACTACAAAAAGAGATAACAAAAAACCTGATGTAATGGTCGGGTATGAAAAAACAGTAGTAACTAATGATAATGAAAAGGATAAAGATTTTGCAGATTTTACAACAGAATTAAAAGAACAACTTGAAAAAGAGATTAAACAATCCGAACAGGATACTACTGTTCTTAAAAAAGAATCTATTGAAGAAAAATCAGAAAAAAGACTAGGAGAACCTGTTAAAAAACAAAATAAGTATTTGACATTATTGGATGATGTTAAAGGTACAGGTAAAGGTAATTTATTTGATGAAAATTTCAATGTTCTTAATCAAGTTAAAGTTGAAAATCTTTATAATGAAATCAAAAATTCAGAAAGTAATATAAAAACTGTTGTATTTGATGGTATTATAAGTCAAAGATTGGTGGATTTATCTAAGGAAAAGAATATTGAATGTTTAGTAGCAGTTAAAATGACTGAAGTTGTAAAAAAACCTGAAACCATAAAAATTATAACTAAATAAATTAAAGAATTACTTTTCTTTATATTTTTATAAAAACGTGGAGGAAATTATATGTCTGAAGGATATCTTGAAGAAATAGAATTTGAAGATCAAATTGAAGATTACATTCTTGAAATGGATATACAAAGTTATTCTTCCAATACTCTGAAGACATATTCTTCTATTCTTCACAGTTTTTATAATTATTTATTGACTCAAAAGACAATTAAAGATGAAAAAGGTTTATTACGTTCTTTTAAAAGATATTTACAACATTTAAAAAGAGATAATGAAGTCTCTCAAAATTATTTATATCTTGTTGCTGTTGTGATTAAAAAATTTTTTGCATTTGCTGAAATATCTATTTATGACGAAATCAAAGCACCAAAAAGAACAAAATCTTTACCTAAATCTTTAAATGAACAGGAAGTTTATAATCTTATACATGCTAAGGATGGTGAATATAATCCTGAAAAATCAAATCCTCAAAATATTTCCCGTTTGCGAAATAAATTAATTCTAACTCTTTTATATTCAACAGGATTAAGGGTTTCGGAATTAATTAAACTTCAAATAAAAACTATTGATTTTGAAGAACGTACTATACGAGTTCGTGGTAAAGGGGAAAAGGATAGAATTGTCATATTTGATAATGCAACACTTGATTTGATTGAGGAATACCTTGAAAAAAGAGGTGTTCAAAATGAATACTTGTTTGTCAATCAAAAAAATAACACTTTGACTTCAAGATATATACAGTATATGATTAAAGAATATGCTGAAAAAGCCGGAATAAAAAGAAGGGTTACACCACACATATTAAGACATTCTTTTGCAACACACCTCTTGAAAAATGGTGTGGATATAAGAGCAATTCAACAGTTATTGGGTCACAGTAATTTAAGTACTACACAGATTTATACTAGTGTTGACATGCATACACTTAAGGATGTTTATGATGATGCTTGGTTAAGCAGGGATCAAAATGTCCGTAAAAATAGTGAAATGGAAACCTTTACAGAATAATCTTTTTAGATTATCAAACTTTTTTTTTTAAAATAATTTTTTCATGTAAAAATAGCATTTTTTAGTTATTTAATTAAAAAAAAATAATGGGGATTAGTTTCGAAGTATTATGTAAATCATATATACTATGAATAATCCAATTAACAATAAACCATCTTTTCTGTCGAAATCAGTATGTTTATATGCTAAAAGGTAGGAAATGATGATTATTACCAGCATAATCAGGGTATCTGTGAACATTATTCCTGTAGTTGGAATAGGACTTATGGAATCTGTTAAACCGAGAATGAAAAGAATGTTGAATATGTTACTACCCATAGCGTTTCCAATTGCGATATCTGTTTTTTTATTATATGCTGCAGTTAAACTTGTTATAAGTTCGGGTAAACTCGTACCTATGGAAACTATAGTTAAACCAACAAGTGTTTCACTCATACCTAAACTCAATGCAATATCTTTTGAGGATTCTACTACAAAGTTTCCACCCAGCGCAATTCCTATAATACCAATAATGATATATAATCCTATGCGTGTTGGTGTTAAATGGGTTGTACCTACAGGCATATTTTTACTTTCCTTTCTGGATTTGGATATTAAGAAAGCTATATATAGAATAATTAGGATTAATAATATTATTCCTTCAATTCGACTAATTTGGCTACCTGTGAATATGAATAATAGTAGTAGTAAAGAACTTCCTATTAGAATTGGGTAATCTTGTTTTAATGTATCTTTAGTAACGCTAAGGTTAACCATTATTGCTGTTGCACCGATTACCACTAAAGTATTAAATATATTACTTCCAACAATATTACTGACGGCTATAGCATTACTTCCAGTTAATGCTGAGGTTACTGAAACTGCTGCTTCGGGAGCACTAGTACCCAATGCTACAATAGTTAAACCAATAATCATTGCAGGTATCTTAAGTTTTGTAGCTAAATCACTGGCTCCTTCCACAAATAAATCTGCTCCTTTTATAAGAAATACAAATCCTACTAACAGGAGTATTATAGTTAAAATATCCATTTTATCACTTACTCTTCAAGGTTATGGAGTTCAGCTAACAGAATTGGTAAAAATGATCCAATATCTGTAACAATACTAATGACCTGTGCACTACCTCTATCGGATAGTTTTGTTACAGAAGCGTTACTAATGTCTACACATACACTTTTAATTCTGGCTGGGATAATATTACCAGTAGCTACGCTATGCAAAAGTGTTGCAATCATTATTACCATATCAACATCCTGAACTTCTTCCCTCATTCTTTGTTGAGCTTCCTGTGAATCGGTTATTACATCTGGTAAAGGTCCATCATCACGTATACTACCTGCCAATACATAAGGGGTGTTGTTTTTAACACATTCGTACATTACTCCTTTTGTAAGAACTCCCTGTTCAACGGCATCTTTAATGCTTCCTGCTTTGTTAATTGTATTTATTGCACGTAAATGATGTTTGTGTCCGTGTGCAACCAATTCGCCCGTTTTGGTTTTAACACCTAAGCTTGTTCCATATAATGCATCTTCAATGTCGTGTGTTGCAAGAGCGTTTCCTGCAAATAATTTATTGACGTATCCTTCTTTGATTAATTGTGCAAGTACTGGAGCACATCCTGTGTGAATAACTGCTGGTCCACCAACTACACATACTTTTCCACCTTTGTCCTTTATTTCTTTCATTTCCTTAGCTACATTCTGTATAATACTGCGTGTTGGTTTTTCAGCTGATGCTTCACTATTCATAAATTCAAAGGTGTGTTTTCCACGTGTTTTTTCTGGAGGTGTTACTCTTACACCTTTATATCCAACAACAACCATTTCTCCTTTTTTAATTGTATTGAGTGGTTTACAAGTTGCCGTCTTTTCTTTCGTATCAACAACTATCATACAATCCATTTCGATGTTATCTATGTTTATCCATCTATTGTCATATCTAATTTCTGTTATATAATTTGTTGTTGAATAAAAGTTATCTGGAACTGTTTTGTCTTTTTCTGAAGCAACAAGTTCTACTTCATCTTTTTCTATAAGTTGTGCACCTAAATCTGTAACTCTGTCTAATATTTGTTCTAATGTTTTTTTATCTTCTGCTTCTATACGAATTCTAGCGGTACTTATATCTGTGTTGTGTTTTCCAACATTCAATTCTTCAATTTCATAGTCTCCACCTTGATCGATAATGGTGTCCATAACTTTTTGAATTGTGAAAGAATCAATGATATGTCCGCTTAGTTTAATTTTTTGAATATACATTTATTCAACATCCTAAAATTCTTTTATAATTATTTAATAATCGTGAAAAAAATTTGTTATACTATTATCTATCTTAATCATAATATAACTATTTTTTATTAATTTTTAAAATCAGTTAAGTATTTAAAAGGGGGGAGATATAGGGTGTATTTATAAGATACCCATTGCTTTATTAGTTTTTAATATGGATTTTTCACCATCTTCTTCTAATTCAAGCATTGCTCGTATAGCATCCACATTTTCCGGTACAACATCGGATTCTTGGTGAACAGCTTGCATATAAAACAATTCTCCATCCACTACATTAACAGATTCTTTCCATACAGGAATTTCATAGAAATCGCCTCTTGATCTTCCTAAATCTTTAGCAAATTCCATGAGTTCTGCTGTGGAACCTAATTTAAGACTTGCATCTACAGGCATTACACGGTGGGCTTTTTCAAATGTATCAAGAACATCATCAGTAGATACATCATTCTCTAATTCTACCATGATGTTGTGTGTGTGCATGAGGGTTGTAGGTACTGCAAGTGCCATTGTCATTACATCCATTCCTTTGATGATTGTTTGTACATCAGGACCATGGTGTGAAGGAACTGTAGTTACAGGTTTGATAGCGTTAATTGGTCCTTTTTTAGAATCATTAGGATCTGCTGCACGTCTTACCATAACAGCCCTAACTTTTTTAACTCCTGCAAGGTCGTTTACAGGTTTTAATGTACGACATAAACCTGTTGTGTTACATGAAACTACACGTACATAATCTTTTCCTAAGCTTTCTTCATAGTTTGATTCTGCATTGAATGATGTTCCTACTGGGTCATGGTCTTCTCCACCTTCAAATATTGCTTTTAAGCCCAGTGGTTTGTAGGTTTCTTCCATGTTTTGGATACCTACTCCTCCAGGAGTACAGTCAACTACAAGATCTAATTTTTCAAATAGTTCATCAGCTGTTCCAGTAACTTTAATTCCAGCTTCTTCGAATTGTTCTTCTCTTTCAGGAACACTGATGTATAGATCATATCCTCTTTCTACAGCAGCTTTTGCTTCATAGTCTGGAGTTCTTTTGGTTACTCCTACAATTTTCATATCATCTTGTGCTGTAACAGCATCTGCTACTCTTTTTCCTATAGTTCCGTATCCGTTAATTCCAATACCTTTCATATTAAAACGTCCTACTTAAATGTTCTATGAAATAAATATATAATCTAATTCATTTTTAGTATATAAGTATATTTAAGATATATAAGTTATTTATAACTTATGATAATTCATGATAAATTAGAGGTTATTCTTATCTATGAAAGTTATATTTTTTTTTTAATTTTGGTAATGCTTCGGATAAAAACATAAAATTTTCTATGAAAAACTGTTCATATGTTCCTTTATTCTATCATTGTCTGTTTAATTAACTTTTTTCCATACTATGGGGGGTAAAGTATAACTTATTGTCTATAATATCAATTTTTTTGAATTAGTTATTAATAAAACTTTATTAAAAGGATGGGTATACTCCTTAGGGTTATATTAAGTATTTATATTGTTATTGTTAGATTATTAATTGAAAAAAAATGTTATCATTTTTCAAAAAAATCAAATTTTTTAATCAAAATTTTTTTCATTAATGGAGAATACTTAAAATTCTTATAAAAGGAGGCATAAAATGCATATACCTGATGGGTTGATATCCGATCCATTACAATTAGGGATATATACAGTAATTTATATTATATTGTTTGTAATATTATTGAATAAATATCGTAAAAATCATACTGAAAAAGACATTCCAGTAATTGCACTCTTTGCAGCAGCTATTCTAATTGTTCAACTTGTTGAAATTCCCTTACCCGTACCTGCATGCGTTCACATTTCATTAATAACGGTAATGGCTCTTTATGATTTAGAAGCAGCACCTCTGGTCTATACAATAGTAACAATAGCACAATCATTCCTTGGAGAAGGTGGAATAAGTACGTTGGGAATGAACTTATTAAACTTAGCAATTTTAGCACCAGTACTTGCATATTATCTTTACAAGTTTATAGAAGGTTATGATAAAAATTTAGCACTTTTTATATCTGGATTTGGAACAATAACTTTACTTGGTATAATTGTAAGTATGGAATATGCTATTGCAGGAATTTATCCATTACCTTTTGGATTAACAGTAATTACTCCAATAGAAATGGCTGTTGGAGTAATAGAAGGACTTGTAACAATAGTTGTAATGAATGCTCTTAATAAGGTAAAACCAGAATTAACACCAGTACTTAATGAATAAGGTGAAAAAATGAATATTAAATCAATAATTATCATAGTTTTAATTATCTTGGTTGTTTTAGTGGCAGTATCCAATGCATTACACACTTATGAGCAAGGAAACATTACTTTAGAAGAACATCACCATGATGGGGAAGAACATCACCATGATGGGGAAGAACATCACCATGATGGGGAAGAACATCATCATGAAGATGGTGGAGAAGAACATCTTGAAGCGGGTGAAGAACATAATCATTCAGAGTAATATCTTAACTTAAGTATGTGTTAAATTCAGTATATTTTTGATGAAAATCAAGTTAAAACTAGTTTTTTTCTTAAAACAAGAGTATCTTACTTTTTTTTATTTTTTAATTATTTTATTAGAATATATCATCAAAAAAAAAGAAATGGGGGTTAATTCTTAATTTCTTCAGAAACATAATAACCTATTATTCCACCAATTGCTCCTACAATAATGTATAATATAATTAGGTATAATGAATTTGTAAGTAGGTATGTAACATAAGCTGAACCATATAACACATACATAAATCCTACATTTATTATCGTGGTAATTACTGAACCAATAAATGCTGCGATTAATCCCGCAATTAATGCTTCTATTTTGTCGTTGTTTTTTATAAAACCTATTAATATTCCTGTAAAGAAAACAAATGGTAAAATACTAGTACTTAATCCACCTGAAAGGTAGGTTATAACTATTATAATTACTCCTAAAGGTATGGTTTTACCTTTAAGAATTTGGTTAATGTCCATATTTCTAACCTCTTTTATCTATTTCTTCTCTAAGATAGTAACCGATAGCACTGCCCACACATCCAATGAATGTATAAAAAATTATGTAAATCCACGAATACTGGATTACTGCTATGGCATATAATCCACCTTCAGAATAATATACATTTATTAATGATACAATCATTGTAAGTATTGAACCCAGTCCAAATGCAAGTATGCTACTAATAATTGTTTCATTAATTGTGACTTTTTTCATTATTCCTAATAATATTCCTATAAATAATATTGAGGGAACAATTAATGCAGTATCACCCGTTAGTAATGAACAAGCTAAAATCATTAAGATGGTTAATGCGATACTTTTTCCCTTAAGTATATTTTTAATGTTAATATTATCATTCATCCTTAAAAAAAGTAATATGTATATTTAAAATATACATGTCTATTCTATTGGTGAACCTTCTATTGCACCTATTTTTGCCGGGAAGTATTCATCTACAATATATTCTAAACCATATTTTGAGAAAGATTGCTGTTCTGCTTTTCTACCTAGTTTAAGCATTTTCTTAATTTCACTTTGCCAGAATTTTCCTCTGTAACGTGGATCTGCAGATAATTCTTTTAGACGGGCAACGTCAATATCTTTAAGTTTATCTGTTGGTAAATCGTAATTCATGATGTCTGATGCTGTTACACCTAAGAATTTTGCGTCAGGAGTTGCAAGGTCATGGTTAACGTGTGCAAGTTTTGCACTACCTGATATAATTACCATGCCTATGTGGAATCCCCATGGGTCTCCGTCGTTACAAATGTATACAGGAACATTAAGTTCATCGCTTGCACGTCTAATGAATCTTCTTGTTGCACGTGCTGCTTGACCTTTAAGTCCTACAATTAATGTATTGAATCTGTCATATGCTTTTTCTTGAACTAATCTGTGGAACATCCCCATGGTTTCTACTGCAATAATACGTTCTACATTTGAATCAACAAATTCTACATCATCTACTGTTGGAGGGATGGAATAACCGGATTTTCCCATTCTTAATGCGTTAAATTCAACATCCTCATCACGTAATGTAATGTCACCATATACTGCTGCACCGTCTTCTTCTGGTAAAAGACCTAAGTTTTCACGGGATACTCCTAATGTGACCTCGATATCCTCTGTGATGTTGTTTGATTCTTGCTGGTTGTCAAATCCAACATCCCAACCTTCTGATACGTAGTACATTTCCCTCATTGTTGCAGTTTTTTGGATATTAACCAGTTCTTTGCAGAAGTTTCCTACGCACATCATTTGTGCCATTTTTTTAATCTGTTTAACGTTACCTAATGATCTTGTTCCTTTACGATCACCAAGTTCAAAGTATCTTTTGTCTTCGTTGTAAATAATGTTACCTGTTCCTCTTGAAGGAATCTTAAGACTTGGAACTTGTTCTTGTAATATTTTTTCGAGTACTTCGTCTCCCATACCTTTTAAACTATTCAAAGCATGTTCTTTGTGTTTCATCATATTATCAAATCCCTTCTATTTATTCCTCATCATCTGCTACTTCATCGTAGTCCTCATATTCTGCATACTCTGTTTTCATTCTCGTTTTTGGTTCTTCCGTAATGAGTATTTGCATTGGTTCTATTTCTGGTTGTTTGAGACGATGTTTCATGTCCATGATTTTTGCTTTGTGTGTAACTTCATCCATGATTTTGTCATATTCTGGAACATCTTTTTCAGCAAGTAGTGCTGATTGTTTAATTACAACAGGAACGAGGTCTTCGAATATTTTTGCTCTCATTTCTTCGTTTTTAGCTGCTTTTTTGGTTCTTATGTATTTTTCCAGTTTCCTTGCAATTTTCATTGTTGCTTGTCTGATTTCTCTGACTATTTCTTCTTCTGGAGCTACACTTTGTTTACCTGTTGATAAGTATGGAACGTTTGTGGAAATAATGTTTACAAATACGGATATTGGTGCATCATCTAGGTTCCTTACACCATATCTTCTCCAATCAATACTTTTTAAAGCTTCTGTGATTGCACAGCTACCCTGATCGAAAGTTAATGGTACGCGGTTAGCAAATCTCATAATCTCTGCTTTTTTCTGTTGTCCTACTAAACGACCAGCTTTTCCACCATATGCAATACCTGCTTCTATGATGAATGATACTCCACCACGATATGCTTGTGGTTTTCTTGTAATTGCTGTTGAAAATTCGGGTAATAATATTTCATTGATACCCTTTTCAATTTGTTCGTTTCCAATTGGTTTAAGACCACTTGTTGGAGGGGCCATGAATTTCATTTGGTCAAATTGTTGAACAACTTGTTCAGCTTCTTTCCAAGTAATGCTTTTTGGACGTTTGTTCATGTCTATGCCTGTAGCTTCTTCAAGTTCTTTGATTTTTTTAGAAGATACACGACTTAATGAATCCATTAATAAGTTTTTAAATCGTTTTTTGTTGGTTTTTTTACAAAGATCGATTATATCATCTGCAGTTACACCTTTGGGATGAGGTAAAACTTCTTTTGGAAGAGGTGGTATTTGATCTGTTGCTCTTTCGAATGTATACTTACGTCCGGTTGGATCTTTGAATACGATTCTTGCATGTGGATTTCCAATAACTGTACGTCTGATATACTCGTATGCTCCTTGTTCACTCATTGAATAAGATACGTCTTTGAATTCTATTTCAATACCCGAACCTGTCCTGTCCGTTTCAAATTCTTTTCTATCAAGAATTATACCAGTGTTCTTTTTAACATCAAGTTTTACATCCATTTCGACTCCTTTAAGAGTTTCTCCATCTTTATATCTTGATCTTATTTTTACTGGCTGTCCTGTTGTCATTTGAGATAGGAGTACACACCCACTACATCCTAAACCTTGTTGTCCTCTTGATTGGATGTTACGGAATTTACTTCCTGCAAACATTTGACAGTATACTTTTGTAATGAAATCTTCAGGGATACCAGGTCCATTATCAGCGTGTTTTAGTAGGTAATGATCTTTACCTAATCTTTTAAGTTCTATGGAAATATCTGGAAGAATTCCTGCTTCTTCACATGCATCTAGACTGTTAGTAATAAGTTCGTGGAATACGATTGTCAATGATCTTATTTTTCCAGAAAAACCTAACATTTGTTTGTTTCTTTTAAAAAACTCAGATGGTGTTAGTTCCTTAAATTCTTCAAATATTTCTGTTGTGTCACGTTCCAAGGATTTCAAACCTCCAAATTATTTTTTTATTACTACTTGCTTTTATTAGTATTATTCAAGTGCGTGTTTTTCATCTATTATAAAATGTAATTTTTCATATGATAATTAATGAATAGTATATTATTTTACAACATTTTTATTTAGTTATCTATATGTAGTAAAATAAATTTCATGTTTTATTCATATTATAATATATGTAAAATATATAATATAAATGCATTGTATATACCCAACATTATAAAAAAATAGTAATTTAGAGGGGTCTTGATAACTAATCATAGAGGGGTATTGATAAGTACTAATTTTATTAAAAAATGAAAAAATAATTAAACATTATTAAGATATAAAACATATTCATTTCGATTTTTTTTTAGAAAAAAAAATAATTTTCCTCTTGAAATTTATATGAAATAACCTATTGTATATCAAGTTTTCCAAAAAATTTTGGAATTTCTTCATTATTATTAATAGCTTTATTACAAAGATATGTGTCATACAGTACTAACACTAACCAAATTGCACAAACCATGTAATAGAATCTGGAAGAGTAGTTAGCCAATACAATGAAGATTAGTCCCATGATTAATTCAAACAATCCTCTTTTAACTAAGCCATTGTATACATTTCCCATACCGATAAATAATGATAGAACTAAAGCAACAATCAAATTTTTTTCTTCATTCATTTTTTAACCTCACTTTTAATTAAATTCTTTATATTTTATTTTTAAGAGATATTACTTATTATATTCTCAGATTAAAAAATAGTTAATTGTTAATCAAAAGAAAAAAAGTATTAAAAGGAGGTTATAATATTTCAGGAACTTCTTCATCATCTATTTCTTCATTTTCTTCTTGTTCTAATGCTGCTTGGTTATAATCTTCTTCAGCATCGGTAAAATCTTCATCAGTATCAAGATCTTCTCTTAAGAATTCTCTTTCATCAGGTGCCCCATTAACCATCTCATCAAATTCTTTCCTTTTGAGTTTGTCATGCATTTTTTCTAAGTATGCATAAACGGTTTTTTGTCTTGAACCTTCAAGAATCATTTCGATAGCTTCTCTTGCCATTTGTATGTTTTCGATTCTACCTATCATTGACACGGTTTTACCGTAGATACTTATCTCAACATCTAGCATATCATGGATTATTTGTCTGGTTCTACCATTTTTACCGATGATTCTTCCTTTTTGTCTTACTAATGCTTTTTTTGATTTACCTACATAATCCTGTAAGTTGATGATTTCTAAAATTAAATCATCATCTTGTAATTTTAATGCTAAATCAGGGTTAAATCCTCTTCCTATAGCTTTTATCATATATCTTGCTTTCCATATTGCTAAAGGGTCATCTGTTTCTTCTGTTGAACTGATTGCAATATTCCCTGTTTCACTGTCAATTTTCAATTCAGTTTTGGTTATAATTTCTAATTGATGTTTGATTTTACCGTTTTTACCGATTGTAACTCCAACACGGTCTTTTGGTATTTTTAGATATTCTGTATTTACCATAATAAAAGCTCCTTGAAATGGTGTTTATTTCCATATTTTTCAAAATAAAATATAATTTTAATGATTCATCAAATAAAATATTTCTTGTTATAATTATCAAATCTTTAATAAAAAAGTTATAAAAAGATTTTCCTATTGGTGATGATGATACTTTTTAGTATCTTCATATACTACTATTATTTATGGTTTAAATAATATTTAAAACTTATTATAATTTATATTACTATTTATTTAATTGTATTTTTTAATATTATTTAGTTTATATACTTAATTTTATTTTTTGATTAATAATATACTTAATAATAAATATTACTTGTAAATTATTAATTATTTATTAATTATTTGTTAAAAAAATAGTTGAGAAAAGGGAGTTATTTTAAATCTAATTCTTTTTCTAGACGAACAAAAATTGACCTTTCTTCCTTTTGTTTTAAGATTTCTCCTCTAATTTCAGGTGGTGCTTCTATATCAAACATACAATTAGGACATTTGATATTGGCTCCACCACAGTCATAACCACAATCACAACAACCTGCATTCATATGATCAAATTCATGTCCACAAATATCACATTTTATTAACATATTATTTTCACCTTATTTGTTTTTAAGAACTCTTTCTTTAATGTAATCGAATGTTAAATCCAAATTAAATTTTTTACTATCATATACAATATTTTCTATATCTCTATCTAACAGCTGCATGCTTGATGGATGGCTGGTAAGTGTTGCTTGTGATACGTCAATAATGTATGGATGACCATGGGAATATAAAATATTATATCGGGACAAGTCTCCATGTACTAATTGTGCTTGGTTATATGAAACATCCATAAAGTTTATTATTTCCTCGAATACTTCTTCAGCATTATCAATTTTTATTTTACTTAAAGGAGGTGCAGCACTTGCATCTTCATCTGAATGTTCTAAGTATTCCATTACCAATACATTTTCATTAGAAGTATACGGTTCAGGTACTTTTAATCCTAAATTATACAGTCTACTTAAATTTTTAAATTCTTTTTGGGTCCATGCAGTAATAATTTTTCTCGTATTGTTTCCATAACTTTTAAATCGAGGATCTCCTGCAATATATTCCTTAATTTTCTTAAAATCCAAGGTGACAACGCGGTATATTTTTACTGCAACTTCATTGTCATCATCGTCAATTCCAAGAAATACATTAGCTTCTTTTCCTGTACTGATTACACCATTTAAACTTTTAAGATATCCTTGTTTAGCAAGTTTATAGAGTACTTGTAATGTTTTGTTGTCAAAAACTTCACTAGAAACTTGTTTGTCTTCCACACTTTTAATTCTTTTGGTTTCTTCTAGTTTTCGCATTTGATTATCCGCATCTTGAAAATGTTTTTCTTTCAGGGTTAAACCTCCTTAATATGTCTTTCTAATTTTCAGAAGTATTTTTGAGACTATATATAATACAGGTAGCTCTATCAGTGGTCCAATAACTAATGCTATTGCTATCAATTCATTATGTGGAAATGAACTAATTGCTATGGCCAGAGCCAATGGTGAGTTTCGGGCTAATGTGGTAAGAGTCAAACTCGCATAATCTTCATAACTAAACTTATTTTTTCTTGCAACCACATAATCAACTAAAAAGTTAATTACAAAAAAGATTATTATTGGTATAAATAAGATACCTATTGAATCTAAATTATTTATTAAACTATTTGCTTCTGTATTAAATAACCCAAAAATGGCTATACATAAGAAGATACTTTGTAAATTACTAAAGAATGATGTTATCTTATCTTTAATAGGTTTGTTTTTAAATATATATTTTACTATTAATGAAGCTATAAATGGTAAAATGATGAATATTATTAAACTTTTAGTCAAATCAATTAATTCAATGGTATTTGAGTTTGAGAAGAATATTAATAAATAAACTGGGAGTAATATCAATTGTAAAACTAAGTTAATGGGCAGTATTGATAAACTCAAAGGCACATTTCCTTTACTCATTTTAGTAAATATGAGATACCAGTCAGTGCACGGTGTTAATATTAACATTACAAATCCGATGAATAAATCTATATTTCCATTAAGAAATAAATTTCCTAAAAAATAACCGAATAATGGGGTCCATATGAAGTTAATTAATAAAGAAATGCCTGTAAATTTGATATTTGAAAAACTTTGTTTAATCTCTGAAAATGGAGTATCAAGAAATAGTGCAAATAACATCAATGCTAAAAAAATAGTGATGAGTGATGGACTAATTGTTTGTACGAATGGAAAGTTATTTAATATTAAACCCAATAATATTGATCCAAATATTAATATGGGTTCCAGTTTATCTATTAAATCCATATCATCTAGTCCGGTGGTAGTATATCTTTATATTTTTAAGAATCCTCTTCTTTCGAGGTAGTTTGCTTCAGTACGTGTGTATCTCCAAATTACATCTGCTTTTTCATCACTTTGGAAATCCCACGGTTTTACAAGAACAACATCTCCTTCACGTATCCAAATACGTTTTTTCATTTTACCTGGGATACGGCATAATCTTATGTTTTTATCATTACATCTTACTTTAAGTTTTCCATGTCCTAAAATTTGTTCAACAACACCTGGAATTTCTCCTTTACGTGGACTTCTCACACGAATAGGTTGTTCTCCACCTGGTTGGTTGTTGTTATTATTTTTATTCCTATTGTTATTTGGTTTTTTCAAGATATTTTGCCTCCGATTTCATTCCTATTATAAAAATTAATCATGATATTGTATTTGGGTAAAAGATTATAGTCTATATTTTATAATACTTTATTATGTATTATATATGTATTTTTAAGTATATATTAATATTGTTAAAATAAGTGTAGTAAAGGGGGTTAAATGTAAGAATTATCCTACTTTATTAATTTTAATTAATGATTTAATAGGTACATTGTTTATTTCATTAATTCCTTTTTTATCTACTAAAACAGTGACTGCTATAGGTTTTGCGCCTTGAGTTTTGCATACTTTGATAGCATCGATAACTGTATTACCACTTGTTATTACATCATCTACAATTACAACATTTTTGTTTTTGATGTTTGCAAAATTGTTACTTATAGCTCCTTGTGCTGATTCGTTTTTCATGTGTTTAATTGGGTGGAATACTGATAATTCTGCATCTAATAATTCGGACATTATTGTTGCAAATGGAACACCACTTACGCTAATACCAACAACAACATCTATTTCATTATCTTCAACAGCTAAATCTGCTAAAGCACTAGAAACATATTGCATTCTTGCGGATGATGAACCAACAGTTCTCCAATTGATTGCAAAGTCATCTGGTTTTTGTTTTTGTTTGTTTTTGGATACGTTGGTCATTTGCATACTTAACCATTGTGCTGTGTCTTTTGAGATGTTTAATTCGTCTGCGATTTCACCGGTGGTCAATCCTTTGTTTTTAAGTTCTGTTGCTTTTTCAATTAATATAGAATTCATAATTATCCCTACCTATTCAAATTCAATGAGTTTTTTCTCTCTTGATGATCTCATAGCCGCATCAACAATCTTCAATGCTTCAAATCCATCTTGTCCAGATACTTCTGGTGTTTTTTTGTTTTGAACAGCATTAACGAATGATCTTAATTCTTCTTTTAGAGGTTCTTTGTTGTCGACTTTAACTTTTTCAACTTTGTTATTTTCTTTGTACACTGTTACAGTTTGTTCTCCATAGTCAACTGATATTATTCCTTCAACACCAGTGATGTTTAGTTGTCTTTTCTTGTAAGGTGTTAACCAGTTGGTTTCAAGAATTGTTAAAACATCATTATCATATTTGGTCATAATTTCAGCATGATCTTCAAATTCACAGTTTTTAAGATTACTACTCATATTTGCATAAACAGTATTTGCTTTTCCTTCAAATAAATAATTGAATATGTCAATGTCGTGAATTGCAAGGTCTATTGCAACTCCAACATCCCTTATACGTGGAGGATATGGGCCTAAACGTTTTGCATTTGCAGTAACAACGTCTCCAATTTCACCATTATCAATTAGTTCTTTTGCTACCCTTACTGCAGGATTGAATCTTTCTACATGACCTGTAGCTAAAAGTACGCCAGCATCGTTGGCAGCATCAATCATCTCTTGAGCTTCATCAAGTTTTGATGCTATAGGTTTTTCTACAAGCACATTTTTTCCTGCTTCAATAGCACTCATAACTACATCATGGTGGAATACTGTAGGTACACAGATGTTTACCGCTTCAATATCTTCTAATTGGAGGATGTTGTCGAAATCAACATAACCCACTGTGTTGAATTCTTTTGATACAGAATCTAATGTTCCCCTAACCATATCTGATATTGCTAATAGGTGTGCATTTTCTAGTTCAGAGTATATGCGCACATGGTTATAACCCATAGCTCCTACTCCAATAACTCCAACGTTTGTCTTATTCATAATGCTTCCTCTCTCAATCTTTCTCCAATGGTTTTTGCAGCTACAATAGCATTATCCTTTTTAGCAGTCTCATTAATATCTGCTAAAATTTTTCCGTCAGGACTCAATAATTCACAGTGTATATTTATATCATTTTCGTTTACTTTAGATACTATTCCTACGGGCCATTGACATCCAACTTCTAATGTTTCAAGTATGGCTTTTTCACATAATGCTTCAGTTCTTGTATTATCATCATTTAGTTTACTTACAACATCATAATACTCTGAATCTTTATGTGTCATTACAGCCAATGCACCTTGACCTGCGGGAGGCACGATGTACGTTTCATCAAATATCTCTTTTATATGTTCTTGTAATCCAAGTCTGTTGATACCTGCAAGGGCCATGATTGTAGCATCATATTCTCCATCTTCTACTTTTCTTATTCTGGTATCGATGTTTCCACGAATTGGTTTGGTAACAATGTTTTTTTCATGTAATTTACAAAATGCTTCTCGCCTCACGCTACTAGTACCAAGTGTTGCACCATCTGGCAGTTCATCCCAGGAATAATTAGAAATTAACACTTCGTTAACAGCTTCTCTTTTAGGTATGGCAGTTATTGCAAGTTGGTCATTTAATTCACTAGGAAGATCCTTGAAACTATGTACAGCAAAATCAATTTCACCTTCGATAAGTGCCGTATCTAATTCCTTAGTAAAAATTCCTTTTGCATCAATATTGTATAATTGTGAATCTTTAATCTTATCACCTGTTGTTTTAATAATTTTAGTTTCTATTTTTTCGCCAATTATTTCTTCTAATGAATCAACAACAGTTTGTGTTTGAGTAGTTGCTAATTTACTACCTCTAGTACCAACTATCAATTAACATACCTCCTATTTTAAGTATCTAATATAAAAAAATGATATTCGTTAATATTTTAGTTATTTGATATGAATTTCTTCTTTATTTAACTCAGTGATTATTAAATATTTTTATACTCTTTATCTATATTTGTTTAAAAGCATTAATATAGTTATATTATTATATCATATTTTTATGGAATTTATTTAAATAAAGAGTTTTTAAAATTTTAGACTTGATTTTACTATTATTATATTTGAATATTAGAGTTGTATTCACTTCTATAAATTATTTGAATTATCATTTTATCCGTAGTAGTGCAGAAATTAATTGCTTCTTTAAGATTATCAAAATATATGTATGATTCGTTTAATTTTTGTTTAAGGTTGTATCCTAATTTACCAGTAAAAATAATTTTTTGAGGATTAATATTTTTTAGGTATTTGCATAATTTTTCTTCATCAATTTCTTCACAGGTAATTCCATAATCCCCTCCAATAATTAACAAGTAATTCTCACTATATTTTTTTATATTGTCCACACATTTTTTTATGGAAGTAGTATTAAGTCCAGGATTAATATCTTCAATTACAAGTTTATTGTTGATATATTTGTATGAATTTCTTCCTTCAACACTTTCTGATGATCTTAAATTTGAAGTAATGTCTTCAATGTCCATGTTGATAATTAATCCAACACTAATTGCAAAAAGTAAGTTTGAAATGTAGAAATCGCTTAAAGCAAAATGATTCATACTAGTTTTTTTATTAAAATAGTTCATGTCAAAGGTTGTGTTTTTTATATCATATTTCACATTTGAAGAATAAATGTCCGCATTTTCATTGTCAAAACTTAATGTAATAACATTTTCATGATGGTTATAAAACTGCTTAAAACAATCGTAATCACATATTGTGAATTCAGAAGTAAAAACTGATTCTTTTGCAATAGATGCACTACTTGATGCTTTAGCTATAGGATAATCTTCTAAAATGTTTGTTAGGATATTAATATATCCATTAGGAACAACTCCCAATGAGACTTCAAAGATGCAGTAGTCAATTTTTTCTAAAATATTTTCTTCTTTGGCCTTATTAATGGCTGTTATAATACTGGCCGGAGTAATGCTGAGTTTTTTTATTAAAGTTTTACTATTGAACGTTAATTCATCACTAGTTAAAACAAGAGTATTATATTTCTTTAAAACATGCTTTAATAATGTTGTAACAGTGGTTTTTCCTTTTACACCCGTTATTTGTATGATTTTACTATTTACATGGTTTTTTTTCAGTAAGTAACTAACAAATTCATGATGAGTAAAATCAGTTTTAATTACTGGTGGCATGTGGATTGGATTAATTTTTATGAATGCATCTTCATTTTTTATAATTTCATCCAATGTTAAAAAAGTGACATTTAACTTTTTCTCTATTTTCTGTTTATCCTTTTTTGAAAGTTTATCATAAATGTCATAAAAAAATAAGTTATTGTTGGTGTACTTTGAATATTCTTCTAATAAAACAAGACCACCATGATTTGCATCACTAATTAAAATATTTTTATTCATCAAGTACACTCCACTATTTTTAGTCCATAGTTAATTTCTTATTAACACTTTCATAGAAGTTTTTTCTAAATCTTACAAAATATGCAACAACATCAGATTTTTTAAGTTTTATTTCTTCCATGTACCCATATTCTTTGTTGTTTACACCATCAAGTACTGCAAGACCTTTTTTGTCCTTATTTAAAAATTTAACGCTAATTTTAGTGTCTGCAGGGACTATTTTTGGTCGAGTATTGAGTTTAAATGGGCAGATTGGAATAATTATTGCTGCATCCACTCTCGGATCCACAATGGGACCTCCAGCGCTCATCGCATATGCTGTTGAACCGCTAGGTGTTGAGATTATGAGTCCATCAGCACGAACATTATCTACAATTTCTTCATCAACTGCAATTTGTAAATCTAACATTTTGCCTGGTTGGCTGGTCATAATTACTAGTTCATTAAGAACGGTTTTCCATTCATCATCACAGAAAACATCTAACTGTAACCTTTCTTCTATGAAAAAGTCATAACTAAGAAGAGAATCTAATCGTTCAAAAATGTCTTCTGGTTCAACCTCTGTAAGAAAACCAACAGTTCCCATATTAATACTTAAAATAGGAATTTTTTTAAAAGATAATGCTTGTTGGGTTTTAAGAACGGTTCCATCCCCACCGACGCATATGACAAAATCTGAAGTCATAGCATTAATTGGTTTAAGTAAATTTTTAAATTCAGGGAGTTTTTCTGCGATATCAGTATCTATTTCAACTTCAACTTTATTTTCGAGCAAATAGTTAATAATACTTTTATCTAATTCTAATGCCTTTTCTTTATCAGTACGTGAAACGATTCCAATTTTCAAGGTTTTCACCTTCTATTTTAATAAGCGGATAATGTCCTCTTGTAACTTTTGATTGGTTGTAGCTACAATAGTGGTTTTTTCAAGTAAATCTATTTGGCTAGAAAGTACATTGGATTTAATATCTGTAATATATCCTCCAGCTTCTTTTATGATTAATTGACTAGCCGCAATATCTAAGACTCTTACAGCCTGAGTATCTAGGAATACATCATAAATTCCTTCTGCGACAAAACACATTTCAACTGCAATAGCTCCCATGATTCTCATACGTCTAACATGAGAATAAATATTGTTCATATCACATTTGGAACGATAAAGATACGTGCTTAAGGTAGCTTTTTTTGCTTCTTCAACTTCAGAAACATGGATTGGTTTGGAATTTTTATATGCAAATTTATTTTTAACTGCTATGTATGTGTCTCCTGTTGGAAAATTCTTTACAAATGCAACTTCAATATCATCTAAAGTTATATTTTCTAAAGATTTATTATTTTCCGTTGATGCAATAGCGATAGAAATTCCATAACAAGGAATGTTTTTCATAGCATTGGTAGTACCATCTAATGGATCCATAATGAGTACTGCTTCAGCTTGATTGTCTCCAAGTTTTATAGTTCCAATTTCTTCACTAATAATGGTTAATGATTTACCAGTATTTTTCAATACTTCTAAAGCAGCATCTTCAGCATATTCATCAATTTTATGTGTTGGAGTTCCATCAGCTCCTATTTTGGTAATGCTGGTAACATTAGGATCTTTTCTAGCAGAATCTATAGCATTTTCTACTTTTTCAGCTATTTGTGGACATAATTCTAACCAAAATTTTATTTCATTATCATTCATTTTCACACGACTACTTCTATTTATGATTAATATTATTTATCTTAAAGTATTTCAAAACTTTGATAATAAATATTGTATTATTTTATTCTAAAAAAAGTGAAAAGAGGGGATTATTGTTGGAGTGTTGAAAGATCAATTTTTAAACTTTCTGGTTCAGGAAGCTTAATATTTAATGCTTCAGTCAAAACGTCTTCAATGGTTTCCATAGGTTTGAATGTTAATTCTTCTTTTACTTCATCTGGAACATCGTCTAAATCTTTTAAGTTACGTTTTGGTATTAATACTGTTTTAATTCCTGAGCGATGAGCTGCAATCATTTTTTCTTTGATACCACCAACTGGTAAAACTTTTCCAGTTAATGATATTTCTCCAGTCATAGCTAATGTTGAACTAACAGGTATTCCTGTTATTAATGAAGCTAATGTAGTTGTCATGGTTACACCAGCTGACGGTCCATCTTTAGGTATAGCTCCTTCAGGAACGTGAATATGAACATCATGCTTGTCATAATCAGAATCTTTAAGCACAGCAGAAAGTCTTGATTTAATGAGACTTTGTGCTATTTGGGCTGATTCTTTCATCACATCTCCCAGTTTACCAGTTAGTTTTAGTTTTCCTTCTCCTGGAGTTAGTGCTGCTTCAATGTATAATATGTCTCCACCTACTGGAGTCCAAGCTAATCCAGTAACAACACCTGCAGGGTTTTCATCAGGTACTAATTCGTAATGGGCTTTTTCATGACCTAATATGTCATATAACATATTTTCAGTCACTATGTACGGCAGTTCTACATGATCTACTACAATTTTTTCTGTGGTATGTCTAGCTATTGCTTCTATTTGACGTTTAAGATTACGTACTCCTGCTTCTCTTGTGTATTTGTCAATGAGAGTAGTAATTGTCTTGTGAGTGATATTTAAGTCATCTCTTGTTAATCCATGTTCTTCTAAAACTTCATCAATCAGATGTTCTTCAGCGATATGTTCTTTTTCTTGTTTTGTGTAACTGTCTAATTCAATAATTTCTAAACGGTCTTGCAATGGTCCTGGAATGTCTGATAATGAGTTGGCAGTACCAATGAAGAATACATCGGATAAATCATATGGAACTTCTAAGTAATGGTCACTGAATGAATTATTTTGTTCTGGATCTAATACTTCTAAAAGTGCACTAGTTGGATTTCCATTTATGGATGCAGTCATCTTGTCAATTTCATCTAATACGAAGACAGGATTGGTTTTTCCAGCTTTTTTCATTCCGTTGATTATTCTACCTGGAAGTGCTCCAAGATATGTTCTACGGTGTCCTCTTATTTCGGATTCATCCTTGACACCACCTAAACTAGCTCTGACGTAGGGTCTTTCCAGTGCTTCTGCAATGCTTCTACCTAAACTTGTTTTACCAGTTCCGGGAGGACCAACTAATAATAAAATTGATCCTTGTTTTTCTTCTTTCATTTTTAGAACTGTCAAATGTTGAATGATTCTTTCTTTGACTTTTTCTAATCCGTAGTGGTCTTTGTCTAATTGTTCTTTTGCTTTGATGATATCAATTTCAACATCAGTTTCTTTATGCCATGGTAAACTTAAAATGGTGTCTAAGTAGTTTCGTATTATGTTTTCTTCAGAATTGTTTTGTCCTTGTCTTTCTAGTTTGTGAAGTTCTTCCAATGCTGCTTTTTCAACTTCTTCCGGAAGTTCTGCTTCCATAATTCTTTCACGATAGGTCTTATGGTCATCTGTCTCATCGGTCATTCCAAGTTCTTCTTGAATCATTTTCATTTGTTCTCTTAAAAGAGATTGCTTATGAGTTTCACTCATTTTTTTGTTGAGCTTTTTAGCAATATCCATCTGAATAAGCATGGCCTCTTTTTGTTCTATGAGTAATTGAACAATAGTTAGGGCTCTTAGTTTGGCAGATTTCATTTCAAGAAGTTCTTGTTTTCTTTCTATTGGTACTCTAATGTATGGGAAGACTTCAGCAACTTTTTCAAGGGTATCTAATTTTCCAACAATTTGTTGTGCATAAATTTCAGAGTTTGGAATTAAATTGCTTATTGTCAGTACTGCATCATTGATGTTTTTGTTGATTGTTAATGATTCTTCGTCAGTGATGTTTGTTTCTTCTTCTACAATTTCATAAATTCCATGGTAATATCCATCAGTTTCGGTTATCTCGGATACTAATACTTTATCTTTAACTTTTAATTCTAATTGGTACTGTTCTGGTTCTTCTTGTAAATTTTTAAGCTCTAATATGACACCAATATCATAGAATTCAACATTACCATTTTCATCTTGTGGAATTTTTTTTGGTGTTAATATTATTCCTTGATTTTCACTGTTAACAGTTTTTAACATGTTTTCTGTATGTGGTTTGTCTAATTGGATTGTCATGTCTGTGTGAGGTAAAAGTATAGTGTTAGGGATTAAAAGTATTGGTAATTCGTTTTCTCTGGGATTTCTTTCTTTTTTGGGAATATTTTCTTTTTTTATATCTGTGATTATTTCATTGTTTGCCCTTAATGATTGTGTGAATGATAATTTTTCCTTGTTGTTTTCATCGGTCATTAAATTCTCACATCCTATATTTTTTTGTCCGTTGTTTTAAAATGATTAATAAAAATAATTTATAAACATTTGATTTTTTGTTTATCAGTTAATTTTCTATATTATTTAATATAATTTATGTAAAACAATGATTATATACTTTGTTGAATAAAATTACCATAAGTAATTAAAATACTTCTAATATTTAACTCTTATGATTATATTAAAAAAAGGTTAAATATTTAAAAAAATAGTATTGTTTATTTATAATTTTATTGAATATTTGTCAGAAGTTTATCATCACGATACCTATTAAACAGATTGCGATACCGGCCAACTGCTTAATGGTGATATTTTCCTTGTATAAAAGTGCACCTATTACAATTAATGCAATAGCCAAACAAGTATTGGCTATTAATGGGGCTGTGTTTACTTGCCATCCTGATCTATAAGCAAATATGTATCCCGCTTCAAGACCTATTATGGTAATTCCCAATCCTATCGATGCCCAATTTATTTTTTCTAACTCAAATAGCACATTTTCTGGTTTGACAAATAATATGAAAAATATTCCAGTAATTATTGTGGCTGTTAAATAAGTAATCATCAGTGTAGCAAATGCATTGATTCCTTGTGGTGTGGATTTAGAAAAAATATGGTAGAAACAATTGGATGCAACAATCATTATTATAGGTATAATCATATCCCACATATCTTTCACCATTTAGTTAACTAATATTAATATATCTTATTCCTACCTTTCATATTTTGTGAGCTCTCAAAGTTTTTATTAATTCTTCTTTTTTCTATAAATTAATTAGTTATAAATTACAAAAATCATACTATAACTATATTGGGAGAATATTATATGAAAGTATCATTAACTAAAGGAGCATCTGAGGGTCCTACAAAACTTAATGCTTTTGACAATGCATTATTGGAGGCAAAAATTGGTAACGTTAATTTAATTCCTGTTTCAAGTATGCTTCCTCCAAATACACAACTGGTTAAAATGCCCGAATTAGAACCGGGTGAAATGACAAATTGTGTGCTTTCACACCAATATTCTGATAATCCTGGTGACATAATAACTGCCGTAATAGCATTTTGCAGGGCAAAAGAAATGGGTTGTGTTATAGAAGCCAAAGGGATAAATAAACCATTAAACGAATTAAAAGAAGAAGCTAGATTTATGGCTGAGTATATGATGGAAAAAAGAGAGTTGGATATAATTGACTACAAAGAAATCATTCAAACTCATACTGTTTTAGAAAGAGCCAGTGTTGTTGCAGCTTTAGTTTATCATAACCCAAAAAGACATTAAAAAAAAGAGTATAAGAGTAAAAGAGTACTCTATTAGTTAAGATTAGAAGTTCATTATTCAACTAATTCTTTAAGAACTTCTATGAATTTTTCGTTTTTAGGATGAGTTTCCACACTAATTCTCATATAATACTCATCTAAATCCTGGAAACTAGTACAATCTCTGATAATTATTCCATGTTCCATCAGTTTTTCCGCTAATTCGGCAGCAGTATATCCACTTTTATGAAGATCCACTAATAGATAATTTGATTTAGATTTGTAAATGTGTAAATTATTCATCGCATCGATACTTTCATATAGGTATTCACGTTCAGCTATGGATTTTCTTGTTGATTCTTCAATAAATTCTTTATCATCTAGTGTTGCTATCACAGCCTTTTGTGAAGGAACAGTTAAACTGAAAACTGGTTTAATTCTGTTCATTTTTTCTAAAAATTCGGGATTACTTAATCCATAACCAATTCTCAACCCAGCTAATCCTAATACCTTTGAAAAAGTTCTTATAATGAACACATTATCATATTCTTCTAATAAATTTACATTGTTTGTTTCAGCAAATTCCCAGTAAGCTTCATCCACAACAACCAGAGCATCTGTAGCTTCTATGACTTTAATAATATCCTCTTGGGGAATAAGTCCTCCACTCGGATTATTCGGAGTACATAAAAATATTGCTCGGGTTCTATCAGTAATGTTATTTAGAACGGAATCAACATCAAGTTTATTTTCTTCGATATCCCATTTTGCATATACTGGTTTTGCAAATTGTTGTTTGAAAATATATTCATAATATGTGTATGTAGGTGGATGTACAATGAATTCATCTCCTGGTTCTATAACTGTTTTAGCAAGAACATCAAATAGTTCATCTGCTCCATCTCCACCAATGATTACCTGATTCGGTTTCACTCCCGCATATTCTGCAATTTTTTCTTTAAGATATTCATGATTACTTTCAGGGTATCTGTTCATTTCATTTATTGAATTTTTTATTGCATCATATACTCCTGGTGCAGGACCCCATGGATTTTCATTGGAACCAAGTTTTATGATATCTTCTTCTTTGATACTATATTTTTCAGCAATTTCTTTTTTACTTCGTCCGGGGACATATGTTTTATATTCATCAATTATACTTCTTGTCTTAACCATAATAATCTACTCTTCATCAAATGATAATCGCACATATTCATCAGCATTTTCAGTAATGCTCTGAATATCCTCTTCAGTTAATTCTCTTACAGCTTTTGCTGGACTTCCAATAATCAAAGATCCTTCAGGGAATTCTTTATTTTCAGTAACTAATGCTCCAGCTCCTACAAGAGAATTCTTTTTGATGTGTGCACCATTTAATACAATTGCACCCATACCAATAATTACATTATCTTCAATAGTACATCCGTGAATTATTGCACCATGTCCGATAGAAACGTTTTTACCAATATTAACTGGTTTTCCTTTACTTACATGCACTACACAGTTATCTTGTACATTTGATCTATCACCGATAGTTATTGGGGCTTCATCTCCTCTTACCACAGCATTATACCAAATACCAACTTTGTCACCTAAATTTACATCTCCGACAACTATAGCACCATCATATATTTTATTTTTATCAGACATTTTATCACATCTAAATTTATTTTTTATTTTAATTTTTTTTCTATTATATTTACATTTTAAAGTTTAAAATGAAAGATATTTATTTTTTTTTATAAGCTGAGTGTCCGACAAAATTATCTTTTTTTGTTGTTTAGTATTACTATTTTTTAGATGTAATGATTTTATTTTTTATTA